>NZ_NJGF01000008.1:0-206970 GCF_002209985.1 Bacillus sp. K2I17
TCCCCTCCATAGTAAACAGATTAATGTGCTTTCTTTTTACTGTCTACTATAAGGGGATCATATCATTTAAGGTGTCTTTTCTCTTTTTTATGCCATATACTTTTTAAGCCTTTTTTATCTTTAAACGATTTGTAGAAATTAATACAACTCGAACATCTAGCCCGTTATATGTTCGAATATGTAATAAAAATTATATAAATTAAGAATGTATTTTAGATAATTTTAATGATAAACATCAAGGTATCTTCGCCTCCTCCTATCATAATAGCAATGTTTCCTTGCCTATCTCTTTTATTAATTTGTAATATAATTACAGTATGTGAAATTATATTACATGAACTTTAAAAGCGAAGTGAAAATAACCGTCACTTCGCTTTTTGCATTTATAATCCGTATTTAAATTACTCAATTCTATATATACTTCCACATTATTTGCTTTTATTTAATTGGTTTCTCCGTTTTTAAAACTAGTGAACTTAATGCAGGAACTTTAATTTTATTATCATGGACAACGTAAAGTGTTTTACTACCTGCCTGTTTTCCGTCTACTAGTACTTTCCACGGACCTTTCGATGGAAGTGTTATGTCAACGGCTTCCTTATTTGCGTTGTGAGTCACCATAAAGTATTCATTTTTATTCCCATTTCCCTTTATTGAATAAGCCACAACATTTTTGGGAGTATCCATAAAAGCTATATGTTTTTTTATTTGTTCTGCAGATGTCATTCGAAAAGCTGAGTACTTTTTGCGTAAATCTATTAAGCCCTTCATATATTCTACCTCATTATTAAATGCTGCACGGCGCAACCAGTCCATTTGGTTAATTGAATCAGGAGATTTGTAACTGTTATGATCACCATATTTCGTACGCATAAACTCTTGTCCTGCATGTAAGAATGGGATACCTTGTGATGTTAATAAAATCGAAGAAGACAATTTGTGCATTTGTTTTCGCACTTCTTCACTATCACTCGAATTAGTCAACTCAAGTTTGTCCCATAATGTATGATTATCATGTGCTTCCACATAAGTTAGCACCTGCTCCGGATCTTGATACGTAGACGAATTTATATCGTAATCAATGCCTGCCGTAATCCCTTTTTTAATACGGTCTTCCATGTTTTCCTTTCCATTTACAAATCCATTTTCCTTTTCCTCAAATACACTACCTTTTAATCCATCACGTATATTATCGTTAAAATGAGCAATCCCTTTCATTTTCACTGCATTTTTTTGATTTGCTTTCAATTCAGCTGCAAGAGGTGTATTTAAATCCCAACCTTCTCCATGCAGTATAATAGAAGGGTCAATTTGATTGACAGCTTTACGTATTTCATTCATCGTTTCATAATCATGAATACCCATTAAATCAAAACGGAATCCGTCTAAATTGTATTCTTTTGCCCAATATGTGACGGAGTCAACCATAAATTTCCTCATCATTTTCCGTTCTGAAGCTGTATCATTTCCTACTCCAGTTCCATTTGCAAATGTTCCGTCTTCATTGTAACGATAATAATAACCTGGAACTAACTTATGAAAATTAGATTCAGCAGCATTATACATATGGTTATATACTACATCCATCACAACACGAAGATTATTATCATGCAGTGTTTGAATCATTTGCTTTAATTCGGTTATTCGAACAGTTGGTTCATATGGATTTGTAGAATAGGATCCCTCTGGAACGTTGAAGTTTTTCGGGTCATATCCCCAGTTATATTGTGGTTCGTTTAAATTCTCTTCATTTACTGAAGCATAATCAAATATCGGTAAAAGCTGTACGTGCGTAACACCAAGATCTTTCATATGATCAAGTCCTGTTTTCACATCTTTAGGCCCTCTTGTTCCTTTTTCAGTTACACCTAAATATTTTCCTTTATGTTTTATACCACTTTCGGGCTGAATAGAAAGATCACGTACATGCAATTCATAAATAATTGCATCTTCCGGATTTTTAAATTTTGGCTTTTTGTTTGTTTTCCATTTTTCAGGAGTTGTTTCTTCTAAATCAACAACTGCACCTTTATCTCCATTTACAGAAGCAGCACGCACATACGGATCAACTGCTTCTGTCCACCTATCACCAATTTTCACCTTATACGTATAAAAGAGACCTTTTTGGTTCCCTGTAAGTTCTGCTTTCCAAGTGCCTTTTTCACTTTGTTGCATGTTTATTTCAGTACCTATTTTATCGTTCCATTTTTTATATGTAACTAACTTCGCTTCACTCGCAGTAGGAGCCCATACACGGAACTTTGTATGTTGTGGTGTATATATATTACCTAAATCGTTACCACCATAATAAAATGAATGATCAAACTCCGCACTACGAATGACTTTACCGATTTCGGTATACGTATCAGCTACGTTTTCGATTTTAACTTTGTATGTCTGTTTTAAATCAATTTTCTGTTCCGTAATTATTTTCACCTTATTTGTAATATCTCCACCATTTTTATCAAAAGGATTAATTTCCTTAATTTTAATGCCCTCAATTTCAATTTTCTGTTCCTTACTATTAAACGGAACATTAGTCGTTACAGTGATTTCATTAAAACTATCAATAGTTGCTTTTTGAATTGATAGATTCGAAGAAGGCTTAGAAGTATATACTTTATCATCACCCGAAAGAATCCACACTTCAGCACGACCGTCCTTTATATTTTCAATCCAACGATCGCCACCATCTTTTTCCCACTCATTTGTACGAATAATAAATCCTACACGATTATAGTCATCATCTATATTAATCTTAGCGTACTTTCCAAATTCATCTTCACCAGTAAATTCATATGATTTACCATTCGCATTTTCTCCCCATAACCAAAGGTTCCAATCCTTTGTATTTCCAGACTGTTCTTTGTAATGAATGATAACTTCAGTTGTTTTGGAATTTGAAACTGCCTTTACACTTTGAAAAGAGAAAACAGATGATAACATAACGATTATAGTAAGTAATAAAACTGATTTGTTAATTAATCTTTTTATCATTTGCACCACATACACCCTTTCTTTAAATAGTACGTACAATTTATTATGCTCGTACTAAATTACACTACTTAAATTAATCTAGAACTCTCTTTTACTTCACCCCCATATTGGCTATTTTCACATATGTATTTCAATGATCTTTTAATACGAAAACGTTTGCATTAATGTTTAAAAAAATAGATTTATTTATGTCTGCATATATTTGTAAATACTAAAAGATCAAGGAAATCATTTTAAAGCAATCGTTTGTTATCGCTTTCATTTTATAGCACTTTCTATTAAGAGGTCAATATATTATTAATTTTCTGTTTTTATACACTTTAAACCTTATATATGTGTCGTAACTTCATAAAGATAGACAACCTAATTATTGCTTATTAATTGTATTTTCAATCATACATTGCTGTATAAAAAAAACAGCTACTATCTTTAAAATGACAGTAGCTGTTTTTCATAATGTAATAATATATGAATGAAAACTATATTTCTAACTTACTTAATTTTTGCTGCATCAAATGCCTTTTGAACTGCTTGAACTTCAGCAGTATTTGCTCCATATTTATTCGTTGCCACTCGAATACATGCTGATCTCAACTCTTTGAAATTAGAAGTCATGTTTAACTCATCTGTATTTGCATAATAGAAGATATCAAACATTTTATCTTCACCAATCCCTTTAACAGTTACACCGTTATGAGTTCCACCTTTTGCAATGAGATACGCAACTTTATTGATAATATTTGAATTAAAATGAACGCCACCTTGATCCCATCCATTAAAATCGTTAAATTCACTGTAATCATCTGGATAAGGTACTCCAAGTGAAGATGGAACAGAAGCCGGGTTTTCCATATCACGGAAAACAGATCCAGTTTGTTCTCCCATAGTCCAGTTAAAACTTCCATTGTTTACGTATTTCTCAATAGATGTTCCCATAATATCAGATAGCGCCTCATTAATCGCACCAGATTCACCGTAATATTCAAGATTAGATTCGCTAGAAGTAACTGCATGTGTAAATTCATGGCCAGCTACGTCGTATGCCTTGACGATAGGATCTCCGTATACAAGCATACTTCCATTATTCGCACTTAATGCATTCTGCCAATTTTTCGGATCATTCGTATCTCCAGAATCCCAAGCGTGTACAACTGAAACTACCTTTTGTCCCTTATTATCAAAGCTATTACGCTTGTATTTATCTTTATAAAAATCAAATACTTTTGTTGCTAAGTAATGAGCACTTACTGCTTTTGGATCGTTAAATGTTGTCGAAGTACTAGTTGCTAATGTACCAGGATAATAGCTTTCTTCTTTAGTAATGTCTCTATAATTCACATCATATGTTTCAATTCCTTGCCCTCTTGTATAATCAGCAAGGGCATATTTGCCATTACTTTGTTGAGAGATTCCAAATGTACGTGATATACCTAAATCATCTTTTCCTGTTCCAGTTAATGATGTAAGATTGCTTTTTTTACTTTTCTTTAATGCTCCAACTAGTTTTTCACTTGCTTTTAAGTTAGATTCTTGTACCATATTTTTTAACATATCACCATTTTGTGCATTTACTAAATAAGTTCCGGAAACATATTTTGGTGTTGCAGCTTCAAATGTAACTTGATATGCATTGCTAGCTTGTCCATTATTTTCATCAACAAAAATAACTTCTTTAACTTCGGGCTCAGAAATAAAATTGATATCGTTCCCGTACTTCGTATAAATATATTGTTTTGCTTCATCTTTTGATAGATTAATAGTTTTTTTCAATTCTTCTTGTTTTAAATTTTGCGCACTATCACCTGAAATACTTTTAATAACACCGTTATTATCTACGTGTGCAGTTAATTGATGGCCGTATACTTCTTTTCCTTCGTATGTTTGCTGAATACGTACAAGTGTAGTCCCATCATATGAACCACGTTTTTGAAGAACTTTATAATCTACTCCTGTTTCTCCATTGACTTGCTTTGGAGAAAGAGCTTGTTCTGTTTTCTCCTTAAGAGCATCTTTTACTACATTCTCTGGTGCCTTTTGTGACGGTTGTGTAAGTTCACCCGAACGGAACGATTCTTCCTGAATTTGAACTTGAAGTTGATCTGTTTCCTCTGCATAACCTACTCCGTATGGTGCAACAGCCGTTAAAGCTAAACCTGTTGTTAATGCTACCTTAGTTAATGTCTTTTTGTTTTTCATTTTGTTCACCTCGTATAATTTTTGGAATAGAAAGCTTGTACAAAGTATACTTCCTGTTTTTGTCGAAAAAAAGGGAAAATACACAATTTATGTAACATTATGCAAAATTACATATATGTGGTCGATGATATAAATAAAGAACGACACATATATGTATATTAATTTCAATAAAAAAGAGCTCTTTTAGGCGCTCATCCAATTGGTTAGTTGTTAATTATCTATATTCATTCTAATCAAAGTGCCCTTACATCTAAATAACAACATAAAAACCCACTCTTTACTATTTTAAGAGTAGGTTTAATGCTATTAAAATAAAAATTGTTATAGGACATCTTATAATTTATATTACTTATTTAAACTTATATTTCGGACATGAAGTTGATTTAGGATAAAGATGGATCAAATGAATACTAATGACCTTGATAAACAAGAAAAAGAAAGTGCGTGTTTTGTTTTATGACGTATATAGTATATAAATACTGTAGTGAAGCAGCGCATCTACAATTTAGATTTTTTAATATAATGTTGTTATGTATGTCTATAGCTGCAAAGATGGATTGTAACGTTATGAGATAGCTGAAGTCTCATATGAGTTTCAGGCTTTTTTATTTTGTCAAAAATATCTTTAATTTGTCTCCCATTTAAATATAGTAAAGGACACATCTATTGCATGTTATTAGCTCAAGGTATGTTCTTTTAAAGCATATTATAAATATGCATAGTAAGAAATAAAACCATAATTATTCAAATAAAAAATCCCCCGGATTTGTTTAATGATCCAGGGGACTTTTTATTGTTGATTCTTTATATTTCCATACCGATCACAGACTTTTTTAGGATAATGGTATGTCCAAGTTTAATAGTTCTTTGCACGAGAGCTATCTATTTTATATTTATTTAATTATCCTACTAAGTTTTTTGTAAAATTCACCTTTTCTTTTTACATGATTAAACTGATTTGGATTAATATTAACTTTTTGTGAGAGTGCTACAATCTCTTCTTTTGTAATTGAATCTTTAGTATTTATAGATGCTATATTTGTATATTTTCCATCTTCTGTTTTTGGAATTTCTAAAATCCCTTTATTCACAAGATCCACTACAGCCTTGTGCTCTGAAGAATGTGTATTCACCCCAGTAATTTTCCAATTATGCATAACTTTTGGTGTGTATATACCATTCTTTACCTCTTTTAAATATGTAATAGCAAGGTTACGAATGGTGCCACCAGTTTCCCCAAATGCATTCTCTTGTTTAGATGACCATATTTGTTCAAACTTACGCCCCTCTAAAGCTCCACCTTTCGCCTGAAGAGCCTCCATTCTATAAGCATTCATTCCCAGCGTCATAACATCGCTCATTTTAATTGGTTTATTTGTACGAATAGAGCGTAAATTTGTAATTCTACTTCCATAGGGTTTTGTTAAGTCAATTTCGTATTTTACGCCTCCAAAGAAATCGTTCGTACTGTATTTAGAAGCACGACGGGTTTTATCAAAGCTAACTGTTACATCTCCGGCACGAGATGAGTTAAAGTACCCTGCCGCCCATTCCATATAGTCTTTTAAGTCTTTCCCAGTTACCTTATATACTGTAATTTCTCCCAAAGCATATTGATAGTTATACGCAATATCTTTCTTCTTAATAGGACCTACATCCAAACGGGCATTATCGTTATCAATTTGATGGGCGACTACATCTGCTTTGCTGTAGTAGAGCATGACTTCATGAAAGAAATCTGATAAAGGTGTCTCTTGAATCTGCACACTTGGAATACCCTTTATTTCATTTTCAGGAACAAGGTTTCTACCCTTTAATTGAGCGACAACAACATTTGCATCTCCTCTCGCATACTCGTGAAAAGGTGTCAGTGTGTCTTCAAGTGTAGGATCAGATACTATTGTTGTTCCATCAGTATTTTTTACAGGTATAGCTGTAGCAGTTTTATCTTTTAAAACCAGCTTTCCATCTTGCTTTGTAAAAGTAAGGTCAATACGTGAGATATGTGTTCCATATTTATCTGGTTCTGTAATAATAACGCCATTTACAACTTCTTTTTTAACAAGTTTATGCATATGAGCTGCAAAAATAGCACTTAGTTCCGGACAAGCATTCGCAATATCTTGAACACCAGTACCAGGGATTCCATTCTCATTTTCTAGTCCCATATGCATAACGCCTACCATTACATCTACTTTACCTTCTAATTCTTTAATTGCCTTTTTTGTCTCTTCTACTGGATTTTTCACAACTAAACCATCCAAATGATCTGTCCCTTTTTCAAAATCACTAATCATTGGTGTATTCATACCAATAATCCCGACTTTAATTCCACCTTTTTCAACAATTGTATATGCAGGAAGAAAACGCTCTCCATTTTCCTTATAAATATTTCCTGCTAGTGTCTTGCCCTTATATTGCTCACTAACTTTTTTCAATGTGTCTAATCCAAAGTTAAATTCATGATTTCCAAATGCCCAGGCGTCATATTCCATTGCATTCATCGCTACCATCATTGGCGATTGTGGCTGATCATTGAATAACTCTACTGAATTTCCTTGAATTGTATCCCCAGCATCTACTAATATGGTATTGGGATTTTCTTGACGCACCTTCTTTATAACCGTATAAAGCTGCGTTAAACTTCCACTCGTATTTGCACCATCAAGCGCATAATCCCAAGGCATAAATCTACCATGAATATCGGCAGTACCTAACAGTGTAATATTAACATCAGATTCCTCAGCTTTTGAGATAGATGGTTTGACTGTTACTGCTGTTCCAAGAAGTATAAAAATAACAAAATAACATAAATAGTTCTTCCATTTCATTTTTTGCATAATAACAATATTTCTCCCCTTTTTGTACTTTCATAAAGTTGCTTGAACTTTAAAAATGTAACTTATTATTCGGAAAACTTCAACTGCAAAAGAAAATTTTGGAGGTGGTTCTGCTGTGAAAATATAGAGAATAAAATGCATATACCCCCTAGCAGAATAGTATTTACTTCTTCCTCCAACGTGTGAAGAGCGCTAAACCAACGGTAGATGTATATGTACTGTCAAAATTATGGACATATAACTCATTTCCGGAAATCATTATAACTTAAAGATATAGTGTGTAATGCTGATTACATTTTCGGATTTCATTGCTAATTTATTTCCTTCTAAATGAAAATGCTGAGATCACTTCCAAAAATAATAACCCCGTTCTTCATTTAAGACGGGGTTCCACTTATACAACAATTCGGATTCAGTTTTTTTTCGAATATTCGTTTCCTATTCAAGAGTAAGATCTGCTAGTTTCGTATTTTCTTCTGCTTATCAGGACTTATATTTTATCACTCGAACCCTTGATGCTTTCCTAAATCGCTCAATAAATAGATAATAATTTTTACTTTTCAACTTCACAAAGCAATTTTACCTCTTTGATTTGTTCTATATGACGTTGTTCATGCAAATAGATTAATTCTATCCACTGATCAAGAAGTAATTCTCCAAGAGCTGGATGCATCACTGATTTTTTTGCCAATTTAGATTCATCTTCTATTGTACTCAGAAAACGCATCAATGCTTTTCTAGAGTCGGTTAACAAATCAACCATTTGCAGCACTTCAAATGGTTCTATACTTGGTTCAATCATTTCTGGTGCTATAAATTTTATTGATCTATCTAATACAATAGTATGAATTTCTTTACGCTCATTTTGGAAACTATCCATCTTTTTTAATCCTGACAAAATAACCGTTATAACTCTCTCATCTAATAAAACTAAGTGATGACAAACTTGTGCTATACTCCATTTATCCTTATCTGGTTTTCTATTAAATTGAGTATCACTTAACAAAGTAATTTCCTCAAATAATTGATTTCTCGTTTCATAAAACTTGTCCTTTACAAATGTATTCATGTGAATTCTCCTTTCATTAGAACCTATATACTTAGATTCCTGCGTTAGAAACATTCTCTATAGAAGAAAGATTTTCCTTCACTACTGTTTCTCTAATTCACGACTAAATATATGAGTTTTCTCAACATCCTTGAAGATTTCCTTGAGGTTATCATGTGCTGCAGCTACACCATAATACTTTCCACCGAATCCTTTCAATACAACTACATAAAACGTTCCTAATTATCAATCTAGCATTAAATAAATGTAAAAAATGCCCCTATTCATTCATTTTTCATGCGTATGTATGTACATTTGTTAATTTATTCGATATATTATGTGTATTGAATGATTACGAAAAGCTTATTGGTCGCTAAAAAACACCTTATATTTTTATATCCGAGAAAACTACAAAGTGTATAAAATTCCATTTGTCAAATGAATTTAATGCGGAAGGAGGTTTGTGGTTACTTCATCGGGATATAACCATCAGTTTTGAACTGATAAAAATATAGGAGGCGACATAATGTTTCGTACGATTTCAAATTTCATGAGAGTAGCTGAGATAAGAAACAAAATTCTTTTTACACTAGCGATGCTAATTGTTTTTCGAATTGGCACGTTTATTCCAGTTCCTCATACTAACGCAGAGGTATTAAAAGTACAAGATCAAGCTAACGTTTTAGGTATGCTAAACGTATTTGGCGGAGGAGCACTGCAACACTTCTCAATCTTTGCTGTAGGTATTACACCATATATTACAGCTTCCATCATAGTACAATTACTACAAATGGACGTTATACCTAAATTTTCGGAATGGGCAAAGCAAGGAGAAATGGGCCGAAAGAAATCAGCTCAATTCACTCGATACTTTACAATCATTCTCGCATTCATACAAGCCATTGGGATGTCTTATGGTTTTAATAATATAGCAGGTGGACAATTAATTACAGATCAAAGCTGGACTACATACTTATTTATTGCGACAGTTTTAACTGCAGGTACTGCATTTTTACTTTGGTTAGGTGAACAAATTACCGCTAATGGCGTTGGTAACGGTATTTCGATGATTATCTTCGCAGGACTTGTTGCGGCGATTCCAAATGTTGCGAATCAAATTTATTTGCAACAATTTCAAAATGCAGGCGATCAATTATTCATGCACATCATAAAGATGGTCTTAATTGGTCTCGTAATTTTAGCGATAGTTGTTGGTGTTATTTACATTCAACAAGCTGTGCGTAAAATACCGATTCAATATGCAAAAGCTGTTTCAGGAAACAATCAATATCAAGGAGCAAAAAACACTCATTTACCTCTTAAAGTAAATAGTGCTGGTGTAATTCCAGTTATCTTTGCTTCCGCATTTTTAATGACGCCGCGTACAATTGCGCAGCTCTTCCCTGATTCAAGCGTATCGCAATGGTTAGTTGCAAATCTTGATTTCGCACATCCACTTGGAATGACGCTTTATGTCGGTCTGATCGTTGCTTTCACATACTTCTACGCATTTATTCAAGTAAACCCTGAACAAATGGCTGAGAATTTGAAAAAACAAAATGGCTATGTGCCTGGTATTCGTCCTGGTAAATCAACAGAACAATATGTAACGAAAATTTTATACCGTTTAACATTTATCGGTGCAATTTTCTTAGGTGCCATTTCAATTTTACCGCTCGTATTCACAAAAATTGCTACATTACCACCTTCTGCACAAATTGGTGGTACAAGCTTACTTATCATCGTCGGTGTAGCACTTGAAACAATGAAGACGTTAGAAAGTCAGCTTGTGAAACGTCATTATAAAGGGTTTATAAAAAAAGTAAATTAAGTAAAAAACACAGTTGGTTATTTTTCCAACTGTGTTTTTGATTCTACTACCTCTAATTTTCCCACTAATGTATCAATCACTTTTTCTAAGTTCACAATTTTTTCATCTAATGCTTGGATGCGTTTTTCGCTATCCTCTACATTATTATATTTTAACTCATCATTGGAAGATTTGAACTGCTCCCATAATTCAAAAATAGTATTTTCAGTAGGTGATTTTGATTTTTCACCACTACTGGTTGCATCTTTATTTGATTCTAATTCAAATTGAAGTTCATATGTATTTCCAGTTAACTCTTTAGCTATTTCCGCAATTAAATCTTTATAAGACTTTTCAACCCATCCTTGTTGGAATTCGTTTTCAAAATAAATGATTAATGAATTTTCATTTATTCTGGCTGTCGTTTCTTTAACCCATGTTTCATATGAAGGTCTTGAAATTATTAATTGCATTTTACCTTTTATTTCATTCCAAATTGTATTGGGTTCTTCTTGTCCGGAAGTGAGTGGATTATTTTGCATATGATGAATATGTGTGATAGGAGTGGTTTTTGATTCTATTTCGAACCAAATTTGATATTCTTCATTAGTAAGTTTCTGTACGGTACTTGAAATTATATTTTTATACTCACCTTCAAGCAAATCACGATGAAACGCATCCTCACAAAAGATTATTAATGTATTATCTTCTATAGTAGCATTTGTATTTCTAACCCAGGTTATAAATGTTTTCTCTGCTAATTTTGGCCTTAACGCTTTCTTTACTTCATCCCAGCTATTTAGCCTTTCTTTTGGAACATCTTTCAACTTTGATGGTTCGTCATTACATAGATCAAACTGAATTTCAAACGTCGTATTAAACATTTCTCTTAATGTATGAAATACTAATTCTTTGTAGTGAGATTCTAACCAGTCACGAGCAAATTCATTTGGACAATAAATTGTTAATATATCATCCTCTAAATAAACAGTAGTATTAGTAAACCAAGTTTCATATGATGGTTTTGAAATTTGCGGTCGAATTTTTTCCTTTACTTCAGTCCAATTCATTTTCATAATAACTCCCCTCTTTTTATAGTTCTCTTTCATATAGCTTAATAATATTACGCCTTTCCAATAAATAAAGTCAATCCGTATCATGAATAAAATTCAAGCAGCCCTGTTATATACAGGGCTGCTTCTTTATACAACTACATTTCCTTCTCAAATAATTTCCCTTGTTTGAAATAGCTCCGGAGTGTGGATCGATTAGCTAAAAATACACCAACCAAAATAAAACAAGCACCTATTCCCATTGTAGGGTTTAAAGGTTCTCCTAATATGATATATCCTACAATAATAGCAATTAACGGTGATACATATAACCACGTTGACGGGAATACAGGATTTGTTTTTGATAAGAGCCAATAATATAATCCGTGCCCACCAATTGATCCGATAAAGATAAGATATAAAATAGGCCACTGTACACTCCATGAAGCTAATACAGATACATTCGGTTGTTCTACTATGACGGATGCGATTAGTAATAATACCCCTCCGTAAAACATTTGAATACCATTAATGAGAAATGGTGATACACTTTGTAAATCCGAAAGTATTTCTTTTGAGCGAATAGAGCCTATTCCGTAAAATAACTCTCCTATTATTAAAACAAAACAAGCGATACTCCATATGAGACTTACTTCTTGGTGCGTTCCTGGTAAAGAAACAAAAACAACACCTATTAGTGCGATAATTAAAGCAAAAAGTTGCTCTTTTTGTAATTTTTCCTTATTTCTCTTTGCCTGTAATAATAAAATCATCATCGGCCCCGTAGCAGAAAGTACAGCAGCTAATCCTGAAGAAATATATTGTTCCGCCCAGTACAATGTAGCAAATGTCATAAACGTTAAGCAAAAACCAGCATATATAATACGTTTTGAAAATACATGTGGCATAATTTCCTTTCGCTTTAACTTAAATATAATCATCAGAATGACGCCTGCTAAAAAGAAACGAATTCCTGCTGAAAATAATGGGGGCGCTCCTGCTTCAATTCCGATTTTTATCGTTAAAAATGTTGTTCCGAAAATAATACATACTAAAATATAATTGAAAATGACCATTTTTCTTCCTCCTTTTTACTCTTAACATGAGTATAGAAGGTATGGTGTATAACAGTGTATCTATGTATATAACAGTTACTTAAAATTGTAGTTGATTCTCTTTATATTTTTCGCTTTAATAAAATAAAAACGAAAAAGGTGAAACCATGAAGATTGTCCTTCGTAAAGAATCCAACATACCGTATTACCAACAAATATATATGCAAATCGTTGAAAGAGTACAAAGTGGCATGCTTGCGCATGGTGACCTCCTTCCATCTTTACGCTCTATGGCCGAAGATTTGCAGATTAGCCTATTAACTGTTCGTAAAGCATACAAGCAATTAGAAAAGAAAGAATATATACGCATTGAGCAAGGAAAAGGTGCTTATATACATAAACATGTAAAGAAAGATTTCAAACCAATTCCGTACAAATGGCAACAAACGAAAACGATTAATGTTATGCGATCTCAATATGCAATGAATCAGCACCGAAAATATTACGATTTTTCACAAGCGATTTTGTATCCTCGTTTATTGCCAAATCCATTCTTAGCAGACGAAATGCATAAAATACTTCATAAAGACCAGATGATCCTAGCAACTTATGGGCCAGTACAGGGTGATTATGAACTGCGAGTTGAAATAGCAAATTACTTAAGTGAACACCAGAATTTAGTGACCGATCCATCTAAATTATTAATTACAAGCGGAGCACAACAAGGAATTGATTTAATTGCTCAAACATTATTAAAACCTGGTGATATTGTATTAGTGGAAAGTCCTTGTTACAGTGCTGCGCTTGATATTTTCATCAATAAAGGTGCTAAAATTATACCAGTTTCTCTTGATAATCATGGAGTTCGCTCCGACTTAATCGATGATATTTGTCAAAGTAAAAATCCCGTATTATTGTATACGAATCCAACTTTCCAGAACCCGACAGGTACAGTAATGAGTAATGAACGGCGAATGGAACTTATAGAACTAGCAGAGCTATATGAGTTTTTTATAATTGAAGATGATTCTTTCGGAGAAATATATTTTGAGGGTGCTACTATTTCCTCTCCTATCAAAAATTTTGATACGAATGGTCATGTAATATATATAAAAGGATTTAGTAAAACGTTAGCACCAGGATTGCGTATCGCATCTCTTATTGCCGATGGGCCTATTTTTGAATGGTTATATGCTGTAAAAGGTTCAATGGATATCGGTAGTCCTTTATTAACGCAAAAAGCACTCCTTCCTTTTTTACGTGCAGAACGTATGAAAAATCATTTAGAAAAATTACGTACGGCTTTACAAATTAGACGTGATATAACTATTGATATGTTATCACCACTTAAAGAATTACGATTTGAAATACCAAATGGTGGCTTTAATTTATGGATTACACTTCCTGATTCGATAGATCCCTTTACCTTATTACAAAAAGCAAATGAAGTAGATGTCTCTTTTTTACCAGGAACAGCTTGTCTATTAAATACAGATATAAGTAATAACCAATTACGGATTAGCTACTCGATGTTAAATGAAAAAGATATGTTGATTGGTTTAGAGAAATTACATGATACAATACGAAACTGTATATTATAGAAATAACATTACATATCCAATAAGAAATACTATCCAAAATGAAAATGTGACTTTTTGGATAGTATTTTTTTCTGCGTTTTTTGTAGTTCAACTTCACTTTCTCTACAAGCCACTATTTTCATTATCCTCCGACTTTCATTACAATTTTACCTCTAATATGTTGACCTTCACTCAAAATATGAGCTTCTCTAACCCCCTCTTCATTAAACGGCACAACTTTACTTATAATTGGTTTTATTTTTCCGTGTACAATTAATTTTGATAATGCTTCTAATTGCTTTCCGTTTGGTTTTAGCCATAAAAACCCTGATTTTATCCCTTTTACTTTTTGAATTGGCTCATGAACAATCGAAACTAACACACCATCAGATTTTATAATTTGAAAGCTTTTTTCTTGTACTTCGCCACCTATTGTATCTAATACAATATCGAAATCTGATAGTAACTCTTCAAATTTATCTTTTTTATAATCAATAAAGAGATCTGCTCCTAAAGACTTTAAAAACTCTTCATTCTTACTACTTGCAGTTGTCGCAACAAAAGCTCCAAATGATTTTGCGATTTGGATTGCCAAACTTCCAACTCCACCAGCTCCAGCATGAATGAGTACTCGGTCATGTTCTTTTATTTTTGCGTAATCTACAAGACTTTGCCACGCTGTAAGTCCTGCAAGAGGAATAGAAGCTGCCTCTTCGAAACTTAGATTAGTAGGCATATAAGATACTAAATCCGATTTTACTGTAATGAATTCAGCATAAGAGCCCTTCCCTATATTTTCAGGTTTCGTAAATACTTTATCTCCTACTTTGAAGCACTCTACCTCTTCCCCAACTTCTTCAATAACCCCAGCTACATCCAACCCTAAAATAATTGGAAATGAAAATCGCAACTGTTCTTGTAAGTCTCCTTTTCTTATTTTCCAATCAACAGGATTAACAGATGTCGCGAGAATACGTATCAATACCTCGTTACCTTTAACAATTGGTTTTATAACTTCTCTTTCTTTTAATTCTTCAACATTACCATATTGATCTATAACAATTGCTTTCATTTCCATTCCTCCTTGCTATTTATTTTAATAACATACAAATATTTCTCAAAATTTTTTGCCTTGAATTATCATAAACTTATTTTTGGGGGTAATTACGTAAGAAGCGTTATGAATTCCGTAAAAAAACGTACACTCACCTTAGAATCACTCAAAACTGTATTTTCAATTACATTCAAAAGAAATGGGGAGAACTCTATGACTGAAAAGATATTTAAAATAAACGGGATTGATATATGTACAGAAAGCTTTGGGAACCCTAAAAACCCAGCTATTTTATTAATTATGGGTGCTACGTGTTCAATGGTTTATTGGGATGAAGAGTTTTGTGAACAGTTAGCTAACACGGGGAAATTTGTTATTCGTTTTGATAACCGTGATGTAGGATGCTCTGTTACATATGAGCCTGGAACTTCCAATTATACAGTTACAGATATGGCTGAAGATGCAATTGGGGTCCTCGATGCTTATCATATTGATAAAGCACATCTATTCGGTATGTCATTAGGTGGAATGATCGCTCAAATTGCTGCTGTAAAACATCCCGAAAGAATTTTAACGTTAACATTACTGGCTACAAGTGTGATAGGCTCTGACGATAACACGCGCGATTTACCTCCGATGGACGAAAGAATTTTAACACATCACGCAAATGGCACGCATTTAGATTGGACAAATAAAAATGTTGTAGCAAAATATTTAGTTTCCGGATCTCGCCTATTATGTGGGTCCAAACGAACATTTGATGAAAAAAGAGTCTATAATCAAGTAAAACAAGAAATAGAACGCGCAAACAATCTATTAAGTATGTTTAATCACGCTTTACTTCAAGGTGATGATGCTTATGAAGGTGTGCTTCACTCCATACAAGCACCTACATTAGTTATTCACGGAACAGACGATACTGCACTCCCTTTTGAACATGGTCTCGCACTTATTGATGAAATTCCTAACTCAGTCCTACTAACCCTTGAAGGCGCAGGACATGAAAATCATCCTGATGACTGGGAAGACATCATTCATGCAGTTATTGAACATACATCTAAAATATAGATAAATAACGAATAGAAGGGGCACACCATAATTTGTGCCCCTTCTATTCGTTACATGTAAAAAAGCCCATCACTGTATCCGTATGTATAGTGATGGGCAATACTTATTTTTTCTATGTTTAAAAAAACGGACAATCTAATTGATCAACAGATTCCCATGATTTTTTTTTTATATTATCGGTGGATTTATTAGCTTCTAGTGGCACATTTTTAAAGGGATTTACTTCGACCTTTAATAAAGATGATGGCTCCACGTATAATGAGAAAACATGGCTACTTGGTATAGCTTTTGACACATCAATATCTCCTACTTGTTTAAAGAGTTGCTGCGCTGCAAAGAAAAAGAAATTGGTTGGGTTTGATTGTTTATTCAGCCATGCAATCATTTCAGGTGATACTGATTTATGAATATTGATTTTTACTCGATCACCACGTTTATATCGCCTAGATCGCATACTTCCACCAACTAACTTATCGTTAAGTTTGTAAATCCTAACTCTTTTTGCTTATGCTCTCTATATTTTGGCGAACAAGTGTAGACTAATAATCCACGTGCATTTGTAAATAATGGATTATCTACAAAGATTACATTTGTTAGTCGTCCTTTTTGTTTTAAAATCATTTTTAAACTGTTTTTAATAATTACTGCGCCCCCGCCATAAATAAATACGTATGGATCGTCTTTCATGTCATCAATTTTGTTTATGATATCTGTTGCGACACGCGCTGCTAAACCTAATAATGCTGGTTGTGATTCTTCAACTAGTAACGCATTTCTTGGGTGCTTTTCATTTAAATAAATTTGGTTAAACTCTGTAATACTATCAATCGTCTTTGTTGGATACTTCCGATTCCATCTTGTAATAATTTGTAGTAACGTTTCTTTCACACCGTATGATAAGCCCTTACTTAGTTGTGGTCTAAAGTTCACACCTAGTGAAACTACTTCTTCTGTCGTCCCTGCACCAATATCAAAAGACAATAAAGTTTTATCAACAAAATCAATTTCTGAAACTTGATTTTGTTCACATTCTATTTTATGTTTCACTACATTTCCTTCTTCATCATATACAATGCCCCACGTACCAGAAGCGCCCTCAGGTAGGCATTTACAATATTCGATTGAAATATTAATTGTCACATCACGTCCGTTAGGATAATGGAACACAACCTTATGATTGCCCATATAACGTTTCGCATTTTCCGCAGCTATTTCTTGTGTAATAAGCTGCATAGGAAGAGCAACAGATAAATCATAACGAATATTAATATGACTAGAAGTTGGACTTTGACGCATAGCACTTACTGCTAAACCAGATAGAATTGTAATAACCATTAACTCATCAGTTGACTTATTTGATTTCTTCTCAACCTCAGTGCCTTTTAATTGATCTTGAATGACTTTTTCCCCAACGATATACCGCACGTTATTTAACATTAGCGATGGAGAACTAATGGTCACGTCAATGTGATTTTCTAATTCAGATAATGAAACATCACTCTCATCTAACAATCCTGTAGGCTCTCCTATATATAAAGAATATATACTCGGAATAAAAATAGGGTCTTGCCCTTTCACCATTAACTTCAAACCGTTATTTCCTGCATCAGCACCAGCTTTTAATAGAATAGACATAACTACCCCCTAAATTAATCTGACATCCCTTCCAAATATATGCGAGCCCATTCTTTTACATTCAAATGTAATGTAATTTTTTATTAATCATAAAAACAAAATATCATGTTCTTGCACCATTTATGTAAAAAGTATTTGACATAAAACTTTTCCAATTTTATACTATGGATGTAAAGAGTTTTTTACAACTATGGAGGTGTTATTTCTAATATGAATCGCAAAAATTTCATTTTACTAACAATCGTTTTATCGTTACTTGGAGTACTTATACATGGAGTCTATAAATACATCTCTGAAGGTGCGATTTTAGGTGGAACAATCTTCGCAAGTGCAATAATAATTAGCTACCTCATCAATCATATTACGTGGGGAGATCCAAACGGAGTATCAGAAGAAAGCAAAGATGAAATGGGACAACAAATTAAATATAAAAGTTTTAAAATTGCTTATTTTGTACTTATATGTCTTATGTTTTTTGTTTTACTATTATCAGAAGGATTTGCATTCCTATTACTCGATGAAATAAAGAATCTTCCTCTTTTTATCGCACTTTGTTCTTCGTTCTTTATTTATCCTATCGTTGAACTTATAGTCGCAAAACAATATAAATAAAAAGATGAGATTTTGTAAAGTGATAATAATGTTATTTAATTTTGATTTAAAAATATAAATAATAAATTTGTTTAAATCTTGTTCAACTAAAGCTCCCATTAGTTAAAGTGTAATTCTTCAAAAATTATTGAGATTCTTCTAGAAAATTAAAATCACCATCAATAAGATCCTGTAAATACTTATCAAAGCTGTTTGCAATCACTTCATATTCATCAGGGTCGTGTAAAAAACGAATGATTTGACCACATACCCCTTCGTCAGAAGGATTAAAATCAATATACAGCTTTGATGTTCCACCGTTGTTCATACAATCTGAAAAGTGAATATACGTGCCAGGGAGAAGTCCTTCTGGATTTATTTTAGAGTCAACAGCATCCTCTTCATCTTGGTATTCTAAAAGATAGGAGACGTCTTCTCCTTCTTTTGAACTTTCGATCATCTCCTGTGTAGAAAGTAAATAATATGGATACTCTTCAACATCTGAACCTAAAATACATACCCCAACTTTGTTTTCTCCATATTTCCGCCAATATGTACCATCGATATTTTCAAGTAAGGAGATTAATGATTCTGGACAATTCGGATATTTCAACCTTAATATATCAATATCCTCTTTTGTAGCACCGCACGCTTTATTTAGTGCTTCGAGATCATCTGTTGATAATGCTGCTCTCAAGCCGTTTAAAAATTTGTTTACCAAATCCATTATTTTATCCTCCCAATAATCAAATATAAATTTTTTAGTCTATATACCTAACATAAATAAGATTTGGCCTTTAACTGTTTTCACATCTAATTTAATTAGTACCATTACGCTCTAGCTCTTCTCGATTAAAGTATTGTTCTAGTAACTCTTTACCTGTTTTGATTGTAGTATAGTACTCTCCACCATACAGTTTCCCTTCTGATGGATTGTGAAAATCTTCGTATTTCTTGAAGTCTTCATTTTCTTCAAATGATTTCTTTGCAAGGTCCATGTCTGTTGTTTCAATTGCACCAAATACCCTACCTATATCATAAACGTCCTCTTCATCAAAACTCTCTTCTAAAAGATAGTGTTTATCTTCTTCTATAGACGTTATCTTACCTTTTGTAAGTGAGTATAGGTGCTTCGTTTCTTCTACTTGTACCATGATAAAAATCCAACCAACTCTTACAACCGTACATGGTGCTAAACCCTCTAATGTAAGTGCAACTACCTTTTGGTCTTTCACAAATTTCCCCATCTTACCTACCCCTTAATTCGTTTATTTTATACTATAACCATAGTCTCTTAAACATTTATCTGCTCTAAGTGAATCTCATCTTTTAATATTTACATTCCTTCAACTATCGCTTTTAATTTATTCACAGTCCGCCAATTTCTTACTGTAGCTGGCGTATGTAACTTCTGAAACTGGTTCATTAATTTAGAATTTCGAATGCTATTTTTGAAAAATAAATAAACAACTTTTTCATAAATATAGCAATCTTCAGTCTCATTTTTTTGCATAAGCAGCTGAGCTTTTTCTTTTTCAGAAAGTTCGTTTGCTAAGAAAGCAACATGTATACTTTCACCTTCTAGCAATGAATCGGCTTCATAGGGGCATCTTTTTATCATATTTATAAATTCCTCATGTGTTCTTAACATGACTGGAACATCAAAACCAAAAACGTTTTTAATTTCCGATTGTATTCGTTTATTTAAAAAATCAACATCATTTTCAGATTCGAACACGATATTACCGCTTTGAATATATGTTTTTACTTGTTTTAACTCTATTGATTCAAACATTTGTTTTAAATCCGCCATTTTGATTACCTTATGCCCGCCTACATTGATTCCTCTTAGTAATGTAATATAAATTGTCATATCAATCCTCCCCATTTAAATGAGCCGAACAATTGAGTTGATTTTCACTCTTATATTTCTCGGATATTTGTTTTAATTCCTCTAACATATCATGTATAGATAATACCTCAAACAAAATGATAGATTCGCTTGAAAAGTGATGATGATATTGATTTGGTTTACAATGTCCTAAATCATTTTTATAATCCCAAAATTTTTTGTCTAATTCATCAATCAGTTTAAAATGTTCTTCATCTATTTCATTACAATTATTTCTTAATATAGAAATTACAGAATGAACCGTTCGCTGTAATATCTCTTTTTTATTTTGTGACCAGTCCCATGTTTCAATTGGTGCTCGAGCTAAATTATCTATATGGTAAATAATTTGCTGCAATATATGGAGTTGCTTCTGCATGGCTAAAAAGCTTCTCATTTCATTCTTTGTATGTCGATGATATTTCCAATCTTTTTGCTCATATTGAACAAATTGTAACGCTTTATGTAATGATAAATTCAAATTAGATAGATTATAAGTTGTCTCTTTCGTTATAACTTTCCCTTCAATTAATGTATTAAGCCATTCCTCCATAATATTTGCAGTTTTAACAAATAGCTCCTCTGTACATCCCGAAATGGTTTCAAGGTAGTGTGGTGGCAAAATGAAAAAATTCACTAAAGTAGATACTATAATACCAGTAGATGTAGTAGCTAATCGAATTAAAAATGCAGTGAAATAATGATCTGCCGTAATAGGGATCATTGCAACAGCAGTTAATGTTGCGACTAACGTTCCCGCATGTAACTTTAGTTTTTGACATGTAACGATTGTAAACATCGCTGCTAACGCATAAGAAAGAGCCTGATGACCTAGGGAAAATGTGAAAGTCATTGCATACGCCGATCCAATTGTTGAAGCTGGAAAACGAATTAGCCCTTTTTTTATAGAATCCGTTGCAGTTGGCTCAATCGTTACAATAGCCGTGATGACAGCAAAAATAGTGGGTATATTGAAACATTCACAAACTAGAACTGTAAGAAAAACTGCTATTCCGGTTTTTATCACCCTTCCTCCAACAATATTCCATTTTCTAACTTGATTCATTTTGTATTTCCTTCATTTCTATTTCATTTATATATATAATCTACATTATATATCGTACTAAATAAAAAAACTTACTACTTTGTTATGCAAGAGTAAGTTTTTCTTCTCGTTATTTCATGATAGGTAAATGCATTATAATTTGTTGACCAATTGGTCCCATTCTTCTAAAGCCTTTATCTTGGAAGCCGACTTTTTCATATAAATTTTGTGCAGGAATATTTTTTTCATTCACAGCAAGTACAACCTCATTTTTTATCGGGAAATAACGTTTTACAAACTCTTGTAATAATGCCAATGATTTTTTAGCATATCCTTTTCTTTGTCTATTGTGATTTATAGAAAACGAAGTTAAAAGTAAAGCATCTTGATTGTCTGTGAACTCCTGTACTCTATCCCCTGTTTGCAATGCGAAAAGACCAACAGGTACCCCATTGTAATCTAAAATAACAATCACATTTTTTGTTCGATCACTTTTTGCTTTCTCCAATAATTCACCTGGATCTGATGTGAATTGAACTTGTTCACTTGGTAAAGTAAATGTTTGTATAACTTCTTTATACTTCTCCTTATACGGAACTAATTGAATTTCCCCTGTATGTATGTTCATGCTAAACTCTCCCATTTTTCAACTTATTAACTTAAACCTTGCTGCGCTTTTGAATGCACTTTTCCATCTAAAAAGGTAATTTCAACTAATGAAGTTGGATCGCTTCCCTTCCATGAAAAAATTTGTTTAATTTGTGTAGAATCTTCTACACCTTCTTCTATAAGTAAATTACCATCAAAACCAATTACATCTTTCACTTCAATATAAGTCATTCCTTCATTTATATTCGAGAAATGTTTTATATTGATAGACTCTTTCTTCTCACTTTCCAACACAGTAGAAGAAGTCGCTGTTTGTTTTTTTACTTCTTTCTTCTGTTCACACGCTGTCATACTGAAACCTAAGCATAAACTACATACTATTAATGCGCTTTTTTTCATCATAACAGTTGTCCCTCCCACCATAATTAAACCATATATTCCCTTAAAAATAAACTGAATATTAAATATTATATTGAAAAACCCCCGTACAATTAAGTACGGGGTTAACTTTATTTATTCAAATGATTATTTGATTGGTCATTCTGTTCTTTTCTTAGTTCTTGTTCTTCATCTTTTGGTAATTGTTTATCATTATCTTTAATTGGATTCGTTTCTCGATTTTCAATCATGTCATTTGGAACTTGTGGCATTACTCGGCCAACAATTGCTGCTAACTCATCAAGTATACCTTCACCTGTTTTTCCTTTTTTAATTTGCTTTCCAATTTGTTTGAGTCGTTCATACGTATCAACATCCGCTACAACGACTGCATTAGCACCATCCGGATCGTTTTTTAAACTTTCTGCTACAGAGTATTTAATGGACTCCACGCGAGTTCGATCGAGTTTCGCTTTTACATCAATACCTACAATAGCATATTTCCCCACAACTACCGCTGTTGCATCATTCACACCTGGCACACTTGCGGCTAAAGATGCTAAATGGTCCGCCGCTTTTTCATTTGGCTTATTTGGCTTATTTGGTTTGTTTGTATAATTAACATTTTTCGTCGAAACATTTTTTTGCTCTGGTTTTTCGTTTGGATTGTCCTTTTTTCCAATACTACATCCTGTTATAAAAAAGCAAAGCATCAACATATATATTAAGATCTTCATTATTCTCACCACTTTACTATTAAAGTTTAATCATAAATTTTTTCAACAGCTTGCATTTTCTTCACTTTTTCCTCTGCTCCGCTATTTGCATTAATGAAAATTTGGTACGTATCTTTCCCTAAAGTACCTACAAATTCATAGCAAAGTACTTCATTATGCAAATCATTTACAACTACGGCTTTACGTTCTTCCATAACTTTAACATCTGGATTGATTTTCTTTCTTGCTTCTGCTGCAGTTAGCTTTGCTGAGGGAACTGTTCGTTTTTGGTGTGATGCTAAATATTCTTTTGCAGAAAAACCAACGATAGAACCATCATCTAAAGCAATTTTCATTTGAATTGCTTCTGGATAAATTCGTACGCCATTCTCATTTACTACATACGTAAATACACCAACGTTATCATATTGTGAGCTATCAAAAAGCTCCATATTATTAAACTTGTGGTCCTTTAAAAATTTCAAACCTTTACTTCCTGCATCGTTTAAACTAATTTTCTGTTCTTTAATTTCTCGGTTATTCATAACCCAAATTGGATATCCGCCTTTTCCGGTAATATCCATATAAAACTCATTATTCGTTGCTGGATCTTTAATTTTCACACTATAGAAAGATTCTTTCGCACCTTTTCCGCTTTTCTCAACTTCTACTTTTTCATTTCCTTTTAAATTCAAAAATGATTTTGCGATTTTCGCCGCTTCATCTTTAGAAATTGCCTTTCCTTCCGCTTCAAATCCACCTTTTTTATTTTTTTGTGCACTTGTAAAGGTCGGTCCGAAGTTTGTAGATGAATACGATGTTACATTTTTCTCTACTGTTTTTAATCCATCAATAATTGTATTGTCTGCAGGATCACGATTTGATGCGAGTGCCATCTCAACATCCATCCAGCGTAAATTATTTTTCAAAACAAGATGTTGTACTTTTCTTAGTTCATCTTGTATATTGCCTGCATTTGAATATAAAGTTTCCAACGTTTTGTATTCTTGATCATTTAACGGCTCTTTTTCTAAATCACGAATGGCTGCACGGTAACTAAAATCACCGATATTTGCTAAAAATTCTTCCGTTTTATTAAAAGGCATTAATGTTAAAGGCAGTTGTCCTACATCCGAACGAGCTACAGATGTTATTCTCCATACGTCTGCTAATGCAGGTGATAAAGATGCACGGGAATTCATCGCGAGCGTTGTTCCAATTTTGTCGTGCAATAAATCAACCTCATATGCTAAATCATGAAACGCACGTTGATAGCTATTTTCTGCTCGAATTAATACTGCATTCTTCTCTTGATGTTCTTTGTAGCCCCAATATCCTGTTCCAACTACACCGACTGTTAATAATACGATTATAATACCTCGTAACATGGTTCCACCTCCGCTCTATTTACAGAAAATATGTTTCCCGATCTTTTTAATTTGTGGACGAGTCCAAATCCATTTACTTGTTGCGGTATCTGGATTGAAATAGTACAATGCATTTCCTGTTGGATCCCATCCATTAACTGCATCTAATACAGCTTTTTTCGCTGTTTCATTTGGCGTTAAATATATTTGTCCGTCTGCTACCGCTGTAAATGCTCTTGGCTCAAAGATTACACCCGAAACGGTATTTGGGAATGATGCACTTGTAACTCGATTCAAAATAACCGCAGCTACTGCAACTTGCCCTAAGTACGGTTCACCACGAGATTCTCCATATACTGCGTTTGCCATAAGCTGAATGTCATTTTGAGAATAACCATTTGGAACATTTGTCCCTTTATTTTGAGATGGTTTATTTTCTTGTGCAGTACCACCACTATTTCCTTTATTCGTTGTCGTTCCTTTATTAGCTGTTGACTTGTCATACTTCGTTGCTTTTACTAGCATTTGCTTCGTTTTAGCTCCAGCTAAACCATCAACAGGTAATCCGAATTTCTCTTGAAAATTTCGAAGTGCCCAGTATGTACCCCATCCGAAAACACCATCCACTTTTCCCGTATAAAATCCGTTATATTTCAAACGAGATTGCAGTTCAATGACATCTTCGCCAGATGCTCCTCTTTGAATGACTTGATTAGAAAAAGCTTCAACATTTTTTAGTTGTATACTACTTACCATCAAAGATAGTCCTATGAATGCAAGTAAAATTGCTATTTTAAAAATAGCTTTTTGACGCATGATTTTCCCTCCTTAATTACGGAAATGATTTCTTGGTTATGTTTTGTAAAAGCCTCGCTTTTATGTAAAGAAGACAAAAAAATCCAAACTCATATCGTTGAAAAAATATGTAAACAATATAAAAAAATATAAAAGGAGTTCATCATGAAAAAATTGTTAAAGCGTATCGCACTCGTCATTTTGTTCATAACTACATGTTCAAATATATATACTGTCCCATCAATTGTTCATGCGCAGCCTCCGTATGCCAAATGGGGGAAACTTGCTGTAGAAAAGACGAAAGAACAATACCCAAAAGCGGAGATTATTGATTACCTTCATATAGGTAGAAAACCGAAAACCGTTCAAATAACGGTTGAAAAATTTAAATTGTGGCTACGTGAAGATGGAAAAGAATATGGTGTTTTTGTTGATGTAGAATTTGAAACGAAGACAGATAAATTTATAAAGATGACATTTCAGAAGACGATTAGATAAAATGAAAGAACCCGTACTGTTTATATTTTAAACAGTGCGGGTTCTTTCATTTCTATAATCCATTCCTAAATTTACACCTTTCAAACATTCTCTCTTCTTATATAAACTTATAATGCTCCTGTACATGCTCAATAAACAATTTCAATGGAACAAGTCCACGTTTTGGCATATGACTACTTATTACAGCAACAAGTTCTAACTGTGGAATGATAACGATGTATTGTCCGCCATATCCCATAGCAAAATACATACAATACGGTATGTGAAATCTTTCGTTATTCAAAACCCACCAGTGATATCCATAAGCCCCCACATGTTCATACGTTTCAAATAGAGCTTTACTAGATTCTTCTAACCATTTCGATGATACAATTTCATTCCCTTGCCAATATCCATTCTGCAAACATAATATTCCGAGCTTTAATAAATCTTTAGATTTCATTTTCATACCGAAACCGCCGACATGTATGCCTTGCGGATCTTGTTGCCACTCATATTCGGTAATTTCTAATGGATCAAATAAATATCTTTTCGCAAACTGCTCTGTCGACATTCCGGTAACTTCTTGAACAATATAGCTAAGCAAGTGAGAAGACCCTGAGTTATAATTCATTTTTGTAGCTGGTTCTTCCATTATTGGTTTTTCTAATATATACTGCACCCAGTTTTCCGATTCTACAAAATCATTTGGGAACACTACTCCATTTCCGAACTCTTTCCAATCCTCACCTGTAGTCATCGTTAATAAATGATAAAGAGTCAAATCCCGCTTTTCATTAGATACATTTTCAATCCACTCTATAATCGGTGTATGTATATCATTTATATATCCTTTATCAATTGCAATACCAATTAATATAGATACAATGCTTTTTGTAATCGAGTTTATTTTATATAAATTACTTGCACATTCTATCGTTTTATAATATTCATTGGTTAGCTCACCTTTTTGATAAACGAGAAATGTATTTACTTTTTTCTTTTCAAATTTATTTTCTAGTTGCTTGAAATCCAAAACTTTACCTCCAATTAAATCATTACCTTATTTATTATATCTTGTAGCTTTAATTAAAACATAAATGTGTTCAAATAAAAAACAAACCTGCCAGTAATAAACTGACAGGTTTGTTTTTTATAATTTCGTACGAACATTCCAAAGCTCTGGGAAGAAACATTGATCAAGTACTCGTTTTAAATACGATACACCAGAAGATCCGCCTGTTCCCATTTTATGACCAATAATACGTTCTACCGTTTTCATATGACGGAAACGCCATTGTTGTAGCCAATCTTCGATATCAATTAATTTTTCAGCAAGCTGATATAAGTTCCAATATTTTTTCACATCGGCATACACTTCTATCCATGCTGCTTCTACTGTTGCGTCTTCTTCATAAGGCTGCGTAATATCACGATTTAACACATCTTTATGAATAGGGAATCCTTCTTTTACAAGTGCTTGAATTGCCACATCATACAAACTTGGTGCGTGTAGCGCTGTATGAAGTCGAGCGTGTAATTCTGGATCTTTTTCATAAATTTTTAATGCGTGCGGCGTTTTATAGCCAAGCGCATACTCAATCATACGATATTGATACGATTGAAAACCTGAAGCTTGACCGAGTGAGTCACGAAACTCAATGTACTCTGATGGTGTTAATGTCGCAAGAATATCCCAAGATTGAATAATTTGCGACTGAATTTTTGATACACGTGCTAACATTTTAAAAGCTGGTTGTAATTTATCTTGTTTAATAGATTCAATCGCTGCGTTTAACTCATGTAAAATAAGCTTCATCCAAAGTTCACTTGCTTGGTGAATCACGATGAATAACATTTCATCATGATGATCTGATAATCTCTTTTGAGAAGATAGTAAACTATCTAATTGTAAATACTCCCCGTACGTCATATTCTCTTTAAAGTCCGTATGAATTCCTTTTTCCATAATTACCTTTTCGTTTTCTTTCATATTAGCCAAACGCCCCTTTTATATAATTCTACTTATATTGGTCTAATAACTGCTCGAACTGGACTTCCATCTGCATCTGTTAAGGCAAGTGGTAATGCGATTAATTCATAATCGCCGTCTGCTACATGATCTAGTACGACATTTTCTAAAATGTGTATACCATGTTTAAACAATTGGTGATGCGCTGCCAATTCTTTATCGTCTAATGGATCTACTGATGGTACATCTACCCCAATTAAACGAATTCCCTTTTCAGAAAGAAATGGTGCGATATCAGCACGTAAATGCGGAATTACATTCGGGAATTCATTCGCTTTACCATGTGAAGATGTGCGTAACAACAAGCGTTCTATACCTTCTAAATGAAAGGTTTCTAATTCCTTTTTCCCAATGCTTTCAAGATTAGAAACATCAATGATCCGCGCTGGACCGACATAAACTTGAACATCTAAATCTATTACTTTCTTTCCATCATTATCAAAATGAAACGGTGCGTCAATATGAGTACCTGTATGAATACTCATCGTTAACTTTCCGACATTTACTGAGCCACTCTCTTCTTTTGACCATGAAACTTCATACGAGAACGGTGTATCACCTGGCCAAGTAGCAATATCATTATTTAGCGGTTGTGAAATATCAATCCACTCTGAAGCTTTCATACTTATGCCACAACCTCCCGCTTATTTTCAAACTGCTTATACGCTTCATCTTTCATAATTTTCTTTAATATTTGTACAGATTTCCACACTTCTTCGTATGTGTTATATAAAGCGACCGGCGCAAGTCTTACTCCATTAGGTGCACGGAAATCAGGGATAACTCCATTTGCTTTTAACGCTTTACATATGCGTGCTGCTTCTGCATGTTCTAAATAAATGTGCCCGCCTCGTTTTTCATCCTCTAATGGATTTCCAATTGTAAATCCGTAATCTTTTAATTCATAATCAATTAAATCCAGCATGTATCTTGTAATATGTAGCGATTTTTCACGTAAACGTTCTATACCAGCATCTTTAAATATTTCAAGAGAACCAATTAAAGGTGCAGTACTTAATAAGTGCGGTGTACCAATTTGATAAGCACCTGCATGATCAGCAGCTGTTAATGTATGTTCCATATCAAACTGCTTATCTTTTCTAGAACTAAACCAACCTGATAATCCTGGAAGTCTATTAAAATGCTTTTTATTTACATAAAGGCCCGCAACTGCACCAGGTCCTGCATTTAAATATTTATAATTACACCAAATGGCGAAATCAACATCCCATTCTTTGAAATGATGCGGAATAGAACCGATTGAATGACATAAATCAAATCCAATATGAATACCACGCTCATGAGCTTCCGCTGTTAAACGTTTCATATCAAGAATTTGTCCACTTCTATATAGTACAGAAGGCAATAAAATTAACGCGATATCATCTGTCATTGCTTGAATAATATCATCTTCAGAAAGTGTTCTACCGTCTCGGCTCTTCACTCGTACTAAATGCTCATCTGGATCTAGACCCTTTAAACGAATTTGACTTTGAAGTGCATATATATCTGACGGAAATGTTAATTCATCAGCAAGAATTTTTGTACGTATTCCTTTCGGCTCATAAAACGTCGCAATTACTTGGTGAATATTCGTCGTTGTGGAACCGGTTAC
Source organism: Bacillus sp. K2I17 (assembly GCF_002209985.1). Classification (NCBI taxonomy): domain Bacteria; kingdom Bacillati; phylum Bacillota; class Bacilli; order Caryophanales; family Bacillaceae; genus Bacillus; species Bacillus sp. K2I17. The sequence continues at coordinate 29,852 of NZ_NJGF01000008.1, forward strand.
AATTGTTTCTTCCGGTAAAGCTCCAATAAGAGGCGCAGTCAATTCACCTAATTTCTCCGAAAGGAAAAACCACGGATGCTCTCCTTCAGTCCAGCCGTCAATTCCATACTCCTTCCATGAATCGAGCAACGTAAGTAATGATTTCTCTGCTCTTTTTGAAAGTAGCCCTAATGAGTTTCCATCTAAATATATCGTTCCTTCTTTTTTATAGAATTCAGTTTGAAAATCTTTCAGTTCATCATGTTTATCACATTCAAGCGCATATTCATAATTCGGTTGAAATGGTTCTTTATACATGGTGTCACCTTCTTTTAATTTTCTTTTTATTCTAACTAATTGAAATATATCACCTTAGTTGATATAACGTCAATGATATTATGTCAGTTGACTTTATATATGAATTCCTTTTACAATACAGTTATATTTTCAGATATTTCAGTATAAAGAGGTGGTTCTTTGAAAAACAATACTCTTTCATCAAGAAAACACCGCTCCTTAGAAACAAAGAAGAAACTATTACACGCTGGTTACACTATTTTTATACATAACGGATTTCAAAAAACGACTATTACACAAATTATTAAACATGCAGAAACTGGTTATGGAACGGCATATGTATACTTTAAAAACAAAGATGATCTCCTTATCGTTTTAATGGAAGATGTCATGAATCAATTTTATGATATTGCTGAGCGCTCCTTTTCCCCTCAAACGAAAGAAGAAGCACATAAAATGATTCAAAATCAAGTTAGAGCATTCCTACAACTAGCAGAAAAAGAACGAGCTATATTACAAGTTGTGCAGGAAGCAATTGGATTATCAAAAGAGATACGTCAAAAATGGGACGAGATACGGGAACGCTTTATAAACAGTATTACGCAGGATATTACATACTCTCAAGAAGGTGGATTAGCACAGCCTGAATTAAATAAAGAAATTGTAGCACGTGCTTGGTTCGCGATGAATGAGATGTTTCTTTGGGCAATTGTGAAAAATGATAAAGAATTAGAGTTAGGAGAAATTGTGCATACATTGACGGAAATGTATACGACTGGGCTATATAAATAGCACACTCATTTATATAGGTGTGCTATTGTATGGTCTATAAAAATATTTTATCTGGTTATGGTGATGCTAAAAGTGTTTTTTTAAATAACGGGAATGTCTTAGCAATATTTCCAAGGTAAGAAAAGCGAACATAGCCTTGCCTCTTCTGAACTTGCCTATTGGATAACAGAAAGATTTTGTATTGATAAGGAGATTTACCAAACAGCTATTAAAATTTTTAATGAGCAAACTTCAAAAAAATAACCTGTTACTCAACAAATTAAGTACCAGGTTATTTTAAATATTTTATTACCGATACAATAATACAAATTAGCGATGTAAGTAAAAGCAACAGTCCCATATTCTTATTCTCTTTTTCATCCTTCTTAACATTTTGTATCCCCATTCCAGCAAGCATAAAACCTAACAATAATTGCAAAATAAGCATACTTTGCTTCGAATCATCATTCCAACTGTAAATAGAATAGCCCATTACAATAATAGCGAGTATAAATGTGGTAATTCTAATTATAAAAACACCCCCTATTTGATTCTATTGTGTTAACCTACTTACAATCCCAACAATAAACTTATACTCATCTCTACTTTTTCTTACTTTCTTAAACCCTTCTTTCGTATCAAAAATAAAACACGTTTTCCGAAACCAAATCCGTACATATAAAGACTCAAAGTAAATAGGTTTTATAATTCCTCTTTCCTCAAATTCAGTTCCATCTTTATTTTCTATTTCTGTTCGAACGAACCACCTATTTCCAATACCAATTTCAATATACTTCACATAAGTCCACCTTTCGGAAATTAATTTTTAACTATTCTATTATTTCCCCGGTAAGCGCACATTCCGACAGAACATGAGCCCATAAAGAAAAAGTAGATTACAAAAATCTACTTTATAACTTATATTTTTGCATTCGTTTATAAAATGTACTGCGAGGTACATCTAACAGTTTTGCAGCTAAAGAAACATTTCCATTCGTCTTTTCTAGCGCTTCAATCATACTATCACGCTGTATTTTTTCACGAAAATTTAATGTATGTTCTGTTTTATTTTCTGTTTGCAATGCAAGTTGATGTTGATTTCCCATCATTGTTTGTAATAAAAAAGAGATTTGTTTTTCGCATATTTCGCGACCTTGCGACAAAATGTAAATCCGTTCTAATACATTTAATAATTCCCGAATATTTCCGGGCCATTTATGCTGTGAAAATTGATTACAAATACTCTTTGGGAATACAACATTCCAATTCTTTCGTTCACAAAAATCTTGTATGAAGTACGGAATATCCTCTTTTCTTTCTATTAACGATGGAACATATAGCGGATAAACATGTAACCGATAATATAAATCTTGACGGAATTTCCCTTCTTCTACTAATCGCAGTAAATCTTTATGTGTCGCTGTAATAATACGAATATTTACTGGTACTTCTTTTGAACTGCCAATCGGGGTTACTGTTCGTTCTTGTAAAACACGCAATAATGCTACTTGCATCTCCGGCGGCACTTCACCAATTTCATCTAAAAATATTGTTCCACCGTCTGCTTGTTCGAATTTCCCTTTATATCCTTGGCGCCGCGCACCTGTAAACGCACCTTCAGCATAACCGAATAATTCACTTTCCATTAATTCTTTCGGCAACGAACCACAATTAACAGCTATAAAAGGGCCATTTTTTCTTGGACTATTTTCATGAATCGCTCTCGCTACATATTCTTTCCCTACACCTGTTTCACCACAAACATATACACTAGCGTCAGTTGGAGATACAAGCTTAATTTCTTCTAAAGTATGTTGAAATGCATTGCTTGTCCCTATAACTCCTGGGAAAGTAATTCCGTTTATAAATGGGGAAGCTGAAAATAAATTTCCTTGTTTATTTTCCTGTACATAAATACATTTCCCGATCATTCTATCATTACTATATACTGGTACTTCTAATTTAGGCTTCAATCCATGTTGCATTAAATCTTCAAGTTTCATTCGTGACCAATTAGAAACACGTTCTCGAACCTTTTTGCTTGCGGAAACGATAACATCACGATGATTACAAATGACAACTTGTTCATCACTGTCAATTACATCTAAAAAACGATGGATTAAATGTAGTTCATTTTGATGCACTCGAATACTACATTCACGTTCAATCGCATGTGCAATTGAAGTTACAATCCCTAGCATATACGGATGTGAAAATTCAATTGGACAGGAGAAATCTAGAACACCAATTAATTTCCCATCATCGTTATGAATCGGAGCGGCCGCACAACTCCAGCTATGAGATGCGACAGAATAATGCTCTGTACCACTTATCATAATAGCCTCTTCAATCTGTAACGCGGTTCCTATCGCATTTGTACCAACAGCTGCTTCCGTCCATTTCACACCCTCAATGAAGTTAATATGTTTTGCTCGTTTTAACGTTTGTTGATTTCCGCTTAACGATAGAACGTAACCGTCTGGATTAATTAATAATGCCATCATTTGCAGTTCATCAATGGTTTTCCTCATATTTTGTAATTGAGGTATTGCTATATCAAGGAAGATTTCACTCTTTTTCTTTTGATCTTGAAAAATATTAGAAGACAAAATTTTCTGACCTTTATTCATATGAGGATTCACATTTGCTTGTTTACATCGATGCCATGACTCTGAAATTCTTTCGTTCATACGGTTCGAATCAAGGACTCCTTCATCAATAAACTTTTTCCATGTATGTAAGTAAAACGGTGAAGCTAACATTGTATCATCTCCCTATTCATTATTTTGGAGATCTGTAAAAACATACTTTTATTATAAAACTGAATAAAAGCGTTTTCAATAAAACTAGAAAGACGACACAAATATGTTAATAATTTGAATATCTTAATGCGCTTCTTTATTCTTTTTTAGTAAAACTATATTTTGTATAATAGACGCAAAGAAAATACATAACCAAAACCACTTTTGTGGATTGCCGTTTATAAAGAAAACTATCAACGCTATTGCAAATAAAGTAGTGGATGCTAAACTAAAATATAATTTTGTTTTAATTCCCACTATCCCTCACTCCTCTATCACTTTACAGTACATATTAACTCTTCATTTTTTAACTCTAATATGTACTTCTGTAAAACATATTCTCTTCCGCCATGTTTTTCATACCAATCCTGTATTCTTTTAACATGCATCTCGTCACTTCTAATTTTTGATTCAATGTCTTTATACTGTTCATAACTGTCATATTCCCATATGGCGAATATTTCTGTTGTACCATCATTATTATCTTTCATCCAGCGTCCTATTAGCCTGGAACCATGCTTTAACTGGTTAGGTAAGTTTGTGTTAGTAAAATGCTCATTAAATATTTCTGAAAATTCTTTTTTTACTATATAGTACTTTCTTCTGTAAAACATCCCACTACACCTCTTTTATGAATCTTCCCATTACAACCGTATTATAATACTTCCCATCCGACAGCTTTTTGTCATTTTTCAAAATACCTTCTACTTCAAAACCTAATTTTTTATAAAGTTGAATAGCTTTTTCATTTGTCTCTAGCACTTGTAATGATATCTTTTTCACTTCATTTTCATCAGCCCACTGAATAGATTGTTGCAAGAGACTCTTACCGATTCTATATCCCCAAAACTCTCTTAAAATACAAACACCAAATTCTACCTTATGGGATAATCTCTTCAAATTTGATCCTTCACATCTTGAAAATCCTACGATTTGGTTGTGCACTTCTGCAACTAAAAACAGATTCTTTATCTCTTCACTATCTGTTTTTATTATTTTTTGAAACCCTATCTTATTTATAAATCCCTCTCCAGCTTCTCTATCCATATTTTCAGTTTCGCCATCGATCTGAACTCTAATTTCTGATAACTGCTCAGCATCCGTTTCAGATGCAGAACGAATTGTATAAGTTAATCCATTTATATGAAACTCTTGTCCTTTTATAATCATTACAAACTCCTTTTAAATGCAATCTATTGATGCGATTATAATTTCTTTACCCTGTTTCTCAAATTGTTGAATCGTTTCTTTACTAGCTTCTTCATCTGTTATTATAAGGTCAATTTCTATCAGTGACTCTCCTTTTATAAAGCAGTCTCTTCCAAGTTTCTTATGAGGAGCTAAACAAATATTTCTTCTAGCAATTTTACTTACTCTTTTTCCAAAATAAGCAACTTCCGGAGTTGCAGTACTTATACCGTTCAATGAAATGCCACCACCTGTAGAGAAATAAAGATCAATAGATAATCTACTTATCATTTCAGAGGCAAGTGTATCTGTCATATTCCCTGATGGTTTCACCTTTCCACCAATTAAGTATGTATCAATGTTCTTATATTCCCGTAAGGTACTAGCAATTTCTAAAGCATTCGTAATCACTGTAAATGACATTTCAGGTAAGTATTTTAACATGGCATAATGAATAGAAGCCCCGCCAATAAAAACGGAATCACCTTCTTGTATGTAGGATACAGCAACTTTCGCAATCGCATCTTCCTCTATTGAAATATCACGATAACGTTTCGTTGGTTCGGCAGCTAAGTTTCTCACTCGCGTCAGTTCGATTGCACCTCCGTGCGTTCTTTTTAACAAGCCATCCTTCTCCATAATAGATAAATCTCTTCTTATCGAATCAATAGACATATCGAAACTTTCCGCAAGATCTTTAGCAATTACCCTTCCATCTTTCTTAAGTAACTCCAAAATTTTCTCTCTACGCTCTTCAGTAAACATATACCCACCGCCCTTATTGAAGATTCTGAAACCTCATCCTTATTTTAATTATATGCATGTCTCTTCCGTTTTACAATATTTTCAATTCTTATTCACTCCGTTTTATTCAGCTTTTCCCCTCTTTCTATTCCGTTAACTTCAGAACGAAATAAATGTATATTTGTATATTCCACAAACATACTTCCATTTAACTTCCTATTGATGTAAAATTATTCCTATGTTTTACTTTTTAACACAGAAAGGAATTATTATGAAATCTATAATTAAAGTAACTTGTACAGCATTATTATTTACAGGACTAATGGCAGGATGTAATGGGAATACTGCACCGAAACAAGAAAAGAGCGCTCTTGAAAAGGATGCAATGCACTATGGGGAAATATATAAAAATGAATACTATAGAGCAACTGTTGAAAATGCTAAATTCGAAAAAATAGACAAAGAGTGGCGTCTCACAGCTCGAGTTACTATAAATAATGCTCGTACTGACGGACAAACGATAGATCTTTCAGAAATAAAATATTTCATAAAAGATGAAAAAACGGGTGAAAAATACGAAGGTGAAGTTATACAAAATGAAAATGCTAAAAAGGTTCCTTCTGAGTTTTCTTTAACTACCGACATTGTATTTAATATGAAAGCTTCTCCAAAAGATTTAAATACCATGTATTTATACATAGATAGCAAAGCTGCGCCGTTAACAGATACTTATTGGAAGCTTGATAATTTAGCATCTAAATAAAAAACAGTCTTATAAGACTGTTTTTTTGTTTGTAAAGTTATAAAGTTTACTAGTTACCTATCTCAAGCAATACGTCTTTTGCACAAATTGTCACTTCTTCAAATGGGCCATCAAATAATACACCCAATTCGAACCCTTCATTAGTAAGATCTATTTCATGACATAACCACCAAGCACCTTCAAAATCTTCCGGAATAGAACATTTCGTTACGCCTGTAAAAGTTACTTCCAGTTTATCAAATTCACTGCAAGTACCACTGCAATCTAATATAATAATTAGCGTATCTTTTGATATTCTCTCTACTGATTTGACTACACTGTCATGTAGTGAGTAATCATGTAACTGAATAACATTTGTTGGGAGTTTTTTCTTAATCGAATGGAATTGCTCTAAGTAGAATCGATCTAAATGAGCCCTTCTTTTCTCACAATCCTCTATCCATTCTTTCATAAGTTTTTTCAATTCACTAGAAGGATATTCTGAATTAATTATGGTGTTATGAATAAATGGGTGTATGGATTCAGGAAGGAATTTTAATAAATCTGTTTTCCTTTATTTCCTCTATTAAACTTTGTATATCCATTTCTGACCATTCTTTTATAGACTCTATAAAACTTACAAATTCTATAATTTGCATTTCTTTATACCAATCTCCAGTGAAATTCTTCAATCGCACCACCCCTAAAACATTTTAACATCCCACAAAAGCAATACATCTATTTATTATATCATTCCAATAACTATTTTTTCTAAAGAAAAAATGCAAAACTATAAATATTCCGCCTTTTATTTCTAAAACTTCAGAATATTTACAATAGTTTATAATTAGAATACATTTTACTAGTACAAAGTTTCACCTGTACAAAATCTAAACAAAAAGGGATGGTTATATGTTGAAGAAATTAGTAGCAGGTACACTAGTAGCGGGATTTGCATTCACTGGAGGACTTGGAGTAGCAAGTGCTGAAGAAAAAGCTAACACAATTAAGTCTTTTGATTATTTAAAAGTGGATGAACAGGATGTTAATTCACTTACAAAATTAAGTGATCAGGACAAGAAAGATATCCAAATTACTATGGTATTACCAGAGCAAAATGAAAATGGAGATTGGTTAGCTTACGGTTTTACTAGCCGCGAAACATTAGATGCTTATATTGAAAAGGATAAAAAAGTACTTAAAAATAAAATTAATCCTTTAGGTAGCGGTGCTGGTAGTACTGATTTTTATGAACATAAAGATAAAGGTGGCCAATATATTTACTGGAGCAGCGGTTTTAAAAACTTACCTTCTAGCTGGAATGACAGAATTTCTTCTGTAAGTACAGCATCGCCTTCAGCAAGTTATTCAACGACACTTTGGGAGCATACTTCAACACAAGGCTATGGAAAAGGTGTTGTATTCAAACATGCTGATTGGTACGGTAAAACTGCTAATTTAGCTGCTGATTGGAACGATATTACTTCAGCGATTGACGTAAAAAAATAATAAGATATTCAATTTTCCCTGTAAAAATTCAAACCACTATTCTCTTATTCATTTAGAGAATAGTGGTTTATTAATTTTCTATTTAAGCATGTACAGCATGCCCTACAGCTTGTAATAACGCTTCATGAATCGCTTCAGATAAAGTTGGATGCGCTGCAATATAATCTCTCATAATATCAGCGGTAACTTCTGTATGAATCATTACAGTTCCTTGTCCGATTAGTTCGGTTGCACGAGGACCGATAATAGAAATCCCAACAATTTCTTGATATTTAGGTTCCACGATAACTTTTACTTTACCCGTTTGTTCTCCAATAATAAGCGCCTTTCCGTTCGCTGTAAAAGGAAATTCTCCTATAAGAATATCACCGTATTGTTCTCTTGCATCTTTTTCGTTTAAACCAACACTTGCGATTTCTGGGGATGTGTATATACATCGAGGTACTGCATGATAGTTAACTTTCACATCTTCTCCACTCATATGTAACGCTGCTGTCGTTCCTTCATGGAAAGCAACGTGAGCAAGTTGTATTCCACCAATCACATCACCTGCTGCGTAAATATGTGATACATTTGTTTGCATATGTTCATTCACAGAAATTCCTTTATTTGAAAATTGAACACCTGCTTTTTCTAAATCTAATTTTTGTACACGTGGTTTTCGGCCGACAGAAACGAGAACATATTCCGGATTGGCTTCTTGGATACTTCCTTCATATTCAAATGAAGCTTGCTTCTTATAATTATTTAATCCTTTTAAAGCAGCTCCTGTAAATATTTCTACGCCATCATTTTCTAGTTTATCTCTTAAAATATGTGCGATATCTTCATCTTCACCATGTAATAATTGCGGTGCCATTTCAACAATCGTAACTTTTGTTCCAAGACGACTATAAATACTTGCAAACTCGCAACCTATTACACCACCGCCAACGATTAATAATGATTTCGGTATATTTTCTAGGGACATTGCATGGCTACTATTTAAAATCCACTTCCCATCAAATGGAGCAAAAGGTAATTCAGTCGGTTCTGAACCTGTTGCTATAATGAACTGGTCTCCATCTACTACATCTACTTTATCACCGTGTGTAACTCGTACACGGTGATCCGTTTCAAATTTCGCTTTACCTTGTATAACTTTTATTTTATTTTTCTTCATTAAATATTGAATTCCTTGGACAAGCTGCGTTACGATCTGTGATTTCCTCGCCTGTATTTGCTTCCAATCAATTGATATACTTCCTTTGTTAAGCGTAACTCCGTAATTATTCGCTTTTCTCACAATGTCATGCACTTCCGCACTTTCTAACAATGATTTTGTAGGCATGCAACCAACATTTAAACAAGTCCCGCCAAGATCAGCTTCATCAATAAGAGTGACATCTTTCCCATTTTGAGCCGCGGTAATTGCCGCTACATAGCCAGCAGGTCCGCCTCCAATAACGACTAATTTACTCATTCTCTCACCTTCTCTTTATAAAAGAATTGTTACAGGTTCTTCTAAATAACGTTTAATTGTGCGTAAAAATGCAGCTGCTGGTGCGCCGTCTAATACACGATGATCGAATGTTAAACTTAAAGGTAACATACTTCCTTTTCTTAATTTTTTCCCTTTATATACAGGAACATGTTCAATTGCACCAACACCTAAAATACCAGTTTCAGGTGTATTTAATACTGGTGTGAAATATTCAATCCCAAAGCTACCTAAATTACTAATTGTAAAGGTTGTCCCTTGCATATCGTCACTACTTAAATTACCTTCTCTTGCTTTTTGTGCCACAATTTTAATTTCTTTAGATAACTCTACTAAAGATAATTTATTAGCAAAGCGAATAGACGGAACGACTAATCCTTTTTCTAACGCGACTGCCATGCCTAAATGAACATGTTCAAATTGATGAATTGCATCATCTATATAAGCGCTGTTCATTTCTTTATGCTCCGCAAGTGCTAATACAACAGCGCGAGAAACGAAATCCGTAATGGTTAGTTTATCGTATCGTTTTTGTACAACTTCCGCTATGTCTTTATGTAAAGCTACTAAATCTGTCACATCTACTTTCATCGTTAATGTTAATTGCGCACTATTTTGTAGGCTTGCATGCATACGGTTTGCGATTGCTTTCCTCATACCAGTCACAGGAATGACTTTACTTTCTTCTTGTTCAAGTACTTCTGGAATTGCAACTCTTTCCTCAAGTGCCTTTAAAACATCTACCTTTGTTATTCTTCCTCCAGGTCCTGTACCAATTAATGATCTAATATCAAGATTTTCAGTTTTTGCAATCTTTTTCGCAACCGGAGATATTTTGATTCTTTGCTTCGCTACTTCTTTCGCATATGGTTCTGTATGTTGTATATTTTTAGGTTCTGCATTAGGTGTTTTTTCTTCTACAACATTTGTATTTTCATAGACTTCTACTTTTTCGTTCGGCTTACCGATATAGCAAATTACAGTACCCGGCGGCACGCCCTCATCTTCACTTACAGCTATATCAAGAACAGTTCCATCCGCTGGTGCTTCTATTTCAGTTTCGATTTTTTCCGAGTTAATGCTAGCAATTAGTTCACCTTTTTCTACATTATCACCTGCTTTAATATTCCAGCTCGTAATAATACCTTCTTTCATCGCCATACCTAACTTTGGCATTACAACTTCAACAGCCATGTTTCTCTCTCCCTTCTCATCGTTTCATTACACATGTAATAAAGATTGGTCTCCGATCATTTCTGATACGGTTTCAATTACTTTTTCCGGCGTTGGTAAGTATAACTTTTCAAGTGGTGGAGAGAACGGAACTGGTGTATGTGGTGCTGTAATTCGTTTAATAGGTGCATCTAACAAATCGAATCCTTTATCCGCTACAATTGCTGCAATATCCGTTGCGATACTACATCTTGGATTTGCTTCGTCAATAACAATTAGGCGATTCGTTTTTTCAACAGATGCTAAAATCGTATTTTCATCCAATGGTGATAAAGAACGTGGATCAATTACTTCTACTTCAAGTCCCTTTTTCGATAATTGCTCAGCAGCTGCAAGTGCTGTATGAACTTGTTTTCCAATTGCGACGATTGTTACATCAGAACCTTCACGTTTAATATCTGCTTTCCCTAATGGAATTGTATAGTATTCTTCTGGTACTTCGCCTTTCATATTGTAAAGTGTTTTATCTTCAAAGAAGATAACTGGATCGTCATCTTCAATTGCTGCTAATAATAAACCTTTTGCGTCATACGGAGTAGAAGGAACGACAACTTTTATACCTGGAATGCTCGTAAATAACGCATATAAACTTTGTGAATGCTGTGCCGCTGCGCTAAAACCAGCACCATGCATCGTACGTACTGTAACTGGCACTTTTGCTTTACCACCGAACATGTAGCGGAACTTTGCGCCTTGGTTTAATACTTGATCAAGACAACTACCGATAAAATCATTAAACATTAATTCAGCAATCGGACGTAATCCTGTTGCAGCAGCTGCCATCGCCGCTCCCATATAACCCGCTTCTGAAATAGGTGTATCTAAAATACGATTTCGACCAAATTCTTGTACAAGGCCTTTCGTAACACCAAGCACACCGCCCCATGCTTCATCGTCTTGCAAGTGATCAACTTGTGCACCGCCTGCAACATCTTCTCCGATTAAAATTACATTTTCATCACGACGCATTGATATTTTCATCGCTTCATTAATTGCAGTTGACATACTTACTGTTCTAGTCATTATTTTTCACCCTCCTCTTATTTGTAAGAAACGTATACATCTTTTAATAATTCTTCATCCTCTGGATATGGACTATTTTCACTAAATTCAATTGATCTTTGCACTGCTTCATCTACTGCCTTTTCCATATCGACAAGTTCAGATTCAGTTAATAGCGCTTTATGAATTAAATGCTTACGGAAATTCACAATCGCATCTTTTTCATTTAAATGTTCTTCTTTTTCTTCTGAAGTTTTATACGTTTGTGCTTCACCTTCGAAATGACCGTAATTGCGATATGTCATACATTCAATTATTGTTGGACCACCACCATTACGCGCACGTTCTACTGCTTCTTCCGCGGCTTTATATACTGCAAGTAAATCTTTTCCATCCACTTGAACACCTGGAATATTGTAAGCTTTTGCTCGATCTGCAATGGAATCACAACTTGACGCATATTCAAATGTTGTTGCTTCACCGTAACCGTTATTTTCGGCGATAAAAATAACTGGTAACTTCCAAATCGCTGCTAAGTTAACCCCTTCGTGAAATGTCCCTTCATTATTTGCTCCGTCACCGAAGAAGCAAACACTCACATCTTTCGTTCCTTTATATTTAGCTGTTAATGCTGAGCCGCAAGCAAGTGGAAAACCTCCGCCTACAATCCCATTTGCACCAAGCATTCCTTTATTTAAATCGGCAATATGCATGGAACCGCCTTTACCTTTACATAACCCTGTCACTTTCCCAAAAAGTTCAGCCATCATCCCGTTTAAATCACAGCCTTTTGCGATACAATGTCCATGTCCTCTATGCGTACTTGTAATACTGTCACGATCCGTTAAGTGGGCACATACACCAACTGCTACCGCTTCTTCACCTGCGTATAAATGAACGAAACCTGGCAGAACGCCTTGGGCGAATAATTCATGCACCTTATCTTCAAACTTACGAATCTCTAACATTTTTTCATACATCCAACGAGCTTGTTCTTTCGTAATTTCATTCCCTTTACTTTCAGTTGTTTTTAACATGTCCAGCCCTCCTATTTTCTTGTTCATCTTTTATATTGCAAGTACTGTGCCAAATTCTAATCATTGATTTCATCGGTTTTCTCTTTCCTTTAGAAATAAAAAAGTGGACAAAATGAGACATATGTCTCGTTTTGTCCACTTTTGTTCACTTAATGTTAGTATGATTATCTTATTCATTATCAAAACTCTTCTGTAACTTCCGGATGTAAATAATTTGACCAATATGATAAGCGTTATGAGTTGTTACATTTGCTAATATTTCCCACCACTTTGCAGAAACAGGAAATCCAACTACATCACTTTCAACCTTCTCTTCATTTATAAGCTTTTGCCATTGTAACAGTTTCTCTAGTAGTTTTTCTCTTAACTCATCGAAGGTTTGATTATTTGAAAGCATAAAACTTTTGTTATTATCACCAATAGCGGGCACGGCATCCACATTCGATTCTTTGTACCTAGTTTGCCACGTTGAATTCCAATACAGTAAATGTTGTACAATTTCAGCTATACTATTACTCTCTTCATTCGGTTTCCAGAAAGCTTCTCTCTCAGGTAGATCTTTCACTGCATCTGAAAATGGAATATACCAACTAGGATCGTTTGCATTCGCTAATAATTGATCTGCTAAAACATCTTTCACATGGGCCATTTTTTCCCCTCATTTCATTAACATATTCATACTCACTTCTCTATATACGCTGAGTCTTTATAATTCCCTTTTTTAAAAATCTCATAGAATATAGAATTAACGGGTATTGCTCTCAAAACGAATGTAAGAATAATAGATTTTCTTATCATAACTCGTTATGATAAAAGAAAAAGAAAGCTGGCGGAAAATGGATAAAAAAATCGCAGTTATAACCGGGGCTTCAAGTGGTTTCGGTCTTTTAACAACACTTGAGCTTGCGAAAAAAGACTATTTAGTCATAGCTACAATGCGAAACCTTAATAAACAAGAAGATTTAATATCTCAAGCTACTAAACTGAACTTACAACAAAACATAACAGTTCAACAATTAGATGTAACCGATCAAAACTCTATACATAACTTTCAATTATATATAAAAGAAATAAATAGAGTAGATCTTCTCATTAATAATGCAGGATATGCACATGGGGGCTTTGTAGAAGAAATTCCAGTAGAGGAATACCGTAAACAATTTGAAACGAACCTTTTTGGAGCTATATCAATTACTCAACTTGTATTACCTTATATGAGAGAACAAAAAAGTGGAAAAATCATAAATATAAGCAGCATTAGTGGTCAAGTTGGATTCCCTGGTCTATCTCCTTACGTTTCTTCAAAATATGCGTTAGAAGGCTGGAGTGAATCACTTCATTTAGAAGTAAAACCGTTCGGAATAGATGTTATATTAGTGGAACCAGGTTCTTATAACACGAATATATGGGAAGTGGGTAAACAACTAGCTACAAACCAATCTGAAACTACTTCTCCTTACAAAGAATATATGGATAAAATACAAAAACATATTAATAGCGGCAGCGATACATTTGGTAATCCGATAGATGTTTCTAATAAAATTGTAGAAATTGCTGAATCTAAGCGTACGAATTTACGATATCCAATTGGAAAAGGTGTAAAATTTATGATCTTTGCGAAGAGGATTCTTCCTTGGAGATTGTGGGAATACCTTGTATTGAGAACCTTTAAGAAAATGTAGTTAACTTTTTTGATAAACATTTTGAAAGAGGTGCTAATTAAATGTTAGGTTTACCGTATGGAAAAGTGTTTTTAGTTCCGTGGACTGAACAATGGGAAATTGAATTTATGAAAGAGAAACAATTCATTGAGGAACAAATTGGCGAACATATTTTAGCAGTACACCATATTGGTAGTACCTCTATTTCACATTTAAGTGCAAAGCCAATTATTGATATTGCAATCGAATTAGAAGATTATACGGACGGTTTAACATGTATTAAAAAGTTAGAACTGCTAAACTATAAATACAGAAAAGATGTACTACCTGAACGATATTATTTTAATAAAGGAGAACCACGAACTCATCAAATTCATATGTATGAACAAGGAAATACATATTTAATAGAACAATTACAATTCAGAGATTACTTAATAAACAATAAGACTTCTCGTATACAGTATGAACAGTTAAAGATTCAACTTTCACAAGCTAATCCTAATGATAAACATAAATATGCTGAGGATAAAACAAATTTCGTTACATCCATATTAGCCAAAATAAATGATGAATTTAAATAAGAAACCATTTACTACTCAATGGTTTCTTATTTATTAGTTAACTCTTGATTTGTACCATCAATAATCACCTTATTATGCAGCAGGTGGAACGAAATAAACTAGTATTGAGAGCATCAATATAAATGCAACCATTCCCGTTATCGAGAGTATATATTCTTTTGATTCTCTATCATACTTCCATTCCATCCATGCTCTTAAAGTCGATGATATCCCTAAATAAATGAACATGACATAAGCCATTTTAGAGTTTTCAAATTTAAACATATAATAACAACTACCTATTATATAAATAATAATAAGTCCTATTTCTATTTTTACATGTAAACTATTCACATGCTTATATCCGAAGAAGCCTCTTTTCTCCATATTTAATTTTATTCTTAAACACTGTTCTAAAAAGTAACCACCTATAGCCAGTCCAATAATAATAATCAAGATTGTAGAAATACCCATTGTTATCCCCCCTCTTATTACTTTATTTATTTTTAGAAATAGAGTGGACTATATTACGTTTATTCTCTTCTAAATAACTTACAATTCCTTCAGGATATGTGGACCTCTCCTTTAATTCATTTATATTTTTCCAAATTAATATAATATCCTCATATTCTTTATGTCTAATTTCATTTATTCCCCGGTCTTTAACAATTCCCCTATGTATCAATGTACAATGATGTCCTTTTTCGTTGTCCCACTCGAAAATATGTTCATTTACTACGGCCAATTCTTGAACATCAATCTTCAAATTGTATTCTTCTATTAATTCTCTTACTATTGCTTCTTTTGCTGTTTAACCAAATTCAATGTAACCTCCTGGAAAACGATAAAATGTTTCTCTTAAATCACATTGTACAAGTACGTTAGAATGATCTTCATTTAAAATCATTACTTCAGCACGTAATCGAGGACTTTTCATTTCTTCTCTCCCTATAATTGCTCATTTTGTGATATTGCCATAGTGTCTTAATCAATACGTATTAAATAAGGAAATATAGAATTATCCCCGTTATCAATAGTGATACAACTCCGCCTAAGGACATCAAAAACTCCCTTGATTCTCTATCATATTTCCATTCCATATATGATTCGAAACTATACAACGTAATTAAAAACAGAAAGGGTAGGAAGCCCATGTATAGAGGGTTCGAAAGAGAAGAACATATAATTATAACTACTATATACGAAAAAATAATAATCCTGTTTCCCCATTTATGCAGCTTATTTACATATTTATTATTCCATCCTTTTTGTTTCGGTATATTTAGCCTTTTTCTCACTATATTTTCTAAAACAAATAAGAATATGATCCATAAAACTAATACAATTACTTTCACATGCATTAGAGAGATCACCTCCTTTATCTTATCGTCTGGATTTTCTCCGGCTAATCACTCGGATACGTAGTACTCATTTTGTTCTCTACGTCCCAACTAATAATAGTCGCACTATCTCTCCCTAATTGCTGATGAACGTGTTCTAAAACATTATGAACATTTTCTTTTAGTTCTACATTACTTTCGTTCATATCATTATACAGATTCAATGGTGTTTCATAATGACGTTCCCCGCATTCTAATACCCCATCTGTGACTATTACAATTCGATTCTTTCCAGCACGTAATTCACGAATTCCTGTTGAATAGCAAGGGACTGGTAAATTAAATGTGTTTATATTTCCAATCCATTCGTAAAAATGACGTTGATTTAATGCATATTGTCCTAACTTATGTAACTCTTCATGAAATACATAAACTAAACAATCACCAATAGATAACCACCATATGTAGTTTTCTTTTCTTACACATATTAAGCACGCTGTTTCCCCTTTTACTCTTTTGCACTTTTCTTTAAATGAGAGGGATTGAAAGATTGTAAGTAGATGATTTTCAACAGATCGAAATACTGTATCAATCGATTCATTCATCATTACTTTTATATTTTCATATTCTTTTTGGATTGTATTTACTACTAAATCAACACTTTCCGCACTATTATGTCCATCTAAAATAGCTGCAAATTCCCAATCACCATTTGACCAAACTAACGCACCATCTTCGTTCTTTTTTGCTCCGGCGCTTATATTCCCGCCGTATTTTCCAAGTACAACGTCACCATATTGTTTAACTGAAATTTCTCCTAAACACATTTCTGTATTTCCAACCCATGAATATTGTCTATTATTTGTTGTATGCATACTCATTTACCATATACTTTCGTATTCTTTCACATATTTTTTTAATTTTCTCTTCGTCACCATATGGCGCATCAGTCCATTTCGCTACTTCAGTTGGTGACCAAAATTCTTTGGGTGTATTTGGATAACGCGGTATGATGTGCATGTGCATATGTGGTACACCATTTCCTGAAACAAAAGTGTAAATATGCTCTGCACCTTCGCTTTCTTTTAACGCTTTACTTACTCTACTTGTTATAAGTCCGAACGTTTTCGCTTCCTCATCTGTTAGTTCAGCAAGACCAGGTATATGTCTTTTTATATCTATCATTACATAACCAAGGTATGTTTCTTCACTATCCCAGTGGACATGTCCAACATAAACGAGTTCATCTTCATAAATAGCTCCACCTGGAACTGTAATATTTTCTTTATGTTTCTCGCAAATAAAGCATTTTCGTTCTACTTGATTATTTGTTGACATATCCATCACCACCCTTTTTATTAATAATATCATAAAAAAAGGAAAAACAGGATTTATATTCCGAAAATTCATTCTTTCAATTCGGCAATTTTTGAAATAAATTTGCACCTTATTATTTCTTCAAAAACGCAATCCCAATTACGATTCCAATCACAATTCCGATTACTAAATTATTAGTAAAAAAACCTTGAAATACACCGATTACAACCCCTATACCGACACCTATTGCCAAGGCATCATTCCTTTTATTATTTTTAGCCAAAATTGCATCTCCTCCCATCATTTCTCCCTAAATAACATACATTTACTTGAATGTATTAATATATTCACTATCTCACTTGAATATTTCCAAAAAATGAACTATAACTTCACATATAATATTTTCCATTTTCTGTGCATACTCCTTTATAATGAAAAAATTTCAAGTAACCATTAAATATATATAGGCATTTACTATAAGAAATATCAGTAATTTATTTAAGGAGGAACGATTCAAATGCATCCTCATTGGAATCCAAATATAAATCAACAATATGTACATTCCCCCCATCCTGTAAGGAATACATTGCATCAAGATTCAGAATATATGATGCAGCGTATTGCAAGTCTTGAAAGTCAATTAGCGAAACTAATCTCATTAATCGACGAAAATAATCAATTAATTAAATCAATGGAACAACAACAAAACCAAGTTTGCACACCAGCTGGCGGTTCTGTTATCGTTCGTATGTAATTTTTTGAACAAAAAAACACACTTTGTATAATAAAGTGTGTTTTCCTTTTATCTTCTTTTTTGATGAAATCCTTGTGTAATGCGGTCTAATATAATCGCAATGACAACAATAGCTAGTCCGGCTTCGAATCCCATTCCAATATTAACTTGTGTTACAGAACGGTATACATCAACTCCAAGACCTGGCGCTCCTACAAGAGATGCTGTTACTACCATCGATAAAGAAAGCATTATACTTTGGTTCACACCAGCCATGATTGTTCCAGTTGCGAGTGGTAATTGTACTTTAAATAATTTTTGTGATGCGGTAGAGCCAAATGCATTCGCTGCTTCAATTAAATCTTCTGGAACTTGTCTAATTCCTAAGTCAGTAAAACGAATTGTCGGTGGCATTGCAAAGATTACGGATGCGATAATCCCAGGCACTACACCTACTCCGAAAAATGTAATTGCAGGAATAAGATATACGAAAGCCGGCATTGTTTGCATAAAGTCTAATGTCGGTTTTAAAAATTTTGAGAATCGTTCATTTTGAGAAGCTAAAATTCCGATTGGGATTCCTACAATAATTGAAATAATAACAGACGTAAGTACAAGTGCTAATGTTTGCATCGTCTGTGCCCAGTAGTTAATATTTAAAATAAATAATAAACCGATCAGTGTAAAAATAATTAAAGATACCTTTCTCGTTGTGTACCAAATGAGGAAACAAAGGATAATAATCATCAATATGGCCGGTATTATTGTTAAAAAATTAGTGAGTAAATCAACGAATCCACCGATAATATAAGAGAATCCTCGGAATAAGCCTTCAAGGTGCTCATATAAACTTGCAACAAATGAATCGACCCATTCCCCTAATGGAATACGTGGTATACTACTCATCGTCTTTCACCTCTTCCTCAATATTACCTGCAAGAGCTTGAATGACACTTTCGCGTTTAATAATTCCTCTAAGCCTTTTCTTCTCATCAATTACTGGTAACGGATATTTCATCTCCGCCATTTTCGCATACGTTTCTTCAAGTAAAGTATCTAAATACACATGCGGGATATCGGTAAGTAATAAATCAGCAATTGGCCACTGTTTTTGAACGGCTTTACTCGCATCATCTGCCGTTAATATCCCTAAAAACTCATACTTTTTGTTAACAACATACACAGTAGAAACGCCAGCGTTCCTCATAATTTGAAGTGCTACACGCGGTCCACGATCAATTAATAAAGTCTCCGGTCGTTTTAATATAGATTCCGCCGTGATTACTTTTCCTAAATTTACATCCGCTACGAATTTCTCTACAAATTCATTGGCGGGACTCATCATAATTTCTTCCGGTGTTCCAATTTGGACAATCTCTCCATCTTTCATTAATGCGATACGATCTCCAATTCGAAGAGCTTCATCTAAATCATGTGTAATAAAAATAATTGTTTTCTCCATTTTATCTTGTAATTCTAACAGCTCATCTTGCATTTCTTTTCGAATCAGTGGGTCTAATGCACTAAATGACTCATCCATTAACAATACATCTGGATTATTTGTTAATGCCCTTGCGATTCCAACACGTTGCTGCATACCGCCACTAAGTTGACTTGGATAATTATCTTTATGATGATCAAGTCCTACTAACTGTAGCGATTCTAACGCTTTATTCTCTCGTTCCTCTACTGGAACTCCTTGAATTTCTAACCCGTACGCAACATTTTGTATCACTGTACGATGTGGAAATAAAGCGAACTTTTGAAACACCATACTCATCTTCGTTCTTCTCACTCTTCGCAACTCTTCTTTTCCCATCGTTGCGATATCTTCACCATCTATGTATATATGCCCCGCTGTTGGTTTAATTAATTGGTTTAACATCCGAACTAACGTAGATTTCCCGCTACCAGACAAACCCATAATAACGAAAATCTCTCCAGTATATACTTCAAAGGTTGCCTTTTTTACACCAACGTTCATTCCTGTCTCTTTCAAAATTTCCGATTTGCTTTTTCCTTCTTTTAATAAAGACAGCGCTCTTTGCGGGTGTTTCCCAAATACTTTTGTTACGTTTTCAACACGCACCTTTGTATTATCCATGTCACTACTCCTTTTCTACCCATCTATTCATATAGTGTTGCGATTTTACAAAGAAATATTACATAAAAATGACATTCATAAGATTTCTTTAAAATTCGCGTTTCCGTTCATAATAAGAATGCTTACTTATACATTTATTTAAAAAGGCAAACATTTCTTAGGAGGGTTTCGATGAAAAAGAAAATATGGCTTATATGCCTTGCATTATTTATTACTATGATATTCTCTTCATGTAATGCAACAAATGCAAATTCGAAAGGAAAAATTAAACTTGGTGTAACAAGTTGGAAAGAAAACATTGCAACGGCAAACATGTGGAAAGTTTTATTAGAACAAAAAGGTTACAAAGTTGAGCTCATGTACTTAGAAAAAGCTGCAATTTGGACTGGCGTTGCTCGCGGTGATGTTGATGCAAATTTAGAAGTATGGCTACCTGTTACGGATAAACCGCTAAACGCTCGTTATAAAGATGATATAGTCTTAAAATCAAAATGGTATGAAGGTACTGGACTTGGCCTTGTCGTCCCTTCTTATATGAAAAACATTAACAGTATTGAGGATTTAAATGCTCATAAAGATGAACTAGATAACAAAATTGTCGGTATCGAACCCGGTAGTAGTCTTATGAATTTAACAAATAAAGCGATGAAGGAATATGATATTAAACTAAAACTTGTCCAATCTTCTGAAGCTGCGATGATGAGTGAATTAAAGAAAGCATATACGAAAAAGAAACCAATCGCTGTTACGCTTTGGAATCCGCATTGGGGCTTTTCAGAATTTGACTTAAAATATTTAAAAGACCCTAAGAAAGTATATGGTGAAAAAGATGATATTTATTACTCTGTTCGTAAAGGTTTCGAAAAAGATTATCCAGATATCGTGAAATACTTTGACAAATGGAAAATGAACGATGAACAACTTGGTACATTAATGGTCATGTTAAATAAAACGAAAGACCCTGAAGAAGCGGCGCGCAAATGGATTGAAAAGAATCAAGCGCTAGTTGATGAATGGGTAAAAGATTAATAAAACAGGCTAGAGGATATGCTATTCCTCTAGCCTGTTTTATCTTATTTTTTCGTAACAACATCATCTACAATCCCATATTCTTTCGCTTCTTCAGCAGTCATAAAATAATCTCTTTCTGTATCATGTGCTACTCTTTCAATCGATTGCCCCGTTTTTTCTGCAATCATTTTATTAATATCACGCTTTAACTTTAGTATTCTTTTCGCTGTTATTTCAATTTCTGTTGCCTGGCCTTGCGCACCACCAAGTGGCTGATGAATCATAATTTCACTGTTAGGGAGCGCAAACCGTTTTCCTTTTGCACCTGATAATAATAACAATGCACCAAATGATGCTGCAAATCCCATGCATAGCGTTTGTACATCTGGTTTAATGAGATTTATCGTATCTAATATGGCAAAACCCGCTGTTGTTGAACCACCTGGGCTATTGATGTATAAATATATATCTTTCTCTGCATCTTCCGCTTCTAAAAATAATAATTGAGCTACGACACTACTCGCTACTTGATCATTTATTTCTGAACCGATAATAATAATACGATCTTTTAATAACCTTGAATATATATCATAGGAACGTTCTCCTAATTTCGTTTGTTCTACTACATATGGAATTGCATTCATTTTAAATCCCTCCAATAATTGTTATGCAACGCAAAGCATACAACTGTAGGAAAAAGGGTTTTTCGCATAAAACAATAAGACTGGCTGTATAGATGGTAACTTAGTAAAATCTATTGTCGGAAGGAGTTTCGTTAATAATTCTGGTCTCTCCTCACGAATAGACGTTACTACAACTTCAATATCATCTGTGAATTCGACAATCTCTATCCCTTCTTCGCTTACAGTTTTCAGCCTATTTCTACTCCGAAATAAAGAGGCTTTTACTGCACCTTCTGATACGGAACATACTTTAGCAATATCAGCGATACTATATTGAAAAACATCTTTTAATAATAAAATTGTGGATTGTTGTACATTTAATGACGATAATACTTTCCCTACCATTTCATG
This sequence comes from Bacillus sp. K2I17, assembly GCF_002209985.1. NCBI lineage: Bacteria > Bacillati > Bacillota > Bacilli > Caryophanales > Bacillaceae > Bacillus > Bacillus sp. K2I17. The sequence goes on from NZ_NJGF01000008.1 coordinate 52,395, forward strand.
CAAATCTGCAATGTTCTCTTGTGGGGCATCAAAAATAATTTGTTCCTTTATTTTTTCATGGACTGATTTTGATTTCATCTGGTCTATCCAGCGATTTCTAGCTATTTTATATACAAGCGTCATACAAATATCTTTATTACTATATTTTTGAAGAACTTTACAAACTGTTTCTTGAGCAAGATCTTCGCCGTCCCATTTGTTTTTCGTTAAAAATGTACAGTACCTTTTCAATTCTCCATATTGCTCAATTAAAAAGTTTATATTTGAATGATTCATATCGATATGATTCTTTAAAATATGAGTTACTTTTGTGCACAAAATAACCACTCCTTTTCAGCGCTTACTTAATTAACGATTAAACAAATAAAAAAGTTACGGGGCATATAAAAAAATTATGTTTATGTTCAATAATTCGCGGTCATAAATATGTTATGTACAATTTTACGTGAGGAGGAACAAATTTGCCAAAATTAACAATTGAAGGTGCGGGAACTTTTGATGTAAAAGAAGGCACAAAGTTAGTATTAGCGATCGAAGATAACGGTGTACACATTCTCCATCGCTGCGGTGGGAAAGCACGCTGCACAACTTGTAGAGTAGAAATTATAGCAGGTGAGTTTTGTGAAGCAAGTTCTAATGAAAAAAATGCAATTACGGAAAAAGGAATTGAAGATCACTTACGTTTATCATGCCAAATGCACGTACATAAAGATATAGTCGTTCGTCCTATACTTACAGTGGAAAATTCAGGTCTAGATGCAGGCCCACGTCCAGCAGAATAATATGCTGAATTTAAAACAGCTCGCTGGTGAATATGCTGCAAACTTTGTAAAATATGGGATGAAAGTTGGACTTGGCACAGGTTCTACTGTATATTGGACGATACAAAAATTAGGTGAGCGTGTAAAAGAAGGCTTAGCATTTCAAGCTGTACCAACGTCAAAAGAAACGGAAGTATTAGCTAAACAACTAAATATCTCTCTAATTTCGTTAAACGACGTACAAAGCCTTGATCTTACAATTGATGGAGCGGATGAAATTGATGCTAATTTACAACTTATAAAAGGTGGTGGTGGCGCATTACTTCGCGAGAAAATTGTTGCCACTTCCTCCAAAGCACTAATTATTATTGCTGACGAATCGAAACTTGTAACACATTTAGGTACTTTCCCAGTGCCTGTTGAAATTATACCTTTTTCATGGAAACAAACCGAAAGGAAAATTCAATCTTTAGGTTGTCAAACAACGTTACGTTTAAAAAATAACGAAACGTTTATTACCGATAACAAAAACATGATTATCGATTGTATATTCCCTCATAACATATCTAATCCAGCCAATTTACACACTCAATTAAAAATGATTACAGGTGTAGTTGAAACAGGGTTGTTTGTTAATATGACTAGCAAGGCGATTATTGGAACTGAAAACGGAATAGAGGAATTATAAATCCGCTTTATTCCGTGTAGTTAAAAAGGATGAGGTGCTTCCTCATCCTTTTTTCATGTCATTAGTAACGAATCTAATTGTATGAATTACAAACATTATAATAAAAATTACTGTAACAATTAACGGAAAGTAAAAATCATTAGATGTTGTTTTACGGCTATATATAATGAACCAAAATATAGGTATACCAGGTAACATTACTACACCACTAACAAAATTGAGGGTAATTTTATTTATTTTGCTTTTTAACAGAATATGAATAATGAAATTAGAAAGGAAAATAAGAAATAATGTAGTTATTAATAATGACATTATACAGCCTCTCCTTTTCCATATTGATTGCAGGCGTTAGTTCATAATATATTCTTTTTGACGTCAGAAACTCAAAATCATTTATTTTATGAAAAATTTAACTTCCATCTTTTTTATTGTTCAAGCACAAAAAATAAAATAATGTTGAAGTATGATATACTATGAAAACAAAAGAACATCACTCTAGAAAGGGCTGAACAATTTGCACTCCAAAATCATAACAGAACTTACAGATTTAGAAACTGCCTTTCATATTCGAAAAGAAGTATTTGTAAAAGAACAAAATGTCCCTCTTGAAGATGAATTCGATACATTCGATAAAATTGGTGAGAAATGCAAACATATTTTAGTTTATTATAACGATCTTCCTGTAGGTACAGGTCGTATACGATTTGTTGACGGTGCAGGAAAATTAGAACGCATCTGTATTTTAAAAGACTATCGTAAATACGGATTAGGAAAAGTAATAATCAAAGCGCTAGAAGAAATTGCTCGTGACAAAGAAGCTACAAAAGTAAAACTACACGGTCAAACACAAGCTGAAGGATTTTATAAAAAATTAGATTATCAAACTTCTTCTGATGTATTTATTGAAGATGGTATTCCGCACGTTATTATGACGAAAGTACTATCATAATAAAAAGGGTAGTATATGAATTTATATACTACCCTTTTTTATAAATAGAAAAGTGAATTCTCAAGATTTTCTTTTGCATCAAAGCCCATCATCTCTTAGTTCATATCTAGGTAAAGCTTACACTGTTTTCCATAATGATAAGGCATAAATCCAGTTTGGATCCCCATTTCCTTGATAACTCTGGACAGCTTCATATACTTTTCCCTCGTGTAGAACTCTATCTCCCTTTTCATATGCTTTCTTTGCATTCCACTCTTCATATGAAGCGCTTTCAGTTTTTGTAGTAATTGTGAATATATCACTCTGTACAGATTCATTTCCAGCTACATCAACAGCTTTCACTACATATTTATAAGTAGTATTAGGAAGTAAATTTTTATCCATATAAGAAGTCGTATTAGATGTTGCAATTTTTTTCAATGATCCTTCTGTTTCTCTATAAATATCGTAATGGTCTACACCAATATTATCGTCAGAGGGACTCCACATTAGATCCACACTTGACGCTGTCGTTCCCATACTATGTAATCCTTTTGGTTGTGTTGGTACTTCTGTATCAGGCGCCTCAACTGTTGTTTTTACTGTAAGCGCTGCACTTTCTTTCGATACATTTCCAGCTGAGTCAATTGCTTTTACAGTATAAGAGTATTCTGTACTTGGTTGTAATTTTTTATCAATAAAATGAGTTCCTGGTACTGTATCAATCATCTCTCCGTTACGGAAGATTTGATACCCTTTTACCCCTACATTATCCGTAGAAGCGTTCCACGTTAGTTCTATACTATTCGCTGTTACGTTTTGTGTCTGAATTCCATTTGGACTACTTGGAGCTTCTATGTCCGGTTTCACATCATTAATAAGATTAACATCAATTACATTATAAAATGCATTTGCTGTATCAGCTACATCCCATACTGCTAAAATCACATGATATCCACTACGATCAGTAGGCACATTGATTTTGTGAGTTAAATGATTTGAGGCTGCAGAACCATCATGTTGTACAGTTCCAATTGGTTCTAAATCTGCTCTTGTGAGCGCTTTATTTGGGTTCCATTCTTTTTTTGTAATATAGTAATGCCATTTACTTGTTAAGTGAGGCGCTGTATATTTCCAAGTAAAAGTATTTTCCCCGCCTGTGATTGTATTTTTAAACCAACGATCAGCTGTTTGTTGATCTAAAACACCACCAAATTTACCACCTGCAGAAGCGATTTGGCCATCAACTGGGCCAGCTTGCGGGAACCCTTTTGGAGCTTCCAAACTTTGTGGTTCATACATAACACTTCCACAGTTTGCATTTAGTGCACCATAGGTTGGACTACATAAAGCAGATCGGCTGCTAGGCTTTTCAACAAAACCGTGCGCGTATGCGTTTTGAGGAATAAGTGTCGTGCCAATAATTCCAGCTGTTAATGCAACAGCTCCTAGACTTTTTTTGTTCATTTTCATGTTTTGTAGTTGTTTTAATAATCGATTATTCATGTTCCTGTCCCCTTCTTGTTATACTTTGTAGTGTAATGTGGGCTTCGATGTAAAAGAATAACAAGAGACAATTTTGTATCGATGTATGTGTTAATTATGCATACACCGCAGTGAAAATATATTTCATTTCTTGTGAAATATTTCACTTGATGAATATATCATGACATAAAAATCATCAAAGTATGTGCAGAAGTTGTGCAGAAATGATGAAAGCATTAGTAACACGTAAAACTATGGTCCGAATTTATAAAACAGAATATTTAACCTTTCAAAACAACGAATTCTCCGCTTCATATAAAAGAAGAGTGTCTATACCATTTCATATAGACACTCTTCTCATGTATAATCTTACATTTATTACTGACCTATAAATGTAAAAATCTCATCAGCAGCTTTCTTATAGCCACCAGATTTTCGGAAAGACTCCTTCAAATTCAATGCAGCTTCTTTATATGATGGATTATTTAATACAAATTCTACACTTTCACGTAGTTGTTCCACAGTTAATTCATTTATAGATAACTTAATCCCAGCTCCTAGATTCTCTACTTGCTTTGCGATTACTGGCTGATCTGCACTTTGCGGAATTACAATGAGTGGAATCCCGTTATTTAATCCTTCATGTGTACTGTTCATTCCGCCATGTGTAATAAACAACTTTGTATATGCAAGTAGTTTAGTTTGTGGTACATAGTTTTTTACAATGAAGTTTTTAGGAATGTTACCTAAATCACTTATTTTTGTTTTATTACCAATAGACATAACAATAGTATGATCACTATTCTCGAACGCCTTCATACAAAGTTTATAAAAATCAAGCGATTCATTAAAAACAGTGCCTAGTGAAATGTAAATCGGGCTTTTTTCTTCAATTGTAGTAAAATCAAACTCTTCATCTTTTACTTGTGCAGGGATGGATGGACCTACAAATTTAAATGTTTCATTAAACATATCTCCAAAAGGTTGGAACTCTTTTATTGTATACACAATAGTAAGTGGCGCTGCATTACAGAAAACTTCATATGGTGAGTTTATTTCAACATTATATTTTTCCGCAATCCCCTTAGTTAATCTTTCAAAATCATTATGTATCCTATCCTGAACTTCCATTGGGATACTTTTAGACAAGTAATCCAACATTTGTTCAAATGATTTTTCATTCTGTGCAAAAGATGTACAAGAATTTATTGCTGGAAGATTTAGAATTTGAGCAATTAAACGGCCACAGCCAAACATTGAATCATGAATGATGTAATCAAACTGTTCCCCTTCAATTTGTTCAAGAACATTTGGTATAATAACATCTGCCGTATGTAAAAGACCATTTATTCTCTCTGGTAAATAATTTCGACCACCGGAAAGAAAAGCATTTATAAATTTTTGATCGTCAATTGTTCGTACAGTAGCACCCGTCTTCTCAATACGCTCTCTAAAAGATTCTATTGAAAAATAAACTACCTCTTCCCCGCGTGAGACTAATTCTTCTACAACTTGCAATGTAGGATTTATATGTCCTTCTGATCCAGTATTAATGAATAAAACACGTGCCACTTAAAACACTCCTTCATTAAAATCTTTTCTATGTTGTCATTAGTATTACAGGTATTTTGTCTTATTCTTCTAAATGGACCTAGCAAGCCTAAATCCAAGGTCATCTATATGAAATGTAGGATGGCTACGGCGACGACAAGTCGCACCGCAACCTCTAGCTGCTTCAGCCCAGCTACCGCCGCGGAAAATTCGGTATGATCCGTACACTTGTTCATCATATAAATCATAGCACCATTCCCAAACGTTTCCTAACATATCGTAAAGTCCCCATGCATTCGGTTCTTTTTTTCCGACCTCATGAATATGTCCACTAGAATTTTCATTGTACCAAGCAATCTCTTTCAGTTCTCCATATATGTATCCGGTAGTTCCTGCCTTACACGCATATTGCCACTCTGCTTCAAAAGGTAATCGGTACCCATTTGAATCTAAATTACAACTAACAATTTGACCACCATCATTAATAGAATAACATTCTTTTAATCCCGCTTTTTTTGAAAGTAAATTACAAAATATAATGGCATCATTCCATGAAATATTTACAACTGGTTTGTTACTATTTTCATTACCATTTAGTGCACGATTCATAATAGCATAATATAATTCCACTGTTACAACATACTTTGCAAGAAGAAACGGTTTAACTTGAACTTGCCATTGTTTTTTTATTCGATCATCTCTTAATTCTACTTTTCCTGCTGGAATTTTCACCATATTAGAATCAACCGGGCTAATGAATCTATTCAATCCTATCCCCCCATGTTACTTCCTTTTATAGTCTAACTATCTATGGTATCGTATTTCTCTAAAAATAGTCTTACTTCATTTGAAGATTTTAAAATAATAACCTCTTTTTCCTTACTCAATTGATTTAGCCTTTTTAAAATTGAGGGTCGTTTCGTTTTAGGATATTGCCATATCCATTTAAAAAATTGCAAATCAAACCTTTCTTCACATCCAGCACCCATATCCGGTCTTGTTTTATTCCGATATTGAACAACCCTTTTAAAAGCACGATAAACACATATTGTTCTATGAATATCAAGAAAGATAATTGTATCAGCAGCGTTAATTCTTATGTCCATTGTCCCGCCATAATTCCCATCAATAATCCACTCATCTTCTTTAACTAATTCATTTTGAACCTTTCTTTGCTCCTCTTTCGGTACACCTTCCCAATTCGGTTTCCAAAATAACGCATCAAGATGATGTACTTTAATATTTAATTTATTACCTAACTGCCTTGCTAATGTAGATTTTCCTGAACCACCAGAACCTATTAATATTATTTTTTTCATACATACCCCTTTTTAAATCTATTATTTCTTCTGTAACATAAACTCACAAAACATTCCAATCCCAACACCAATTGTATAAGCAACTAAATCACTCCACAAAAATCCGTAACCTAATACGAGGCCACCTAAAGTCGTTGCACGAATGCTATCTATCCATTCAGCATGATACAATTGGCTTACTTCAATCCCGTAGCAAAACAGTAAACTTATAAAAGCCAATTTCTTCGTTTCTATTTTAGGAAATAAAAAACCGAGCCCTGTAAAAATCATGAGTGCCCATAAAGCATCGCCTAAGTACGCGTTTAATAGATGAGGTAACGCAAAAGCTAACTTTCTTGAGCTAAGACCTAAAATAATTATAACTATAGTAAATAGCGCATATAATAATCTATTTCGTTTCTTATTCATCTCAAAATCTCCTAATATGTAATTAAAAACTGTAAATAGGTAGTAAAATATAATTATTTTACTACCTATTTTTTAATGGCTTTCATAATAAGAAAATGTGGATTTGTATTTAGATAATGATATGATGTTTCATTTACTTCTCTCATTTTTTCAACCGGCCTCGGTTCCACCATTTTATCTAACACAAAATAATTTGTTGTTTCATTAATTATGTCTTGGAGTGATCTTCTAAAAAAGCTAACTTCTATTGTAATATTTGGTTTAACCCAAGTATCTACTAATAATTGTTTTTCGAAATAATTTTCACTAGTAAACTTTGTAAAATCCATAAAAGGATGATGAATGGAGTATATAAATTCGCCACCTGGCTTCAATACTCGATGAAACTCCTGAAATACTTTATCCCAATTTTCTAAGTAATGAAGCGTTAACGAACTTACAATAACATCAAAAGTATTATCTTCAGATGGTAATACTTCTTGCAAATCATGACAAAGAAACGTTGCTTTATTACCCGTACTTTCCTTTGCAGCTTTTACCATTTCAGAACTTACGTCAATTGCAGTAACATTTGCTCCCCTTTCTACAAATTGAGTAGTATACCATCCAGCTGCACATCCAGCATCTAATATACTCTTCCCTTCTAAATTCTTTGGAATCATCTCCATCATCGCTGGTCTTTCATAATAACTGTTATATGGATTTGCCAAGTCTAGATTTTCTTTATATGTAATCGCTAATTTATCATATGTATCTTTGATCGTGTCTTTCATTACTTCCACCCCTTATACATATTAATCTAATAACTCTTGCTGCTTTTTCTTTGAAAATGATTGTAGAACTAAATCATATGACCAATCAATCATCTTATTAATTTGCTCTTGCTCTACATCTTTATGTATATACACTGTATTCCAATGTTTTTTATTCATATGATACCCGGGAATGATTGCTTCTGGATACTCTTCTCTTAATCTTAATGCAAGTTCTGGATCACATTTTAATGTAATCGCAGCTTTTTCTCCTTCTTCATGGTTTATTATCGCAAATATTTTATTATTAAGCCTCATACATGTTGCATTCCAACCATCAGGAGAATCTTCAGTCGCTTTTCTTTTTGATAAACAATATGTTCTTGTTGCATTCATTTTCCTTTGCACCTCTTATTCTTTCACTATTTGATTACGATGCATTACAATTTGTTTCGTCGCTTGAAATTGGTGTTCACCATAAAACTTTATTAACTTCTCTCCACAAAATAGACTAACAATATGAACATGAGATATTTCTTGAAGTAACATTGTAAGCATCTTCTCCCCAATCCCTTTATTTCTTACAATCTCATGCACAACAACATCTTCTATGTACGCTCGAAAAACACCATCAGAAACAACTCTAGCAAATCCGATTAATTCATTTTCTTCCCATACTCCAATTGCTATACTATGCTTTAACATTTTTTGAATATCAATTTCTTTTCTTTCTGGCCACCAACCGACAGAGTCATAAAGTTTTTTTATTTTGCCTACGCAGATTGGTTGTTCATGTTGCAATTTATACGTGTACATTTTCTTTCTCCCATCAAATTACTCATTATATTTATTTTGTCTTACTTTACTTCTTTCAATATAAAACTATAGAATCCAACCTGTTACAAAAAAACTTCATAAAATAAATTTATAATATCAATTTTACAATTGCAATCGTTACTCTCATCCTTTCATATTACGTATATCAAATATACAGAATAAGAGAAAACTAATGAATATAATACCAAAAGCATTTCTCATATTATTTTTAACTATTAAAACTTGAATTTCTTGCAATAAATGGTAAAGTTAATTAGGTAAAAAATATACAAAGTGAGGCGATTTTTTGAAAAAGTTTAGTTTATTACTAACAGCATTTGTCATAATTTTATCATTATTCATCCCTAATTTTACAAGTGCTAAATCTTTCCCTGATGTCCAATCTAATCATTGGGCAATTAAAGAAATTAACTATTTATCGGATAAAGGTATCATTAAAGGTACGCCAGAAGGAACTTTTAAACCGAGTGATGATGTAACTCGTGGACAAATGGCCTTAATGCTAGATTTATCCTTAAAATTAGAAAAACCATCTAGCTATAATCATATTTTTTCCGATGTAGCCAAAGGTATCTATTACTATGATTCTGTACATAAGTTAGCACATAATAACATTGTACAACGTGAAACAAACTATTTCCCTGACCGCTCATTAACTCGTGCAGAAATGGCAGTAGTTTTAGTTAAAACTTTTAATTTGAAGCCTACAGGTGCAGACGTCAATTTCCCTGATGTTCCATCTAATCACTGGGGTTACAATTATGTCAAAATTTTAGCACAAAATAATATTACTACTGGATTGCCTGATGGTACATTTGGTCCAGGTGTAAAAGTAACTCGTGAGCAATTCGCTGCATTTTTGGCTCGTGTATTAGAACCAAATTTCCGTCCAGCTCTTCCTAAGCCTAAAGGTAACTTAGAGGTACATTATATTGATGTCGGACAAGGTGATGCTACTTTTATTAAATCTCCAAGTGGAGAAACGATCCTTATTGACGCTGGTAACAATGGCAAAGGTAAAGTAGTAGCGAATTATTTAAAAGGATTAGGATTCCAAACTATTGATTATATGATTGCCACTCATCCTGATGCTGATCATGTAGGCGGATTAGATGAAGTGCTTTATGCTATGAATGTAAAAAACATTTACGCCCCTAAAGTAAGTCATACGACACAAACGTTCAAAGACTTCCTAACTGCTGTAGCTAACAAAGGATTAACAATTAAAGAAGCGAATTCTGGAGTAACTTTACCAATCAACGGTTTAAACTCACAATTTTTAGCTCCCGTGAAAGAATACGATAACGATCTAAATGAGTGGAGTGCGGTATTAAAAGTAACACACGGTAGCAAATCTTTCTTATTTACTGGTGATGCTGAATCTAAAAGTGAAAAAGATATGGTTCTAGCACATGGTTCTAACCTAAAATCTGACGTATTAAAACCTGGTCATCATGGAAGTAAGACATCTTCTTCTCAGCCATTTTTAGATGCAGTGAAACCAAGTATCGCTGTAATTAGTGCAGGTGCAGGTAACCGTTATGGCCATCCTACACAGGAAACTTTAGCAAAGTTACATTCAATGTCTGTTAATGTATATAGAACTGATTTAAATGGAACTGTAATTATAAATAGTGATGGCTCTAACATTTCTGTAAGAACGGAGAGATAATTATGAAAAGAGGTATTATTGACCGTTTTGAAGGCGAACTAGCAATTATTGAATTGAATAACGTAACAATTGATGTACCTAAATCCAAACTCCCTTCTACTGCAAAAGAAGGTGATATTCTTATAATCGAGGATGATACGTATACAATTGATAAAGACGAAACAGATAAAAGAAGACGTGAAATCCAAGATTTAATGAATAAGCTATTTGAATAGCAAAAAAAGAGCCATCCTGTTGGAGGGCTCTTTTTTGCTATTCAAATAGTAACTAGTAAATTTTTATTATTTAACTTCATACCACCAACCTTTTCGATCAAGCCAGCCTTTCATAGCATTTAATTGCGTATCACTAGTTGGTTCAGTAACAAAATACGTTAAACCATCCGATTGTAAAATGAAGGTAGCAGTCATTTTTAAAGAAGTTAACGCTCCCATAACATCTGGAGTTTCATCAGGTGAAAAGGCTCCAGATTGAATGATATTTTGTTTAGAAACTTGTCCTTGTATATTTTCTTGTTTCGGTACTGATTCAGTAAACCAGGAAAGTGGTTTATTACCTATTAATTGATTTAAATCACATTTGCCAATACCTGGTACATTACCTGTCTCCGTGTATTGCCAAATATCACAAGGATATGCTGGTTTATTGCCGCCATATCGAGGAATCCATACAAAATCACTTTTTACGTTCGCTATTCCGAAAGGCTCATATACATGATGGCCAACATATAAACCAACTTTTTTAGCACCTAGTCGGCGTAATTCATCGATAAAAGCTTGTGTACCTGCTCTAATGTCATCCATTGTCTTCACTTCTACATCAGCCGCCCAAACTGTAGCGCTCTTATCACCGCGATTCCAAAAATCTTGCGCTTCCTTCTTCGCATCAGCAATTGAAATAAATCGGCAAAATGCATAATTACCGAAAGGAATATTTCTTATTTTCAATGCTTGAGCGTAATTTTTATATAAAGGGTCTACGTAATTCGAACCATCTTGTACCCTAGCGATTACGAAATCTAGTTGTGGAGCTGCTACATCCCAGTTAATGTTACCGTTCCATTTCGAAATATCTACAATATAACCCATTGCTTAACACCTCCTTTATTAGTATTATATTCAGAGCTCGTCTTATTGCTCTTCTGCTCTTAAAAATTCAACAACATTTGTTAGAAAAACCTATACTACAAGTGTCTTCTACAAAAACAGTAACTCATTTCCAATAAAAAAGAAAATCATAGTTATACGAATCGTACTATTTGTTCTCATAATTACATCAGCTTGAGTAGTTGCTATAAATTAAAAATAGCATCACCTTGTTTGGTGATGCTTTTAAAATCAATTTTTCTTCTAGAGCACGAATACTATTACTATAGCCGCTTCTCTAAAAAGTGTTGGCTATGTCCTTTAGGATGATCTTCAACAACACCATATTCTCGGTAGCCGTGCTTGTTATAAAAATCTGGCGCTTGAAAACTAAATGAATCTAATAATATTAATCTACACCCTTTTTCCTTCGCGATGTCTTCGATTTTATGTAACAGTTGACTGCCATAACCATCATGACGAACTGTTTCATCAACCCATAAAAAATCTATATGAAGATGATAAAAATACATCGTTCCTGTTACCCCACCAAATATTTTTCCATCCTCATCTTTTACTACAAAACTTACTTGCTCCATCGGCTGTTTTGCTTCATCCCTTAAAATCGACATGTTATATTGAATTACTTTATTTTTTATGTACTCTCCTTCAGTGCGAGTACCATTCTCTATGTGTTTCATATATTTCTCCATTTCAACTTAGTAAGCTATCTTTAATTTTTACTTTTTCTCTTTAAAATAGTAATAAACACGAATCCACCATAAGTAACAAAGCATGAAAAACCAATTATCCCTGGCACTGAAACATAGCCTATTCTTATATAACTTATAATTGCAAAACTAGCGATAGACAATAAAATAGATGGCCAAAATATAAGAGCTGTTTTGCTTCCTCTCTGTTTCGATGTACTTTCTTTCTCTTTAGAAATACGTGTGCCAAAAAGCAATACTATACAAATGAGGATTGCTGCAAAGTAAATCGTATCTAATGACAGATTATGATCATAAATCGCAATTCCAACTTCAATAGCGATAATCGTTAAAATTAATATGATGATTGTTGAAGTTTTTAAGTTTCGTTTCAATTTTCATACCTCTTTTTATATTGTTTTATCACATTCTTAAATTTCGATATAGAATATTAAAAACCTTTTTTGTTACATGATATTTATGCATACAATAAAAAAGATAGCATGAAATTTCCCCATGCTACCTTTCTAAAATACATAATTCGCATAACGCAAACATTTACTCTTCCGTAGGCTTTTTAGGACCATTAAGCTTCAATTGATAAAAAGCTAAATCTAACCACCTATTAAACTTATAACCAGCCTTCTTAATTGTCCCCGCATGAACAAATCCATAGTTTTCATGTAAGGCAATGCTTTTCTCATTTTCTGCATCAATTCCAGAAATTAAGGTCATATATTCCCTTTCTTTTGCAACTGTGATCAATGCTTGCATTAATGAAGTTCCTATCCCATTTTTTCTATATTCCTTATGAACGTACACAGAATGCTCAATTGAATATTTATAGGCAGGCCAAGCTCTAAACGGGCCAAATGTCGCAAATCCTACTATTTTATTATCTAATTCACATACTAAAATCGGATAGCCGTTAGCCTTTTTTTGTTCATACCAATCTATTCTATTTTCAAGGGTTACAGGTTTATACGTATAGACGGCTGTTGTATTCAATATAGCATCATTATAAATATCTAAAATGTATGTGACATCTTGTTTCCTTGCTTCCCTTATCATCACTTTCTTCCTTTCCTCTAATTTCACTCCTATATACGAATACGAGCTTTTCGGAAACCATCAAATATATTTAACGCAGCAGACAAAATGTAAATGATAATACCTCCACCAATTAACCACTTTTTAACTTCCTCTGGAGAAGTAGTAAACACATTTGCCACATACGTAATAAATCCTTCATTAAATAAGTGCGGATTTACTATAATTACAATGAATACTATTGTTCCAACTATTTGAAGAATAGCATTCCCGATTGCCAGCTTTTTCGTCCATTGTCCTTGTACTAACTTATAAAGAGATATACCTATTTCAAACACAATCACAATTACAACGATTGGCCAATACTGAAGTAACACCTCTTGATTAAAAGTTGCCGCGACAAACTTCAATCCGCTTTCTGTACCATGATATACACCTACAAGATGGTTCGCATAAAAATAAAGTGTTGCCCATATTGCCGTCCACATCAACCCCCCAAATACTTCGAACTTTGAGATCGACTTTTTCTTTGGAATATACGAAGTATTTTTCAAATCATCAGGCGTCCACTTTTTTAAACTTGTCGTCAACGGTTGAGTACCTTTGTCTTTATCTGTTCTTTCTAAAATTGCAAATACAAGTGTCAACCAGAAAAATACATGGAGGCCTACTTCGATAATTTCCCCAATTCCTTTACCTATCAGATTTAAAATAACATTTAATACCGCTTGCTCACCATCATATCCTACAAAATTTTCTGCAACCATTGCAATGAGTGCGATAACAGCTGCAATCGGTATGATCATTTTTAATAATGTCGTATATACATCAAAATAACGTGGTCCAATTAAATACATCGTCCTATCTAAGTACCCATTTGCCAATGAAACTGGACTCCCCAATTTTTCAAGAACTCTTTTTTCATCATCTTCATTATAATCATCAGGTAACATATCCTCGATTGTTGACCGTAGTTCAAGAATAATATCTTCACGATTTTTTTCAGGTAATCTCTTCGCTACTTCCTCGACGTAAATATCAATCAAATTCATTCTTGTCCTCCTCCTTTAATAATTTATAAAGTTCTTTCGAATCCTTTATCCATTCCTTTTTCAACTGCAAAAATATCTCTAATCCGTATTCACTTAAAATATAATACTTACGCGGTCTACTCTCCGTTTTATCCCAACTACTCGTCACTAGCTCCTGCTTTTCTAATCGGCGAAGTAGTGGATATAACGTACTTTGATCGATTGTAATCCCTGATTGCTCCAATAATTGGACAAGTGAATACCCATACTGCGGTGTTCTTAACTGGCTTAAAACCGCTAATGTTAATGTACCTCTTCTTAGTTCAGTAATTAACGAATTTAATAAAGCATCCATTCACTCACCTCATTTTCATTACTATATGTCATACAGTATGTGTTTTATACTATGTATCGTACAGTATTAATGTGATAAAAACAATACGTATTTACAAAAAATAGAAAATAAAAAAGCACAAACTATATATTTTGTGCTTTTCTGGCTAATTTAAATGCTTATAACAATTTTAATTTTGTACCTCTTGTAATATAAACTCTCCTTTTTCTTTAATAAATGGGGTAACATTTACAACTGATTCAATATGAATTACTCCATATACATGCGGATATTCTTGACCGTTAGAAGCAAGTTCATATTTTATTTCTGCTTTTATTAAGGATCGATCAATTGTCAGTAATAAAACATCTTCTTCATGACTAAAATGTTTTTCAGCAACTTCTAAAGCTTGTTTTAAAAATGAACAATGAATAAATCCTTCTTCTTTTAGTGAAGTTTCATTAATTTCTCCATTTATCTTTGCGATTTCCCAATTTCTTTTTGTTATTACTTTTGTGATCATTGTTATTTTCTCTCCATGTCTTTATATAGAAAAACAAGAGGTTCTTCTTTTTGTTACTAGAAACGCCTCTTGTTTTTCATATTTATTTTATTCCTTTAATTAAAGGCGATGCTTCCCCGCTATGGAAAATCCATAAATCATGAAGTGACCTTGTACATCCGACATATAGTAACTTCGCATCATGTTTCATATTTTTATAATGTTCTTCATCAACATCGATTAATAGAACCGCATCAAATTCTAGCCCTTTTGCCAAGTATACAGGTACTACTGAAATACCACCTTCATATTTACTTTGATCTGCTTCAATGACGTTTACGGCCAATCCTGCTTTTGTTAATTTCTCATATATATCGCGACATTCATCTTCTGTTCTTCCTATTACCGCAATTGTTTTCACATCTTCGTTTTGTAGATGTTTTAACGTCTTCATAATCTCATTAAATTGATCTTCTGCATGGATTACCTTAACATTTTCACCACTGCGAAAAACTGGTGTTGCGAGCCCAACTGGAATCTCTGCGTTTTTAATTATTTCGTTCGCAAATTCTATAATTTCTTTTGTAGAACGATAACTTCTCGTCAGTTCATAATAACCTGTTTCTTGGAATACTTCCTTAAAAGCACCCCAATCTTCAATCCCTTGATAATCATAAATTGCTTGAGATAAATCACCTAATATGGTGAAAGAATTACCTAGTGTAATTTCTTTTAATACATACACTTGGAATGGTGAGAAATCTTGCGCTTCATCAATAACGACGTGATGGAATTTCTGTCCGATTTCAATACCTGTTATGCGGTGATGTAAGTAAATTAAAGCTGGTAAATCTTCTACATACACTTCTTTTTTACGACAACTCTTTTCAGTTTCTTTCACAAGTTCTTCAGGCAATACTTCGAGTATTTCTTTACTTTTCAATATTGAACTATAAAGTGAAAGTGGGCTCATTTTCGGCCAAAACTTCATATATGTGTTCAATCTCTTTGTCGCTTCTTTTTTTAATAATTTCTTCTCGTTTGTTTCTCCATACTTTTTCAGTTCAATTTCAATCCAGCGCTTCATTCGGCCGACTAATCTTTCTCTTCTTTTCTTTAATGGATAATGTTTATATTCAACTTGCATCCATTTTTTTATGTCTTCTACTGGAATAATAGCTTTGTCCCATGCCTCAAAATCACTTGTTGGTATTAATTCTTTTTCAAATTGAACCATTCTCTCTTCAATAAAGGACTTAAATTCCAGCGTGCCTTTCAATTTACCGAGCATAACCTTTTCTTCATCACGATTAATAGAAAAGGCTTCTTTCAACTTTTCTTCTGTTTGCTTTAGTTTCACAGAATCATCTAACGTACGTAATGCCCAATCTGGAAATGTTGTTTGACTAATATTCCCTACACCTAATTCAGGAAGCACACTCGAAATATAGTCTAAAAACAGACTATTCGGAGCGAATACAATCATTCTCTCAGCTTCTAATTGTTCACGATATTCATAAATTAAAAAAGCAAGGCGATGTAAAGCGATCGTTGTTTTTCCGCTTCCTGCAACCCCTTGAATTAATAATGGTAAGTTTCTTTCCGCACGAATAATATCGTTTTGCTCCGATTGTATTGTCGAAACAATATCCTTTAGTTTATTATCTTTATTCTCACCTAATCGATATAGAAGAAAATCATCGGCATGTGAGACATCTTCATTTCCTTTTACATATGTATCAACAACACGTTCTAGTTCTCTTTTTCGAATAGAGATGTTTCGCTTTAAATACACATCACCTTCTACTAATCCGTCTGGCGATTGATAAAATGCTAATTCATCTCCACCGGTAAATGAATAAAACATACTTGCAACAGGTGCCCGCCAATCTATTACAATTGGTTTCATTGTGTCTTTATGTGAAACACCTACTTTACCGATGTAGATCGGCATAACATCTTCCTTGCCATCCTCTTGAAAATCTAATCTTCCAAAGTACGGTTCTTGTACACCGATACGTAAATTTTGCCTATTAGATTCTCTCATACTTTCTAGAATTTGTTCTTTAAAATCATCTCCATAATAAACCGGAATGTTTTCGAGCTGTTCTAATTGATCATCCATCGTACGTAATGTATCTTTCATCCTTTGTAACTCTTCTTCAAAAATGTTGTTCATTTGATGATTCCCTCCTGTCCGTTCTAATTTTTCAGTCGAAATACAATTGTATTAAAAATCCATTTATAAAGTCAATAGTTTTAGTAAGAATTTTCTAAAACAAAGAAGAGTAGAGATTAATCTCTACTCTTCTTTATTTTAATTCGGTACGCCAAACATTCATTTAAAGTTGCTAATTCTTTATATTTTCGTTTTTCAAAATCATATGCTCCGCCTGGGAAGAACCCTACAATACTTAATCCAGCTTCAGCACATAGATTGCTAATCTCATCTACCGTATAACAACGTAAAGACTGTGTAACTATATCATTTTGATTATTAGGATGCCACCAATGATCTAACATTCTTTCATTTATACTATCATATTCGTATTTTCGCATAGCTGCACTTAAGGTCATTTCTTGTCCACTTACCTTTTTCCAATAAAGTGGTTAATAAATATCAATAAGTGCACATCCATCATCCTTCATCCAGTTTTTAATCCGTTTTAATAGAATCAATTGCTCATCATCTGATCCTACACCAAATCCGTCTAAATAACTAACAACATCAAACTTTTCTTCAAAATTAATTTTATAAAAATCAGCGCAATGAATATCTATATCATTAGTAGAATGTTCTTTTGCAAACATAACTAACTCTGGTACAAGCTCAACAGTAGTCATTTTTACTTGTAACTTAGACATCGCCCTTGCAAATCCACCATTTCCTGCTCCTAGTTCTAACATTGACTGAAATGGATGTCCAATTTGTTCTTGAACTTCTTTCGCAACCTGTTCTAACCAGCTTTCTGTATTAATATCGTAATTGGATAGTTCGAATTGTTTTTCGTAAAATTCTCTCACATCTAATTCATTCATTATTATTCTCCTCCTGCAATAGATTTTTCTTCTACAGGTGAGAAACTAAATTTCTGACACCCATGAAAAAAGGTTATTATTCTCTATATTTACAATTTTATCAAAATAATAAGAATTTTTAAAGTAACAATATAAAAAGCAGATAATGAATGATCCCACTATCTGCTCTATGGCTGCTATTATTTTTCTTGTTGATACTCTACCCAATCACCAGAAATGATAACTTTCTTTAACATCTCTTTATCTTGAGCGACATACACAAATGCACGTATTATTCTATCTCCTAAATAAATCGTTTCGGTGATTCGGTCATATAAATCACTTTCTGCATTACCTGTATATTCTTCAAGTTCATCTAATTTTTGCAGAACAACCTCATTTACTTCATAAACTTCTCCGTATACTTTGTCCTCATTTGAACAAATCATTGCCGGATACCCCTCGTTTGTATCAAATAATTTACCATACGTCCATGCTCCGTCTGCGATGCATATTGCACCTTGCATAAAATGAGCATTCGTTTGCTCTTTTCTTAATGTGCCATACACGAAAACGTGATGCATATATCCCCTATCCCCTTTATATATCTCTACTTTCTAAATTGTAAATATGCACGAATCATAAAGTAACTCACTTCATTTGGAAGTTGTTCCTTAATTGATTTCAGACCACCTTCTGCATTTTGCACGGCAGTTTCAATCAGTGATTCATATTCTGCAGGAACAAAACTGTTCCAGTCTATTTCCATTCCATCTTCAAAAGAGCGAATTAAATGATTTTCAATTGTTTGTCTTGATAAGCCACGTTCTTTCGCAATTTCATCTAGATCAATGCCTTGTTTATACATTTCATACGTTTCTAAATGAGAATTTGCTGAAGCTTTCCCTGACTTTTTCCGCTCTGTCACCACTTCTGTTTTAACTGTTTCAGCATAGTTTGGATTGTCCTTAATAAAGTGCTGAACTGCTTGTAAGAAGTGAGAACCATACTTCACAAGTTTATGTTCGCCGATCCCTTTCACAGTTAAAAGTTCAGAGTCACTTTGTGGCATTTTTGCACACATATCCTTCAACGTTTGATCAGAGAAAATAACGAATGGAGGTACACCTTCTCCTTGCGCAATTTCTTTACGTACTTCGCGAAGTACTTCAAATAAAGGATGATCTTGAACAATTTGTCTTGTCTCTACTCGTTCTTTACGTAAAACATTCTCTTTACCTAATAATACTTCTTTCCCTTTTTCCGTAACTTTTAATGTCGGATACGTACCATGTTCTACTGCAATTAACTCATCTGAAATTAGAAACTCAATAAATTCACTAACTTCTTTTACACTACGATTTGATAGTAACCCGTATGTTGGTAAAGTATGAAAATTAAATTCAATAACTTTCTTATTTTTCGAACCAGTTAAAACTTGTGCAATCATTTGTTTTCCAAATCGTTGGTTCGTTCTAATCATGCAAGATAGAACCATTTGTGATTCTCTCGTCACATCGATACTTTCCCGGTCGTCCGTACAATTTCCGCAGCGGCCACAATCTTCTTTCGGTTCTTCTCCAAAGTATTGCAAAATAAATGATTGTAAACATTGTTCTGTATGACAATAATCAGTCATATTTTGCAGTTTTTCAAGTTCATTTGAAAATCGAGATTCACCTGTCGATTGATCAATTAAAAAGCGCTGTACTTGCACATCCTGAGAAGAATATAGCAATATACACGCACTATCTAATCCGTCACGTCCAGCACGTCCTGCTTCTTGGTAATAACTTTCCATGTTTTTTGGCAGTTGATAATGGATAACGTAACGAATATTCGATTTATCAATCCCCATCCCGAATGCAGATGTCGCTACCATTACACCCACTTCATCACGTAAAAAGAGTTCTTGCTGCTCATTTCGATCGGTATCACTCATACCAGCATGGTATTTTGATACCGAAACTCCCGCTTTCATTAAATCTTCATACAACTGATCAACTACTTTTCTAGTAGCTGCATATATAATCCCAGATTCCTTTTGATTTTGACGAATATAATCCGCTAAATATGCATTACGATCTTGTCCTTTAATAACAGAAAATGATAAATTCTCGCGCTCAAACGTTGTCATAATCGTATTTTCTTGATTAATTCCAAGCGTGTTGCAAATATCTTCACGAACTTGTGGTGTTGCCGTCGCAGTTAAAGCTAATACAAGCGGCTTTTCTGGAAGATAATCTAATATGCGATGTATATGTAAATAACTTGGACGGAAATCATGTCCCCACTGCGAAATACAGTGCGCCTCATCAATTGCAATCATCGGGATTTTCATATCGATAAGTTGGTCAACAAACTCCATTGAATCAAGACGCTCAGGCGCTACATAAAGTAACTTATAATGTCCTTGTTTCGCTAATTGAATGCGTTGATTCGCTTCTGTAATTGAAATAGAACTATTAATATAAGTAGCTGAAATACCGTTTTGTACTAATGTATCTACTTGGTCTTTCATAAGTGAAATCAAAGGTGAAATAACTAATGTCGTTCCTTCGAATACTAATGCGGGAATTTGATAACAAATTGACTTACCACCACCCGTAGGCATAATACAAACCGTATCTTTCCCATCTAATACATTTTTAATTGTTTCATCTTGTCCTCTTCGGAATGACGAATAACCGAAATAAGACGCTAAAAGTTCTTGTGCTTTTGTAAACAAAAAAGAGTCACCTGCTTTTCTATATCTTTCATCTATTCCTATTATATCATCACTTATGCGTCATGAAAGTGATGAATACATGACTAACAACTTGCTTTTTCATTTTTTATGCTTTTCTACGTTTTAAAGGTTGTTTAGCAACGGTGTTTTAATGGCTATTTATGTTTATAAATTTTAAAACATAAATAAAGCACATATAAAATGAATTACAAAATAAATATACATTTTATTACCCTTCCTTGAATACTACTAATCTTATACATATGAATTCAGGAGGTTACTATATGAAGCAGCAGAATATTAGTTCCATCAAGCAGAAAACAGTACCGAACCAACTCCAATTTTCGAATCATGATGCGTGGAAATATGAATCGTATTATAAATACCAGCCATTATTTTCTTATAGAAAGCTTTTCCATTTTCTTTCTCAACTTTTTAAACGTTAATGTGTATGTGATATATTATCCATAATAATTTTCTCAATATATATCTTATAGACTCACTATAATACAGCTGTTATCATATGAAATATTCTGTTGGATAAACCCCTTAAGTTGACCTGCTTATAAAAGCAGGTCTTTTTTGATTATTATACATTTCAGTACACTTTTAGATACACTTGTATATCTTTTCTCTATTTTATAACCATACTCCACTCACAACAAATGATAATAGTAACGAGATGTAAAATATAAGTTCTTAACATTTATTGAAGTAATTCTTTTTTTCTCAATACACAAAACGAATTTCACTTATTACTATAAAAGTACTCCAGATGAGTTTTTGCTCATCAACATTATCTAGTTAACGGGATCTGCTGCGGGAAGCTGATCCCATTGACTTTATTAAAGATCCACTTTCATTTGGACACATTTACCAGGTTTTTTAAATAGAATTTTATGATAACATTACTTAGTCGAGTCCGACATCTCGGCAATACCCTTTTGAGGCTCTGCAACTTCCCTTGCAGAGCCTTGTTTATTTTTATATTCATTTTATTTGTATATACCACAATAAAATTCTGCATCTTTTTCCATATCAATTTCTGAAATTAATTTAGGACACGTAACTAAAAATAAATTCCAATCATACTTTGAGTTATACATGTTCAAAGGAGTGTTACCGTTTATGTATTCTTATTGGCAATCGTATTACTCCCCCTATCATAACCCTTATGTACACTTTGATACATCTGTACGTAATTACCGAATTAGTAAAAACGAGAACTTTTTAAAAGGTTATATGCGTTCTTTATGGGAACAACATGTCGCTTGGACGAGATTAGCTATTATTAGTATTGTCTTTAATTTACCAGACGTAAACGTTACAGTTGGGCGACTTCTTCAAAATGCAACACATATGGGACTGTCACTTGAACCATTCTATGGTGAAGATGCTGTAAAAAAATATAGTGCACTAATTAAAGATCACTTAGTCATTGCAGCGGATCTAGTTAAAGCCGCAAAAGCAGGTGATCAAAATGCAGCTGCCGCTATAGAGAAAAAATGGTACGCTAATGGTGATGAAATTGTGGCGTTTCTTACTAGCATCAACCCATATATAGAAAAAGAAGAATTCAGAAAAATGTTTTATGAACATTTAGCACTTACGAAAGCAGAAGCGCTTGCCTTCCTAAATAAAGATTTTGAAGCAAGCGTAAAACTATACGATAAAATTGAAAAAGAAGCATTAGAAATGGCTGATATGCTAACAAATACAATCGTAAAACAATTCCCACAAGTGTTTCAATAATAATAAGCCGATTTGAAAAAACAAATCGGCTTATAAAACTTTCTACCAATGAAATTTCACCTCTCCTCTTTACATTTAACGTATATCGATATATTTTATTAATATCCGTTTTTTATAGGAGGAAATCTTTTGATTAACGCCATTGGTCTCGTATTTATCCTCACAAATAAACACGAGAAAAAGAAGAAAGTTTATCTGAATGAAAAATTCGCATTAATAGACATTATTGATTCTAAAGAAGTAATTGATGATGAAGGGAACTCACTAGTAGAACTAACATGTAAATACAGTATTTATCTAGATGAAAAATATTACTGTAAATCTCTCGATGATTATACTGGACAAGTATTTCCGTTCTTGAGCGCTAAAATAGGAAAAGGTCTTCTCAGAAACTTAAATTACTATTTCTCTTACGTTGATGCCTATGATAAAAAACCACCCGTTAAAGAAATTAGGCCACTTATGAAACAAGTAA
The DNA here is from genome assembly GCF_002209985.1 of Bacillus sp. K2I17. Classification (NCBI taxonomy): domain Bacteria; kingdom Bacillati; phylum Bacillota; class Bacilli; order Caryophanales; family Bacillaceae; genus Bacillus; species Bacillus sp. K2I17. Next base: position 75,481 of record NZ_NJGF01000008.1, read on the forward strand.
CGAACAGATAGCAAAAAATACTAAAAAAAGAAAGCATCTAACTTCGGATGCTTTCTTTTTTGAATCCAGAACTCATTAACTTCTATCCTTCTTCTAAAAGTATGTATCTAGGCATACTTTTAATTAAAAACATTGGAGGATTAAACTAAATGAAATACTCAGAAACGATTGTTAGTAAACGGCTTCGAACACTTAAAATATCTAGTATATTTATTATGCTAGTTTTAATTGGATGGCTTGGATATACAAAATTACTTTATGAAAACGGATTTCTTCAAGAAAAGAAACTTTCAGTTGAAGTAATGAATACTAGTATTACAGGTGAAATTGAACAAAGTTTCCATGTAAACTTACAAGGTTACCGTAAAACAGACGTTGATACTATTATAGATGCAAGTAAAACCGATCCGAGCGAACTATCTTTAATTGAGATTATCAATACATCTTGTTCACGAGATTGCATAGGTGAACCATTGGCATATGTAAACTCAAACGATGGATATATCTTTTATAAGGAGTCTACCGGAACTAATGTTGCTTTAAAAATCAAAAAACAAGACTCGTGGGAAATCGTAAAAAAATCTGTTCAAGACGGAATATAACATTAGAAAGTTAAAGAGTACGTAACGTACTCTTTTTTATTATTAATACTCTTCATATTTACAATGACATTTCGGTTTCTCTTTACAATTACATTTTTCACAATCACACTTCGGTTTTTCCTTACAGCAACACTGATCACAATCGCAGTTTGGTTTCTCTTTGCAACGACATTCGTGACAATTCCTGCATTTACATCCACATCTTCCGAACAGTGAACTACCCACCACTTAGTACCTCTTACGAGCTTACTTGAAGTAGGGGCTTCTCGGTTCATCGCTACTTTTGATAGCTAACGAATTTGTCCTAGAACAGCCGAGCTAACTCCCTTGTTCCAAAGGTTATTTTGTCACTATTTATGCCAACACTAATAAGCGGATGGCTTCTTTTTTGATATTGATCGCTGCGTTATAGTCACGACTGATTGTGAGTCCACACGAACACGCATAGGTGCGTTCACATAATGGCATTTCTTTTTTATTTCCACAATTACTACACATCTTTGTAGAAGGAAACCATTTATCTATTTTTACAAGCTGTTTTCCTTGTTCTTGTAGCTTATATGCTAAAAATGTCGTGAACATCCTCCAACCGTTGTCCGCTACACTCTTACCAAATCTAAGTGCTCGTGACATTCCTTTCATATGTAAGTCTTCGATTGCTACAACGTCAAAACTCGTAGCTAATTCTTTAGACTTATGATGAAGAAAATTTTTACGTTGATTGGCGATCTTTTCATGCAGTTTCGCTACACGAATGCGTTGTTTATTCCAGCGCTCTGAACCTTTCACACGTCTTGCTAATACTCGTTGTGCCTTCGCTAATTTCTCTAACATCTGACGATAAAAGCGAGGATAATTGGCTTTCTCATCTTCGCTACTCACATACAATTCAGCCATTGCGAAGTCTAATCCAACTACAGTTTGTACTTCTTTTTGTACAATCTCTTTTTCATATTCAGTCAAGATGGACACATTCAGTCAAGATGGACACATAGTATTTACCAGTAGGTGTCATCGAAATCGTACACGATTTGATGATATGTTTTGGCGGGATTTCTCTATGTTGCTTCAGTTTCACCATTTTCAACTTTGGTAATTTGATATAACCATGAAATAACATAATATTTCCGTTTACTCGATTCGTTGTATAGGATTTTCTACTCTTTTTACTTTTGAATGTAGGAAAATCACTTTGACCACTAAAAAAATTCTTATACGCAGTTTGCAAGTTTAATTGCGCGTTGGCCAAAGCTAAGGAATCGACTTCTTTCAACCATTCATACTGCGCCTTGTATTTCGCAGGAGTAGGGAATTTTTGTTTCTTCAGTTCTTCCTTGTTCTCTTTATATTTTTCATATACTTCTATTCGTTCAGCCAGCATTTTGTTATACACAAAACGTACACACCCGAAGGTTTTTCGTATGAGATGTGCTTGTTCTTCTGTCGGATACAGACGAAATTTATACGCCTTATTCTGCTTTGGCATATCCATTCACCTCATTTTCCGCTTCATATTCCATAAGCTATGACGGTGATCACACAACCTGAACACTACAAGATTATTATCTACTTTCATTGTTATACCAAAATCCCCCTCTTATTGAAGTAAATCAAGAGCAAGACCATAATGGTTATAAAATGATTGTTAAAAAAATTGAAATTGCTGATAAAGAAACACGAGTATATTTCACGGCTAAAAATGATGCAACTGCAGCGTTTAATTTCTACGATTTTAACTCCAAATTAATCGTAAATGGTCAACAACTAGAATACCAAGACAACTATGAAGCAAAATATCCTAAAATCCCACAAGGCATGATGCCTGGCGTAACTAGTGATGCTGTTTTAACATTCCCTAAACTCCCAATTGAGCAAGGTGAATTGCAATTAATACTAGAAGGTTCGAGTGAAAATTATGATATAACTCTTGAACCATTTAACTATAAAATTAAGTTTTAAATAATAAAATCGACTCTTTTTTGAGTCGATTTTATTATTTACCATTGAAACACCAATTACTTTTCTACTATAGTTCCTTCCCTTCCCCAACAGCCCCTTTCAACCTCTGCAACATATACCCAATCCCTTTACATCCTGCTAACGGATACGTAATAATTTCTTCTGCATATAATTGTGTCACTACTTTCTTATGCTTCTTGCCTGCAAGTAAAACTATTTCATCAAACTGAAGCAAGTCTTTTTCAATCATCTGTTGTTTTAATTGCTCCATACTAATAATTTCATCGCTCTTTGAATCGAAAGCAAGATCATAGTTTTCTAATACAATATCATTTGGTCTTAAAAATCCATGCTTCGCCGATAAGATAACCCAATTCTCGAAAAACATAGTTGCATACGCCTGACATGCTTTTCCGAACGGGCTAATATATACATCCTTTGCCTCCATCGGTCCGTAATCTGGATACTTATCCCAAATTTTCTTTTTTCCGCATGGAATTATGCATAACCTTTTCATCGTTATTTCTTACCTCACTTCTAACTTTTTAAATATAAAAATATAGAATTCCCTACTTCTTCATACTCAGCTTCTATATCTCCAATCCCCACTACGTTCCAACCATTATTTGTTTCTATTGGCTTTTCATTCATTATAATATGAACTTGTGTCATATTTTTAAAATCTTCTTCAAAAGATGCTAAAACAGGTTGATCTATCATATATGTTTTATTATGTATACTCACACTTAAAAAGGTTTTATGTAATGCTTTATTTCCGTTTAAATTTACATTCATTGGATTAAACATGTTTAATTTCATATTACCTACAATATACAGATGATACCCTTTTTCTTTATAGAATTGTTTAAAATCCTTGTCTCTTTCGTTTTGAACAAAATGAAGGATTTGCTTCGTTTCTTTACTTATTGCAATTTCATTATTAAAACTCAAATCCACATTTATATTTTGTTTTAAAAAGGCATATAACGATTTATCACTATTAAAGAAGCTCGTTTTCCAGTTAGGAAGGATTTCATCTAATAATAAACATAAAAGCATTCCTGAGCTATAGCAGCTCTTCCTAATGTTATAATTAGCTTCATATGCATCTAAAATAAATCCGCTATATTTTCGTAATGTTTCGCTTTCATCCTTTTCACATATTGCATTGTAAGCGTTCATTTCTACATACCAAGCAGGCCCCTCTATACTTTCAACCATACACTCATATGTTATAAACTCTTCTTTCATAAAACTAGTTCTTTGCTCTCTTAGTTCAATAAATTGCTTAATATAATTATATTTCTCAGCTTGTGACTTACAATGCACAGCATCATATAAACACATTCGTTCATTATTTCGCAATTGTATATTTTCTTCTAATATAGGATATAGAAATCCTAGAGATTCATTTGGAAATCTACTTTCTTTATTCAAATATTGATAGCAATGAAAAAGTTCATGCACCACAATCGCAAGTAAACTTTCATAATCTTTATGCCTATTCATATTCACGATGGCAGTTGGATAATCTTTTAATAAGATACATGTATCAGCCTTAAATTGGTCATCTCGCTTTAAAACGGCATACTCACCATCATCTTTCAAAAATAATGGATGATGAAATACATACACATGCTCATCATTATATAATGCAAATGCAGCCCTATTAAAACCAGGCCAAAGCGTATTCAATAATTCTATACTTACATCTTTCTTTATTCGATTTAATATATTGTTCATTATATGTAACACCCCTATATCATTCTACATACACCTATTCTATTCCACTTAATAACAACCCTTTTATTTACATAAATGTTAGAAAAACATATATCTTTTCTCAAACCATAATGTATTATACAAATATACATGTGATGATTTTATGAAAAGGAGGTGAACAAATGAAAAATATAATCCCTGCGCTAGTACTCTATATTATCGTTTGCGTAATCGCTATGATTGCTCCAGCATCTGAAGGCTATAATCATGTTGGCTGGAAATTGTTTGTTGGGCAAGCATATGCTATACCTATTTTCCTCATTACTGCAATTATTACATTTTATATAAACAAGAAAAAATCTACGAACAAACAGTTATAAGGATAGCAAATGCTATCCTTATTTTAATTCATTTATTAGATCAAAAATTACACTTGCAGTACTTTCTATCCTTTCTTCCGAAAAGTCAAACGTAACACCTGTTTTTTCATATATTTCTTGTATAGGTAAATTCCAATCTGCATTCGCTCCCTCTTTAAAGAAAGCAATCGCTTTTTTTGGATCCTCTCGATAAATTTGAAACAATTGCATTGCTCCTATTTGCGCAATTGCGTATTCAATTTGATAAAAAGGAAACTGAACATAATGAAATGACTCTAACCAGCTTGCACCGATTTCATCTTCTAATCCTGCAATATTGACTGATGAATATTGATACCTTTTACATACTTCAGCGTATTTCTTATCACGTTCTTCTGGTGTATGGTTTGGATTTGTATAGAGCCAGTGCTGGAATACATCTCCTGCAATTGACGCCATTAATAAAGACAAAGCACGATATAATTGTACGCGCTGCACTTCTTTATATTCATCCTCTTGCTTATAAAAGATATTGAGCTTATCCATTACTAGCAACTCAAGACCTATGGAATAAAGCTCAGCTACCTCTTCACGAAGATATCTTTCTTGCATGCTACTATCATTGTTAAATTGTTTATAAAAATGAAATGCATGCCCCACTTCATGTATTAGCGCGTTAATTGCATAAAATGATGGACTAAAATTAGAATACACAAAAACCTCTTTACTATGAGGAAAGGTAAAACAAGCAGCTCCCGGTGCTTTATTTTCATGTTCTTCTACGTCAATTAATCCCGTTTTTCGTATATGAATAAATTTCTCATAAAAATATAAATCTGTCTTCCGAAATATTTCTTCCACCCCATTCAATAAATCAATAGCATTTTGGAATGGAGCTTTTGGTAATTTACATGGAGTAAGGTCCCAAGGGCGATATTTTTTTACACCGAGATTGTTTTTAGAAAGAATCCCCAACTGTTCCCATATTGGTACAACATACTTTTCTATAGATTCATGAAGCTTATAACACTCTTTAATACTATAATCTCTATTTTTTTGTTTAAAAGCATACTCACTATAATTATTAAATCCTGCATTTAAAGCGATCTCATTCCGCAATTGTATGAGTTCATTCATAATACAATCTATTTCTATTTTCACTATACTTCTTGCTTCACATAAAGCGTACCAAGCTTTTTCGCGAATAGCTCTATTGGGGTTATCTAGTTTTGCTTTTACGTATGCATACGTCTTTTGCTCTCCTTCCCAATTAATAAATATGTTAGACATTATTTCTCTATATTTCGTAATAAGCTTTTGCTCTTTAATGGAAAGAGCAATGTTCTTGTCATTAAACATTTTACTTTTTATCAATCTTGCTTTTTTCATAAAACCGTATTTCTGCTCATTTAATAAGTCGGAAAACGGAGACTTTCTAAATTTCTGGTCAAATTTCGCATTGTATCTTTTTAAAAGTGGTTGAATTGTATTTTGATTATACATATGTAAATTACGTTTATTTCTGTCATTTGTATCTCTATACGTGCCAATTAAACTACTTGTTATCTCCTCTTCTATTTCAGCGGTTACACGCAGTTCATCCAAAAGCCAACTCTCTAATTCTGAAACAGAAGTAATATTTCGCTCTAAAAGTGACTGTAATTTACTCTCCAAATCATTAAGCATACACAATCCTCCTGTTTTAAAATTTTAATTTTCTGTTTTTTAGAGATAGAAAAGGACAAGTAGCCAATCCGACTACTTGTCCTTGCTGTGTATCTGTACTCAATAAAATTAAGCTTGGAATGCTTCTGTTAATACTGGTACGATTTGTTTTTTACGAGATACAACACCTTTTAAAGTAGCAGTGTTGTTTTCTAGAGATACGTTGTATGCTTTCTCAACAACGTTTGCTGCTTTACCGATCGCAAGACCGACAGAATCGTTAGTTAAGATATCAGTTACAACGAATAAGAATAGGTCTAAACCTTTTTCTTCTACTACTGCAGAGATAACTTTTTCAAGTTCCGCTTGGTGTACAAGAACGTCGTTTGTATCAACAGCGTTTACTTGTGCGATTTCAACTTTCGCATTACCCATTTGGAATTCTTTAGCGTCAAGAGAGATTAATTGCTCCATTGTTTTTCCGCTTAAGTCAGCACCAGCTTTTAACATTTCTAAGCCGTAGTTATCAGCATCTACACCAGCGATTTCCGCTAATTCACGAGCTGCTGCTACGTCTTGCTCTGTGCAAGTTGGAGATTTGAATAGTAAAGAATCTGAAATGATTGCAGATAACATTAAACCTGCAACTTCTTTACGAATTGTAACGCCATTTTCTTTGTACATTTTGTTTAAGATTGTAGCTGTACAACCAACTGGCTCACAACGATAATAAATAGGATCGCTTGTTTCAAAGTTAGCAATACGGTGATGGTCAATAACTTCTAACACACGAACAGACTCGATATCGTTAGCACTTTGTTGACGCTCGTTATGATCAACTAAAATAACGTTGTCCACTTCGCTTGCAACTGTCTCAACAAAACGCGGTCCTTCTACTTTAAAATGGTCTAACGCAAATTGAGTTTCACCGCTGATTTCGCCTAAACGTACAGGCTCAGCATTCATTCCTAATTCTTTTTTCAATTCTGCATAAGCAATTGCAGAACAAATTGCATCTGTATCTGGGTTTTTATGCCCGAAAACTAGTACTTTTTCCATGTTTTCCACCTCTTCATGAAAAGGATATCTTAAAGAAGCAAATATGACAATATTTAAAGCATAATTTTTTATAAATAATTGCACTTTCTTCTATATTTTTCATCGTTTTTCGTAAAAAAAGATCATCTAAAATGAATTAGATGATCAAAATGTATATTTTATTTAAAATAAGCTAGGAGCTTGCACTACATGATTTAGCGGAAAATTTGATGCTAAACCGTTATTTACAAGGTTAACATCTATAACTTGATAAAATGCATTCCCAGTATCTGCAATTTCCCAAACAGCTAAAATAAGGTGATATCCATTTCTATCAGTAGGTACATTCGCTTCATGAGTTACTGAAGTTCCTGGTCTTGTTCCCCCATCATTTTTCACATAGAATGGCACTAAATCTAAATCAGACCTTGTTAACGGCTTATTTGGATTCCAATCTTTTTTCGTAATATAGTATTTCCATTCTTTCGTACTATGAGGTGCGGTTAGTTTCCACTTGAATGTATTCGTCCCGCCGTTTAACGTAACTTTCTTCCACCTATCAACTGATTGAACGTCTAAAGCAGGAAAATGGCCTGCTCCTGCGATTTGTCCATCAGAAGGTCCTAATTGCGGGAATCCACCTATTCCTTCTACACTTTGCGGCTCGTATTGAATCGGTCCGCAATTTACATTTACCCCTTGCTTACATAAATAAGAACGGCTCGCTGGTGATTCAACATATCCATGAGCTGAAGCTTTTTCTGAAAAACCGAAAGTTAACAATCCCGTAAGTAATATACCACCACTTAATATAACTTTCTTCACCTTCTGTAAACCTTTCGTTCTCATCCCGTCATCCCCTTTCCCATAATAAAGCGAAAATAACTATAGTCGGCTAGTCATCTTCTCTACATCCATTATAAGTCAAGGAGTATAACGAAAAGAACCCTCTAAAAACTTTCTCAAATTCATTTAGTACATTATATAAATTTTATTGATACATTCAAATAACACCGCTAGAGAAATATAGACGGTGTTAAATATACTCAATTAAACTATTCGTTTATAAATAAATTACGAAATTGGCAAAGTTAGTCTAGTTATCAAATAGCCCTCTCCCTCTCAGATTTGCGGAAACTGGCTCCTTTCCGATTTCACGTGCCCATATAGATAACTGGCCGATATGATGGATTTCGTGGACAATGACATGACGTATTAACTCTCCGTGTGTACATTCAATGACTCGGCGCCTAATTGGTGCGTCTCTTGAGCTAATCGGCTCTTCATTGAAGTCAGCTTTTGAAAGTTTCCGAGAATCCATTTCATTTGTCCAAGAGGTCACAAATGGCTTCACTTTCCCGTGGTATTGAGCTGAAAGATTTTTCACTTTTTGTAAGCTGGCATACTCTTCAAACAATGGCTCCTCAGGCACTGATTCACCACGCAACCCTAAGATCCACATATATTCCACATCTACTATATGAAATAGGGTATGTAGTATACTGCCGAATCCACCGACCCGTTTCTTTACCAGTTCTTCGGCCGATATGTCTTCGCACCATGTAAACCAATCATCACGAACTTGCCAGTTATATTGAAACAGTTTCAACATCACAGCAACCTCCATCTTTTAGATTAACATTTAATATTCACCAAAAGACTTCAAAATTCCTATTTAAGTAATACCTCTTATACAACTGTTAAAACCTTATACAAATTGGCCCTCAAATTGAACATTCAATATGAAGTTAATGAATGAAAAGAAACCCCCTATTATACAGGGGGTTATCAATCTTTTTACAAATCAATACTCAGACCTAATAACAGATTTTCCGTTTAAAAATATCCCTCTTTTCAAATAAAAATACTAAATCATTTTATAATAAATAACCGTTGCATCTAAATTACCATTTGGAGATATTGCGTATTCTGGTATTTTTCCAACTTCTTTATAGTCTAATGATTTATACAATCTATTAGAAGGGTCTCCTTCTCTCGTATCTAGCACTATAAGAGACCTATTTTCTTGCTTTGCTCTTTCCTCTGCTTTTTGCATAAGCGAACGTCCAATACCGTTACGTCTAAAGTTCGGGTGAGTCATTAACTTGCAAATTTCAGCTCTATGAATCCCATTAGGCTTTGTAACTAAATGTAATTGAATACTCCCTGCCACTTCATTATTTATTTTAGCAACATACAAGATCACTTCTGGTGCTAAAACAGTTTCCCAATACTTTGTTGATTCTATTTGTTCCAGTGGAGGTAAAAAACCAATTGACGCCCCATCATCTACAACCGTTTTCAAAAGTTTAGAAAGCTCTTCCATATCATCATTTATTTGCTTAATCTCTTCAATTACTAAATTTTGCATTACTAATCCCCCTTTTGTTTCATTGTACCAAGTTTTAAGGAAGGAATAACAGGTTACTAAAAGGAAATATATATTTAGATAAAACATACTTATATAATGTATGGCAAGTGGAGGGATTAACCATTAGTAAAACAGGTTTTGACTTAATAAAACATGAGGACAACTTTAATCTTGGCTATGAAGATATCGAAGAGATATCTATGAGCTGTAAATTCTCTAACTGCACTCATACAAATGAACCACATTGCGCAATTAAAAAAGCTATTTCCGATGGATTTCTTACAGAAGAAATAATGAATTGTTATTATCGAGATAAGAATGAATTCGAATATGTATGTAAACAAAAGAACAAAACAAAAGCTATTGATTATATGAAACAATTGAAACTTTTTAGAAAATCTTAATACTAAATAAATAGTTGTTATTTCTCATTCCGACTAAATTTAAAATTCTTACTTTAATACATCACATACCAGATAATTTTTATACTCAAATTTAATCTCACGTAAAAGAACGTTTTAAACATAAAGTTTAAAACGTTCTTTTACATTCAATGCTTCTGATTTTTCAGTTCACTTAAACACTCTTGTACTAATGTTACCGCTTGACTCATTGCAGCTCCGCCAGCAAATGCTGCTGATACACCACATGCTTCCAGAATCTCTTTATCTGAACATCCTTGATCAAGACAACCTTTTGTATGATAAATGGTACAATATTCATCTTGCGTTGCTAGACTAATTCCTAATGCGATAAGTTGTTTTTCCCTTTTTGTTAAAGCGCCCTCTTGAAAACAAGCTTGCGTGAATGCATTATATGTTTCTGCAATTTCAGGAATTTGGTTTGTAAAACTACCGATACCTTCTTTATAATGATGTAGAACGTCATTTACTGAACTATGTTGTTCGTGTTCCATCTTATTATTACCCCCATTCAAATTATGTGTACCTATTGTAGTATGTGATGAAAAGAAGGTAATATACCTCATATAATAGAATGAATATTCAGTTTATTATAACTAAAATTTCAGACTATCATCCTCTACCGTTTGTTCTTTATAGTTTTTCCTTTCAATTTCTTTACTTCTTTCTTCCCAAAACGTTAAACCTTCAATTCCCACATTTTTAGGATCAAATACTGGATCTTTCCCTTCCTTTTTCTGTACTTCATAATCTTTTAACACTTTTAATGCGATTTTACTTAATAGTAGAATCGCAATTAAGTTTAACCATGCCATGCTACCGATTCCTAAATCTCCAAGATTCCATAAAAGCGACGCTGATTCTACGCTACCGATGTAAACCATAATTAAAAATCCAATTTTTAAAACTGGTTTTAACCAGCTATGTTTAAGCTCACGATCTAAATAAGTAAGTGTTGTTTCAGCGATATAGTAGTATGCGAGTAAAGTTGTAAATGCGAAGAAAAATATTGCGATTGAAATAAATAATGGACCAAACCCTGTCATAACAGTTTCAACTGCTTGTTGTGTATAGATTGGACCTGCATCAACATTCCCTATATTCTTTACTATAGCGCTTTTCCCTTCAGGTATAACATTATACATACCTGTTATTAAAATCATAAGAGCTGTCGCTGTACATACAACAATTGTATCGATATATACAGAAAACGCTTGAACTAACCCTTGTTTTGCAGGATGGGATACTTCAGCAGCAGCGGAGCTATACGTCGCTTCTCCAACACCAGCAACATTTGAAAATACAGCACGCTTTACGCCCCATGCGATCGCTGCACCGACGATTCCTCCAAACATTTCATTTACACCAAAAGCACTAGAGAAAATTAAAGCGAACATACTTGGAATTTCTGTTACATTCGCAATTAATACGATACATGTAACAATTACATAACCTATTGCCATAAATGGAACAAGCATTTGCGAAACGCCCGCAATTCTCTTTACGCCACCAAAAATGATTGATGCTAATAATATAACTAATAATATTCCAGTTATATATTTGCTAATGCCATTAGAGTTTTCAAATCCAACTGCGATACTACTAGACTGAATACCTGGTAATAAAACGCCATATGAAAGTGTTACAACAACCGCTACAATGACTGCAAACCATTTCATTTTCAGGCCTTTTTCAATGAAATATGGTGTACCACCTCGGTATTCATTCCCAACTTTACTTTTATACACTTGAGATAATGTTGATTCAACAAATGCACTCGCTGCTCCTAAAAGAGCCATTACCCACATCCAAAACACAGCTCCTGGTCCACCAAAAGCGATAGCTGTCGCGACCCCTGCGATATTACCTATTCCAACCCTACCTGATAAGGCTAAACAAAATGCTTGAAAGGATGAAATTCCCGTCTCCGAGCTCTTCCCTTCAAATAATAGTTTAATCATCTCTTTAAAATAACGAATTTGCAGAAAACGAGTGGCAATTGTAAAATACACACCTGCCCCTAATGCAAAAACAACTAACCCAATACTCCATACTTGCCCTACTAACCACTCTACTAATTGCTCCATCCAAATCCCCCTTAACATTCTTTTGAAAACTATTTTATATATAAGAAAACGGACAACTATTATTAAACCTTACAGTTGTCCGTATCTCTCATTATTTCATCCCTCTATTTATTAACAGTTAGATTCTCTATTACTTTATATTTACCCAAACGCTTTTCACTTCTGTATAGTTATCAAGCGCATATGAACCTAACTCACGACCGATTCCAGATTGTTTAAAGCCACCAAATGGTGCAGCTGCATTTTCTAAGTTATAATCATTAATCCATACTGTTCCTGCCTTTAATTTATTGGCAACTTGATGTCCTGTTTTAATATTTTGTGTCCATACGCCCGCAGCGAGTCCGTATGAAGAGCGATTTGCTCTTTCGATAACCTCTTCTGTTGAATCAAATGGAAGTACAACGACAACGGGTCCAAAAATTTCTTCCTTCACAATTGTCATATCATCAGTAACATTTGTGAAAACTGTTGGCTGTACAAAATATCCTTTTTCAAATGCCCGTTCACCACCAGTAGCAGCAGTAGCACCTTCTGCTTTTCCTTGTTCAATGTAATGTAGCACACGTTCTTGTTGCTTTTTAGATACGAGTGGCCCCATTTCCGTTTCCTTCTCCATACCTGCTCCAAGTTTTACGTTGTTCGCCATTTTTACTAATTCAGCTACGACTGTTTCGTAATGTTTTCGGTGAACGAATACGCGAGATCCAGCACTACAATTTTGGCCGTGATTATACATAATACCTTGGAATGCGCCGTTAATCGCTTCTTCTAAATCAGCGTCTTCTAAAATGATATTTGGTGATTTACCACCAAGTTCTAACGTTACATGTTTAATTGTTTCTGCAGATTGACGCATAATATATTTCCCTGTAACTGTTGAACCTGTGAAGGCTACTTTATCAATATCATGATGGTTTACGATTGCAGCTCCTGCTTCAGGGCCAAAACCTGGAACAAAGTTTACAACACCGTTTGGAAAACCTGCTTCTTTAAAGAGCTTCGCTGTATATAATAACGATAAAGGCGTTTGCTCTGCTGGTTTTAATACGATTGTACAACCTGTTGCTAGTGCAGCTCCCATTTTCCAAGAAGACATAACGAGTGGAAAATTCCAAGGAATAATTTGACCTACAACGCCAACAGGTTCATGGCGTGTGTAATTTAAGTAATCTTTTGAAATCGGAATTGTTTGCCCGATAATTTTCGTAGCCCATCCCGCATAATAACGATAATTTTCTACAGTCGCTGCAATATCATCATCCAGTGCTACTTGATATGGTTTTCCATTATCTAAAGCTTCTAACTGCGCTAATTCTTCTCCATGCTCTTCAATTAAGTCTGCTAATTTATAAATAAGGTGCGCTCTTTCAGCGGTAGTCATTTCTACCCAAGGTCCTGATTCAAATGCAGATCTTGCAGCTTTTACCGCTACATCAATATCCTCTTCTCGCGCTTCGCATACGACAGCTAAAACATCTTCTGTTGCTGGATTGTATGTCTCAAATGTCTTCCCGCTAATGGAAGGTACAAATTCACCATTAATAAACAATTTAATTTCTTCATTTAAAAACGCTTTCACGTTTGGTCTCAGCTCAATGTTTGTCGTTAACATATATGCTCTCCTCCTTATTTAAACAGCTGCATGAGCTGCAATTTTTGAAATAATCGTTTGAAGTTTTTGATCTTCTTCTTCAGTTAATCCGAGTCTCGGATAACGAGAAGGTCCCCCTGCTTGCCCGTGTAATTCCATTGAGCGTTTAACGATTTGTACATATTTTCCTGATCCTTCAAGAAACTTGCAAAGAGGTAAAATAGCATCGTTTATTTCCCAAGCTTTTTCTAATTCACCATTTTGGAAATGCTCATACATTTTCGTAACAAGTCCCGGCACGATATTTCCTGCTACTGAAACCCATCCCGTTGCACCTACTAAATAAGATTCCATAACTAAATCTTCAGATCCACAGAAGACTTGAAAAGCACCTTCGCCTTGTCGTACTAAATCTCTTGCTTTACGAATATCTCCGCTAGATTCTTTAATATGTGTAACATTTTCACATTCTTTTCCAATACGTAGCATGAGCTCTGTACTCATATCAACACCAGATGTAAACGGATTATTGTATAACATAATTGGTATATTTACAGCGTTTGAGATTTCTTTAAAATGAAAATAAATTTCCTCTTCTTTCGGCTTACAATAGTACGAGTTAATAATTAATGCGCAATCCGCTCCGTGTGCTTCTGCATGTTTCGTATATTCAATCGTTTCTTTCGTCGTTTCTGCTGCAGTTCCTACAATAACTGGAATACGGCCATCAACTTCTTTTAATACTGTTTCTACCATTTTAAATCGTTCTTCTTTTGATAAACTAACAAACTCACCTGTACTTCCATTAATAATAATGCCAGCTACCTTTTGATCGATAAAATAGTTTACGTTTTGTTTTACACCGTTCCAATTAATTTCTTGAAACTCATCCATCGGTGTGATCAATACTGGAAATGCCCCTTTAATTTTTTTCATATTTATCTCTCCCTTTACTATTTTAATAAAAATCCTGTCGGAAACGGATCTGTAGAGTCTAATAGAAACGTCTGCATCCCTGTAATAAATCCTCTACTTTCAAAGCGAAAAATGTATCCTTGTTCTTCTTTCTTCACTTGTTCCACTGTTATAAAGCTATTAAATATACTTTCATTTTTAAAAGGTTTATCCGCTATATAATCATTTTTAAATAGTGTATGAACATAAGATACAATAGTAGAAACAAAACCAGGCGAACGTACGATAAAGTTATCTTCATGAAATGTAATCGACTTTATATGGTTCTTTTCTGTTTGCATAGATTCTACTAAAATAAGTCTTTTTATTAATGACTGTTTTTGTATAGCTTGAAGTGTAACTTCACTCCATTTTTTTAATTTAGAGATATTTTCAATACTGATTTCTGGTGAATATGCATCCTTTTCTACAACTGCATATACTTTATCTGCCTGAATGAGAGAGTAACTTATATTACCAACTTGTAAATTTTTCTCAATCATATAACATAGTTTACTTTCAAACGAAACAGATACAACTTCATCATTCTCTACATACGCATGGATTGAAAATATACCAGATAGCGTTTCAATTTTGTATTGGTTCGTCTCTCTCTTTTTTAAATACCCGCTTTCTAGTAACATCGTTATGACTGCGACAATCCCCCCATAATGAAGCGGAATGGATCCTTCATGATTAAAAAATAATACAGCTGCATCGACTTCCATATGAATAGAAGGAACGACAATACATCCATTTAATCCGATAAAACCACGTGGTTCATTTAATACAAGCTTCATTTCTTCTGCTAATTCACCTGAAAATTGTTCGTTTAATTGCTCTAAACTGTAGTAGTATTTGCATGGTACATCTTTCATTACACGAAATGCTTCACCATTTACATGTACGTCTACTGCTGTATACATTTTTTGAATGTTCATTTTACATCCTCCGTTTCATGTTCCATCGGCGGAATTAGCAAAAAGCCTTCTTTAAGTGGGTCCTTTTCATTATAAAAAAATCTATGCATCCCCATAAGCCAAGCTGAACCTGTAATTTTCGTTACGACAGCTTCAATATTTTCTACAGATGTTGTATTTATGACGCACCCTTTAAATAAAGAGCCAACGATACTCTCATGAATAAACTCTTCATCCACTTCAATTTTTTGATTTGCGTATAATACAGCTAACTTCGCTGATGTTCCTGTACCACATGGAGAACGATCAATTCCTCCTGGCGGAACGACAACTGTATTTTTCACATGAGCACTTTCATGAGTAGGATCTGTATAAAATTCAATATGGGTTAACCCTCTAATAAATGAATACTGCGGATGAATGATTTCAAATTCCTCATTAATGATATTTCTAATATGAATTGCCTTATCGATGATTGTAGATGCATGTTCCGGTACTAACTCTAAACCTACTGACTTCGCATCAATAATGGCATAGAAATTTCCTCCATACGCAATATCTGCTTCTACAGTTCCAATCCCTTCAACTTGTACAGTAATATGTTTCAATAAAAAAGCTGGTATGTTACAGAAAGAGACTTCTTTCGCTTTTCCATCTTGAACAAAGATATCCACTTCAACTAAGCCGGCTGGCGTGTCTAACTTTAACGAAGTAATCGGTTCAACTACAGGAATTAAACCTGATTCAATTAAAGCTGTACATACACCAATTGTATCGTGACCACACATCGGTAAATATCCACCTGTCTCTATGTATATAACACCAATATCTGCTTCAGGATGACACGGATCTGTTAATAGTGCTCCTGACATTACATCATGACCACGCGGTTCATTCATTAACAATTTGCGAATCCAGTCATACTCCTTTTTCATATGTAACATCTTCTCTGCCATCGTCTCTCCAATTAACTTTGGAAGTCCGCTTATCAATGTCCTCGTCGGATTCCCGCCCGTATGTGTATCAATCGTCGTAAAGACTCTTTGTGACCTCATCCATTTAACACCCTTTCTGTAAAACGACTCAAACGAAGTGGTTCAATAGGAATGATTGTTTCTTTTTCATTTAATAACTCTTCAATTACTTTTCCAGTAACCGCTGCAAGGCTAATGCCATCCCCTTCATGCCCCGCTGCGATAAAGTAGTTCGGGATATGTTGCACGCGTGAAATGATTGGCAAATGATCTTCTGTCCACGGGCGTAATCCAGCATATGAACGAATCACCATCATATCCGCCATTTTCGGATAAAAACGAATTGCTCTGTTTGCAATACATTTAATAACCTCGTTGTTTATCTTCGTATGAAAACCTACAAACTCTCTACTACTACCAATTAAAAAATTTTGGCTTTCTGTCGGCTCAAACACAAGAGCTACCCCATATTTCTCAGTTAAAGCATCCACTTTTCGTTTTCCGCCAAATTTAGAAATTAAATAGCCAAATTCCATTACTTTACGGCAACCAACGTGTTGTTGCCTTGAAGCTACAATAATATGCCCTTTTCTCGGTTCAATTGGGATATTTACATCCAACATTTCTCCGATTTTCGGAGCCCACACACCGGCTGCGTTTACCACTTGTTTCGCAGTAAACGTCCCGTTAGTCGTTTCTACAATAAAGGAACCGTCTATATCTCTTTTCATTTCTTTTACTTCCGTATGATTAAAAGCTTTCGTACCAAATTTCTTCGATTCTGTAAGAAGTGAAAAAGCAAGGAGATATGGATTTACAGTCGAATCCGTTGCGCATTCTAACCCGCCTAATAACTCTTCTGCAAAAAATGGCGATTCTTCTCTTATATCTTGTCTATCAAGCATTCGAAACGGTAAACCAGCTTCCTTTTGACGATTCACCCATTGCTGGGCTGCTTCCATTTCTTCGTCCGACTCACATACGAGAATACTTCCTGGTGCTCTATATTCAAATGAGTGCTCTAACTCTTCACTTAAATCAGTTACTAACTTTTGACTTACTAACGACATTTGACTATCAAACCCTGGGTCTTTATCAATAGCCAAAATATTCCCGTCACACCGTGAAGACGTCCCACTGACAAATTCTCCTTTTTCAATGATTGTTACGTCTCTTCCGTATTTTGAAGTGTAATAAGCGATTGAACATCCTATAATTCCACCACCTATTATTAAAACGTCACAGTGCCTCACGTAGCACCCCTCCCTTCTTTTTAATCCCTCACTTTCTTTTATGCAATTGATGTGCCAACTCTACATATATACACTTTTTACAAATAATATTTTTATTTGTAAAAATATTTTGAATTTATCATAAATAGGTGTATTATTTTTTTATCACTGTCAAAATTTTTATACATAATAGGAGGACAATATGGCATTCTCATTTCCCACAATACAAGAATTTCTAAAAACTTTATTAATTGATCACACAAACAATTTGCAACATATTGAGCAAGTTAACGAAAAGTTTTATTACAGCCCTTCTACTACAGAAAAATACAACTGTGCAGTTATAGATGAAGATGATTCATTCAACACTTTAATTGACGCGTTTTCTCATGAAATGACCGTTATCGTAATAAACGAAAATAAAGAGCCTATATGCTGTATAACGGCTCAGCAAATCATTCCGTTTCTTGTTAAGTCTTACAATGAACTACAATCTTTCTATAACACCGTAATACAAACAACTGATTCTTCTGTTACAGTTATCGATGATAAAGAATGTGTTCGTACTTGGACAGATGGCGCCGAAAAGATTTTTTCAGTCAACCATACTGAAATTATTGGACAACCTATCACTCGCTTTTTTGACTATAAAGATTTGGAAATTTTACAATCATTACATGACGGAAAAAGCATAATTGCTCAGTTCCATCAGCCTCGTCCAGATTTATTTGTATTAATTAACTCAAACCCAGTGTATTGTAACGATGAAATTATTGGAGCAGTCGTTTCAGAAACTGATGTTACGAATCAAGTTGCTTTAAATGAAAAACTATTTAATATGTCACATGAAATGCACCGATTAGAACAAGAGGTCGCAAAATATAAAGATGAATTAGACCCTTTCCTTGCGATGAATGGAAAGAGCCCTGTTATACAAAGAACGATACAATTAGCTAGAAAGGTGTGTTCGGTGAAATCAACAGTTTTAATACTCGGAGAAAGTGGTGTTGGAAAAGAAGTATTTGCGAAAGCAATCCATGAAGCAAGTGAAGCAACTAAAGCACCTTTCATTTCAATTAACTGCGGCGCCATTCCAGAAGCGTTATTTGAAAGTGAATTATTCGGGTATGAGCGCGGGGCGTTTTCTGGTGCAAATAGTAAAGGGAAAAAGGGTAAAATAGAGCTCGCGCAAGGCGGTACATTATTCCTAGATGAAATAGGAGAAATGCCGCTCGATATGCAAGTAAAGCTTTTACGTGTACTACAAGAACGAAAATATTACCGAGTTGGTGGAGAAAAAGAGATTCATATTAATTTCCGCATTATCGCTGCTACAAATCGTGATTTACAAGAGGAAATGAGAAAAGGCACGTTCCGAGAAGATTTATACTATCGCCTAAATGTAGTTAGCTTGCATATTCCACCGCTGCGCGAAAGACGCGAGGATATTATTGAATTAACCTATTCTTTTTTAAACGATTTTTCAATCAACTATAACAGACCAATTCGTGACTTACCTTCCAGCATTATGCATGAGTTACTTCATTACAATTGGCCAGGTAATATTCGCGAACTTCGTAACGTTGTTGAAAGACTTGTCGTATTTGCGACTGACGGTATTATAAAACAAGAATATTTACCATTTCATACAACTGAAACGTTAGAGAATCATACGGCTCATTCCCTATTACTCAGCAACAATCATACAATCCTTTCTTTACAAGAAGAAATGGATGAACATGAGAAGAAAGTTATTGAGAGGGCTTTACGCATTTTAAATGGGAATAAATTAGAGTGCGCGAAACAACTCGGTGTTACGAGAGCCACTTTATATAACCGTTTAAAAAAACTTGGTTTACAATAACCGTTTCCCTCCTCTATATTGGCATAGTTTTTGCATTATATAATTTGTGCAAACCGAACTAGAGGAGGAATACATATGACGAATAAAGATCATGTAATTGTTTGTCGATGTGAAGAAGTTACATACGGTCAACTTCAATCGACAATTGCTGAATATAATTGCTCGGCGAGAGAATTAAAACTAAGAACACGTGCTGGCATGGGATTTTGCGGTGGCCGCACATGTAGAATGATGATAGATCGAATGATTGAAAGTGCAAATCCTGAAGTAACTACTAATGAAATTCCATTAAAATATCAACCACCAGTGCGCGCAGTTACCTTTGGAGCGGTAGGTGAAAATAAATGAATAGAATTACCCATCATCCTGTTTTAGGGAGTTTAAATAGTAGTAATCGCATCACTTTCCAATTTAACGGGCAACAATATGAAGCATATGAACATGAAACGATTGCGGCCGCTTTACTTGCAAACGGAATAAGAACTTTAAGAGTGCATGAAGATAGCGGGACGCCGCGAGGTATTTACTGTAATATCGGGCATTGTTCTGAATGCCGCGTGACAGTAAACAATCAAACGAACGTACGAGCATGCTTAACTGTTGTTGAAAAAGATATGGTAGTTAATAGCGGCAAACAGCATCCAAATATCGTGAGAGAGATGGTGAAAAAGCGATGAATGATGTCATTATTATTGGAGCTGGACCAGCAGGTTTGTCAGCCTCCATCTCTTGTGCTCGTTTTGGACTAAATGTACTTGTTATTGATGAATTTATGAAGCCTGGCGGAAGGTTGCTCGGACAATTACATCAAGAACCTACTGGAGAATGGTGGAACGGAATAGAAGAATCAAAACGCCTTCACGAAGAAGCAAAATCACTTTCAGTTGATATTCGATGCGGCATTTCCGTCTATAATTTAGATAAAGATGAAAGTTCTTGGTTCGTACATACGAATATCGGTACGTTAGAAGCGCCGTTCGTTTTACTTGCTACTGGCGCTGCTGAGTACTCCATCCCCCTTCCTGGTTGGACACTTCCAGGAGTCATGTCGATTGGTGCAGCCCAAGTAATGACAAATGTACATCGCGTTCAAGTTGGGCGAAAAGGAGTAATTATTGGCGCTAACATTTTGTCATTCGCTATTTTAAATGAATTACAATTAGCGGGAATTAAAGTGGAACATATCGTACTTCCTGAAAAAAATGAATTAAGTCAAAAGGCTGGTGAACCAGAAGAAGTATTAAACTCACTCTTACACGCTGCCCACCTTGCCCCGTCACCTTTATTACGTATAGGTAGTCGATTGATGAAATATAATTGGGCGAAACAAGTTGGATTAAACTTCTACCCTAATAAAGGTATGAAAATAAATGGAACACCACTTCACCTTCGAAAAGCAGCTCTTGAAATTATCGGTACAGATCAAGTTGAAGGTGTACGCGTTGCTAATATTGATACGAAAGGAAACATCATAACTGGATCGGAACAAATATATGAGGCAGACTTCGTTTGTATTGCCGGTGGCTTATACCCTCTTGCTGAGCTTGCTGCTGTAGCTGGCTGTCCTTTCCGTTACATTCCGGAATTAGGCGGCCATGTTCCACTGCATTCCGAAACGCTGGAAACCCCTCTTCCCGGTTTATTTGTAGCCGGCAATATAACTGGCATTGAAAGTGGGAAAATTGCAATGGCACAAGGAACTGTTGCTGGATATTCAATCGTAAAACAGGCAAATAATAAATCCCATTCGGTTGAACAACACTTGCAACAGGCGATCCAACATGTACATATCGTACGACAACAAGCTGCCATTCAATTTAATCCGATGATTGATGTCGGTAGACGGAAAATGAATGAAATTTGGCGTGATTATTCCCTGGCATATACACATACTAAAAAGAGCTGCTGAGATTACTCTCAACAGCTCTTTTTTCTACTCATCTGAGTTATTAAACTTTGCTAATGCGTAAATGCCTTCTTCTTCATCTAATTCAAGTTGTAATCTTGCTGCAAATGAATTGACATTATATTCTCTGTCAAGTAATAAGCGTAATGCTTCAATTAAGTTCGCTTGAATTAAAATTTGCTGGCGACCATTTACCTCTACTTCAGCAGAGAAACCGTAGTCATCATCATACATTAGTTCAACTAAAACTTCTTCTGGACCAACTTGTCTTTTTTCAGCGATATATACACAAAGCGCATTGATAAGTTCTTGTTCAGAAATTTTTATTGTTTCCATGCTACTTCATCTTCCTTTTTCTTACGTTGATCTTTGAAGTATTTAAATGCACGAACTGCTAACATTACGATACCAGCCATTACTAACATATTTACCATAAACGCTAATACAGAACCAAGAGCTCCCATATTTGCAAATAGGCTACCCATTAGTAAACCACCAAGACCACCTAGTAATAAACCTTTCATAAAGCTTCCTTTATTACTCTTTGGTGCTGTGTTTGTTGCCTTTGTTTTTGAATCTGTTGTTGTTTTTTGTGAGTTTACGTTATTATCTTTTTTGTTCAAATCAACTTTTGACTTTTGACCAGAACTTGGTGTGTATGATTTTTTACCAGATTTGTAACCCTTCGCTGCTGCGTGATCTACAAACATGAAGCTACTAGCTCCAAAAATAACCATGAATGCTGTCATGACTGCTACAAGTTTTTTCAACATATTATATCCATTCTCCTTTTATATAGATATATGTGAAATCTACCTTTCTAGTAAATTCAGAATGATAGATTTATTTTTAAAAACATTTTAAAGGTTCTTATGAACTTATTATATGAACTTTTGTCGAAATATGCAAGTATTATTTACTTCCGACAGTTTGGTGACAAAGGAAAAATTAAGCAAAACAGAATTGACTTTAAATGAAACAAAACATATTATAGGTTCATAAGAACTTTTTATTATTTTTGGAGGTGAAAAGATGGAAACATTTCATCTCACACGAAACGAAATGGCTACCCTTCTTCTATCATTAAGAGGATGGAATACGAAAAAGCCTCTCGGTATTTTACAAGAAGCTTGGGCAAAGTCACATAAAAAAGATATTGAAAGCGGACAAAGCGTAACTGCTTTTATTACTACCGCACTTTCACCTATTTTTGAAAAACTGATTAAAATTGATGATACAGACGTCGGTTTTTCATTAAATGAAATAGTTGCGCTTGGAAATCAGATTGAAAATACAAGTTTCTCAGTAACAGCCATGCAAAACTGGGTGAAACGAGATATAAAAGAAATGATTGGCTCTCCTCAAAAAGGAAAAAAATATTCAATTGAACAAGCAGCCTTACTATTCATTGTTGAAGATTTAAAAACAGCACTTGATTTTGAATCCATTCGTAAGCTATTACGCCTTATTGTAAATGACCCAGCCGATCGAAGTGATGACTTAATCAATCCTGTTCATTTATATGGAGCATACTCTTCTCTATTTGAAGAACTCAATCAAGGGAATTGCTTACAACTAAATGCAACAGATACAATCCATACAATTGAAAATATCGTGAAAGAAAGAGCTGATAAAATTGCAAGCAAGTTCGATCAGGTTAACAACGAACAACGTGAAGCAATTCGTAATGCGATTATTATTGCCACATTATCTGTGCATACCGCTTATGTACAAATGTTAGCAAAACGTTACGTAACAGCAACTTTATTTTTACAAAATTTAGAAGTGAAACCGTAAAAAATAGGAGCAGAAATGCTTCTATTTTTTTATGAGAAATTTTTAATAATCTTTTCATTTTCTCTTCATGAAAACTAAGCTCATATCCTGTACTATACTACTTATGAGAGACATAAAAGAATTGAAATAGCAATCCCCTATACAAATAAGGTATAATCTACACATAGTGAATCTTTTATGTTATTAAGTATAAGGTTCACCTATTCAAAAATACATAAACTAGAAGGTGCAACAATGGTAAGTAGTTTTATTCATTCAGTATTAACGTTTTTTGAAGGATTAGGTTATTGGGGCATTATGCTTGGTCTAATGATTGAGATTATTCCAAGTGAAATCGTCCTTGCTTATGCGGGATTCTTAGTATTCAATGGTAGTATCTCATTTGTAGGCGCCGTTGTATTCGGTACAATTGGCGGCGTTATTGCTCAAATCTTTATTTATTGGCTTGGACGATACGGTGGACGACCTATATTAGAACGATACGGAAAATATATTTTCATTCATAAAAAACATATAGATGCAGCTGAAGATTGGTTTAATCGTTACGGGACTGGTGTAATTTTCACTGCACGCTTTATTCCAGTAGTACGTCATGCGATTTCAATTCCTGCTGGTATTACAAAAATGCCATTATTACGTTTCACTACATTAACAGCACTTGCAATCATTCCTTGGTCTATTATTTTTATTTATTTAGGTGAAAAACTAGGTCAAAATTGGGAGAATATAAACGATATTGCGGGACCGTATGTGAAGTCTTTCGCAATTGGCGGCGTCATACTTATCCTACTATACTTCATCCTTAAAAAATGGACAAAAAAACGTAAAAATCTTGCTTAAGATAATATAAAAACCGCTATACATTCATTACGAATGTTAGCGGTTTTTATATTAGACTTGATTATGTATTAAAAATTGGATTATTTCTTCCTTATGCTTTAAGTCATGCTGAATGAGTGATGAAAAATAATGATTCAGCATGACTTTTTTAGTACCAATTTGAAAGTCATTATAAAAATTATCGGCAGGAATTCGCTCAATTTCGTCTACTAATTGTTTACGAGTATAGCTAAACTGATTGATAAGCTCTTCTCTTGAAATACCTGATCTTGCATATATCATTGCACTCTTATTCATTTCCTCTACATCTGTTGGAAAATGAGGCACTGATTGAGTACTAAGAAAATAAGGAATTCGATACTTCATTACAAAATCATCCCAAATAATAAAATGTGAAATCACATCTGCAATCCCCCACGAACCATTTTTAAATGATTGAAACCATATATCATCAGGTACTTCCTTCAATGTTTGACACCATTCTATTATATTTAACTTTTCTTCTAAAATATTTTCTTTCTTCATTATGCATTCCTTTCTCGCACTTGTAATTCATTCATATTAATATCTTCTAGAAATTGTATAAAAAGCCTCCATAATTATGTGGATAAGCAACAATTCATTCGTCCATTTCGTATATTAACTCTAAAAGGAGTGATTTCCCTATGCATTGGCAACAAAAAATACAATACTTAATCGGACGCCCTATCGGTATTTCCTTCATAAATGGGCAGGGAACTTCTGGTGTATTATGTTCAGCACATGATGGTCAATTATATGTGTATGAATACCTTTATCAAGCGCAGTTCGCAATGAAGCATTATGATTTTAGACAAATTCAAGATATACATGCCTTTCCGAATTGCCCACATCAAAATACTCTATACTAAAAAAGGAACAGCTTATAGCCGTTCCTTCTTCTCCACTCTTATTTTTCAGTATAAAAGTTTTGTACTGCTTCATCAAAGTAAATCCAGCCTTTCCAACCTAAATGAATTGTATCTTTTAAGAAATACTTATCATATTCATGGCCAGAAAAATCAACTACTGGGTATCCTGCTTTCTCAACTTGTTCCCGAACTTTTTTATAATACACTTCACGGCGTTCTTTAGGGAAACCAGCGTAATCATACCACGGTCCGTTTACAGGTACAGAAATGAATAGTGGCTTAACATTTTTCTCTTTAAATATATTTAAAACAATTTGTAAGTCATCATATTCTGGTGATTCTTCATATGATTCATTTGCTCTAAAGTTTTTTAAACCTTTTAATTTTTTCTTTAAATTATGTTTATAGTAATACGGATTTTCAATTCCGAATGTGTTTGTAGTAGATTCCGTTTTTCCTTCTTCCTCCGCATGTTTACGTGCATCTACCCAAGAAATTGAACGTAGTCCCATATTTGTTTTTTCTTTCATCGGTTCAATCTTAAATAAGGAGTTAAATACATCTCTATGATCTAAAATATTTCGATGCATATAAGCAAGTGGTTTAACTAAACCTGCTTTTATGTTATGTTTCGTATCATTATATACAATACCTTCTAATGAATTTTTTAATATATCATCTTTTTGAACAACTTTATAGTCTAATAATCGTTTCGCAATTTGCTTCTTCATTTCAACATTTATTGTATCATTAAAAATAAAATGATATGCTTGTTGTTTGGAGAAATTGTTAGTAAAATCCCCTTGTGATACACCCGTTTTAGTAAACCATTGTGGTGATAGAACAAAGACTACTTTTTTACCTTCTAACTCATCCATTGTAGACGTCATATTTAATATATGAGCTAAACTTTGTGTACCGCCAATCCCCATTAAATATGGTGTAAAACCTGCAGGATTTACTTTAAAGTAATTAGACGGATGATATGCATCCATTCGTAAAAATTCAGATGAACCATACATCGGTAAATACTGCGAATTCTCTAACATTTTTTGCTGTAAGAAAACACTTTGTAGTTTTTCTTTTTGTAAGGAAGTTGCCGCATCTTCTACCTTCTTATCACTAATAAGTGATACTAAACTTTTCGATGGGATTAATATGATAATGAAAAAAAGCACACACGCTAAAATTATGGGACCGAAAGCATGCTTCATTTTCATCGTCTCTTCCTCTTTCTATCGCTATTAAATTGTAACCCTTGTTTTTGACACGCCATCATTTCTCTCCTTTTTCTCTATACATGTCCCATTCTATTTATCTATTATATACATGTATGTATTTCTTTCCTTGTTCTATTAAGTTCTATACAAATATCGCAAGAAAATGTTTCCATAGAAACACGTTAATTATACAAGATTCTACATAAATTTCACACTGGAATTTTACTAATAATTTTATTTTTAAGACATGAAAAAATATATAAAATGTCTATAATTCATCAGGAGCTATATTAAATTCAAAATAAGATAAGATACGTCCACTATAATCAATATCATGAGTATATGTAAAACCTAACTTTCGTAAAAGATTTTTCGAATTGTCATTTGCTATTTTCACCCTAGCAATTATTCTTTTTACACCCATCGTCTCTTTTGCATATTGAATAGAAGCCCCTGCTGCTTCTGATGCATATCCATTTCCCCAATAGTCTGGATCAAGTAGATACATAATCTCTATTTCATCAGTTTCATCCACTTTTCTTAAACCACAATGTCCTAAAAGCTTTCCTGTTTCACTATTAAATAACAACCATACACCAAAATTATACTGTTCCCAATGTAATATAAGATTCCTGATATAATCATTTGCTTCTTCTTTTGACATTCCTCTTGATTTAGCAAGCCATTTGCCAACAGCTTCTTTCTTTAATATGTTATAAAATTGATCAACATATTCTATACTTGGTTTCCTCATGAACAATCTTTTTGTACATATTACTTCCTTTTCTTCAAACATAAACATCATTCCCATCCAAACATTTTATACAGACCAGTAAATTATACCACGGACTATTTCTCTAACTTTAAATAAGAAAAACAGACTATCACACATGTGAAGTCTGTTTCTCCATACTTTTATTTTTGTACATCTGCCCATTTTAAACTTGTAGCTGGACCGAATTGATGTACATATAAATCTTTCACATGCGGCTTTTGTAAGTATGATAATCCGCGCTGGAATACCGGTGCAATTACTGCATCATCCAGTAACATTTTCTCAGCATCTTGCATTGCTTTCCAACGAGCTTTTTCATCATTACCTAATTCTGTTTTAATCTTCTTAATTAACGCATCATATTCTGGGTTTGCATATTCTGTATTGTTCACACTGCTTCCAGAAAGGAATACTTCTAAGTAAGTCATTGGATCTGGATAATCCGGTAACCAGCGTGATAATGACATTTCATATTCTTTCTTCTTCTCTAACGCTAGTTTTTGCGTGTGTGGTTGTAATTTTACATTTATCTTTAAGCCTGGTAAGTTTTTCTCTAGCTCTTCTTTAATGTATTCTCCTACTTTTTTGAAGTTTTCTAAGTCATAGTTTAATAATTCAAGCGTCACTTCATTTGTACCGGTCTCTTGTTTCGCCTTTTCCCAATATTCTTTCGCCTGTTTTACATCAGTTTTATTAAACTCACCTGCTGTACTTCGAAAATCTTTTTTATCTGGACCTTTTAAAAATCCTTTTGGTACGTAATAGTTAGCAGCAACCGAACCATCATTTAAAAATGAAGTCGCAAGTCCTTTCTTATCAAACACTGTACTTAGCGCAAGCCTTGCGTTTTTATTTTTAAGAATCGGTACATTTTCATTGAATCGGAAGAAGTACATAACCGGATCTGTATATTGTTTTAGCTCTTTATTACTTTTATATTTATCGACGAATTCTGTAGAAATGACAGCTCTATCAACTTTATCTGTTTCATATAAATTTACCGCAGTTGAAATTTCTTTAACAATTTGATAGTTTACTTCATCTAGCTTCACTTCTTTCTTATCCCAATACTTATCGTTTTTTTTCAGTGTAAAACTAGCTTCATGCTTCCACTCTGATAATGTAAATGGCCCGTTATACACCGCTTTATTTGCTTCTAATCCGTACTTATCGCCCTGCTCTTTCGCATATTTTTCATTAATTGGATAGAAGGACGGTAAAATTAGTAGTTTCGTAAAATACGGTACAGGATGTTCTAGTTCTACAACGAATGTTTTATCATCCGTCGCTTTTACTCCTAATTCATCTAAACCTAATTGTTTCTTATTTATTTTCTCCGCATTTTTCACATCGTAAGCAATGTATGCATATTGAGAAGCAGTATCCGGATTAATCAGCTGCTTCCAAGCGTATACGTAATTTTGTGCTGTTACTGGATCTCCGTTAGACCATTTCGCTTCACGCAAGTGGAATGTATATGTTTTTCCATCTTTACTTATTTCATATTTTTGTGCTCCAGCCTCAATCACTTCATCATTTTTCGATAAACGGAATAATCCTTCCATTACGTTATTTATAACGTTAAACGATACCGCATCTGTTACTTTCCCTGAATTTAATGACGGAATTTCACCCGTTTCTAGTAACTGTAATACTTTCTTCTCATCTTTCGGCTTTGTCGTTGTTTTTTCTTTTGCGCATCCTACTAAAAATGAAGAAACTAATAGAGTACTAACTAATGAGTAACGAACAACTTTTTTCATTTGAAAACCCCCTCTATTTTTTAAGGTAAGTAACGACGAGCACCAGCGTATTCTTCTATATATCCTGGTGTATTTAGCGGTATAATCTCTACTGATCTTTCAGCTCTTGGTGAGTGAATCATATTTCCGTCACCAATATACATAGCAACATGGTGAACACTACCTTTTCCTTGATCATGTGCAAAGAAGATTAAATCTCCTTTTTGTAAATTTTCTTTATCAACTGCAACTCCATTTCTCGATTGCGGACCTGAATCCCGCGGAATTGTAATACCGTGTGATTTATAAATCGTATGTGTAAATCCAGAGCAATCAAATCCAAAGCCACTTGTACCTGCCCATATATACGGTAATCCTAAAAACATTTTTCCAGTGTTTATTAAATCATCAGCTGTAGGAGTTGGAATATCATTTTGCGAACGGTAAACTGTCCCATCATTTTTTCGTAGCCAAGCTTTCTGTCCGTTTGGTAACAACACGCGGTACAAAATCGTATCTTCACTAAGTAGTGGCAGTCGCGTATTATAGCTCACTTCAAGTGATTTATGTTGTTCAGAAGGATTTATATATAAAATGGCTGTCGGTTTTGTTACTAATACGAAAGGTTCATTTGTTTTATCAGCAAATTCTTGATTATATGTTAACTGTTTTTCGGGCATCCACCCTGGGTAGCCCTCTTCATTTCGAGGTGTTGGCTGACCATGGACTAACACTTTAACCCAGTCCCCTTTTTTATCAACAACCGTTACTTCTTGACCTAACAACGCTTGCGTTTCTAATTTATTTGCATTTGTTAACCAAAGTTTCTCATCAAGCGTCATTGATTTCGTCCACTTCCACAAATCAACTGGGTTTGTAGCGCTCGGTGCATCAATTGGCCGTAATGAATCAGGCGCAGTCCAAAGTGTTGCGGCAGATACATCGATAAACGCTTTACTATCTTTCTTCTCTTCAGCATTTGCTGATGTAAACGATGAAAATATAAATAAAGTTGTTAAAAATGCAGTTCCTACTTTTTTCATAAATATCCCCCTTAAAAGATAGTTTACTAGTCTCTTCTCCTAAGATTTACTATTCACTGTCGTTTGAAGGTTTACCTTTGATCCAGAATAAGTCATTCCTTCCGGTTCTTCCATTAACCAAAGCGGTGCATCCAGATCGAAGTAATGAATATTAGGATGTGCAGCAGCTAAATGGGCTACAGCGCTAACAGAAAGTGAAGATTCCATCATACTTCCGACCATACATTTTACACCAGCTGTTTCGGCAATATCGGCAATACGCCACGCTTCACGTATGCCGCCACATTTCATTAATTTAATATTAATTAAGTCTGCATATCCTCCTTGAACAATTTTCAATGCATCACTCGCTGAAAATATGCTTTCATCTGCCATAATGGGCGTTTGTACATGATCTTTGACATACTTTAACCCATCCCAATCTTTCGCATGAACAGGTTGTTCAATAAACTCGATATTTAAATTACGATTTTCCATCTCTTTAATGATCGTAACCGCTTCTTTTGGATTCCACCCTTGATTTGCATCTAATCGTAACGTCGTATTTTTTGGTACACTATTTCGAATTGCTTCAATACGTTCTAAATCTAAATGAGCAGATTTTCCCACTTTAATTTTTAAAGTTTGAAATCCTTTTTCTACATGTTGCTTTGCCTCTTTCGCCATAATAAAAGGCTCATCTACACTCACCGTAATATCTGTATGAATTTCTTTCTTTCCGCCTAATAATGCGTAAAGTGGAACGTTTTGGTGTTGACAATACACATCATATAAAGCAATATCTACCGCGGCTTTCGCACTTGGGTTTCCAATACAACTCATTTGAATGTGCTGCAGTAACTGCTGAAATTGAATGATATCTTGACCAATTAAACAGGAACGCATCGGTCCTAAAATTGCTTCTTCAATCCCGTTAGCGAAATCACCCGTAATAACTGGTGTTGCGGCTGCAGCCCCCTTGCCAATAACTCCTTCGTCTGTATGAATATATACATCTATACTTTCTATTTCAGTTACGGTACGAAGCGCCGTTTTAAACGGTGTATGAAGATTTACACGTCTACGCTTTACTTTTACATCCGTAATTTTCATATTGTTCATCCTTTCATTGTCTGACAAAGTGGAACCTTAATCCACAAAATAAATTAGTTTTTTACGGACAATTAATCTCCTCTTTCGCTTACTTTTCATATAGGAGATTAATGTGAAATAAAAAAAATCCAGCCATAAGAAGATTCTTATGGCTGGATTTTGTCTAGGAATAGGTAGACAAAGCAGCAATTTGATTATATTTTTTCTGCGCATCTTTTAACGCTACAAGTAGTGCCTTTTGAGACGAACCGAAGTATCTATTTTTTATTTCTGTTACCAATAGTGGATCATTAATATTTTTATGTAGAAACAAATATTTAACGAATTGAGATGTTAATGCAATTGTCGCTGAGCAATCTGCATCTACAATTTCCCCTGTCTCCTTAACAAGTACAAACGCTACAAAATAACTTTTGAACTTTTCGGTAATAGGATTATTTTGAGGTGCTTTCGCATCCCCTACGATATAAATTGTATTTGAAGCGTACACAGCTATCTTCCTTTCTAATACGGGATAACGGTTTTCTTAATAGTCGTATGAGTGATAAACTCAACGTTGATTAAGAAATGTATCCGCTCACCTTGTATTATAATACAATTGACAGAATTTTAACAACATTTATTTCAGTGTATATTCCATAAGTATAAAAACAGCTCAAACTCTTCATTTTTACAATATGTGATTGTTACTTGTACCATGCCATTCATACATAAAAAAACAGCTAGCAATCGCTAACTGTTCTATTACACTACTTCGGCAACACAAATATAGTTTCATTTGACTTTGAAAATTGATATTCTTTTCTCGCAAACTTCAAAATTTCTTCCTCATCGTCTGTTAAATTTTCTATGTTAGTCTTTAAAGAATCCTGGTCTTTCTTTAAAGAGACCAATTGTTTTTTTTGATTCGTTATTGTATCTTTTTTTTCTACGATTATTTCTTGTTGTTTCGTTAAAATAAATTGAAGGTACAAAGTAGCCGCCGCAATAAATATAAACATGAATATAAATCGTCTTAGTTTTTTCTTATTAATTGCTCGCTTCTCATTAGGCTGTGATAGTTGCTCTTCTATATTAGGAACATTTATTCGCTTGAGTTTCCTCATTATGAAATCCCCCTAACACATATATTTTCACTACCCTCGGCATAATCCCTTACTAACTATAATTCTATTCTTATAAAATAAGCTCCTTCACAAAAATATCTTACAAATCAACCAATTAAAGATAGCATTCGACGACATTTCCATATTTACTTTGAATTTTTTTATGTATGCTGCCATAAAATAGTAGTTTCTGTTATTCTTTTTCTATTATTGTAGAAGAGTTTTTTTACACACAAAATACCTTCCCTACATATCGATGTTATAACATGCTTACAAGGAGGAAAAAGATAAAGTGAAACTTTAATTAGTGGGGTTTTTCTTCATCCCCCACTGATTATTAGTTGAACCAATCGGGCTTTTATGGGCAGCCCAACCCCCACCTAACTTCTTTGCCTTCGCTGAATTTTGAGGTGAGGGTCTTACTGCCCATTAATGCGGGATAAATTGTCGTATATTCGATAAAACTGGAATTACTGTTTTAGAACTAAGATTTTGAGCATAGATCACCTGTTAGGAAACTTTACTAAATAAAAAAGCCCCAATTGGGCTTTTTTATTTTACAATTCAATTTCATATTCCATGCTTTTTGCTGTTTCCTCAGCAATCTCCACACCTAACAAATTTTTCACAATATGAAATGACATGTTAATACCAGCTGAAATACCTGCAGATGTAATAATGTGTCCTTCATCTACAAATTTCACATTCTCCATTACTTCTACATTCGGAAAATCTTTTTTGAAGGTTTGAATACTAGCCCAATGCGTTGTTGCTTTTAAGCCTTCCAGTAAACCGGCTTTCGCAAGTAATAGCGCACCCGTACAAACTGAAGTCATTAGCTTTACTTCTTTCATTTGCTGACGAACCCAATTTATTATAATATCATTTTGTACTTCATTTTCCCGAACACCTTTACCACCTGGAATGATTAAAATATCAACTGGTGGTAAATCTTCAATACTATAATCTGGCTTTACCTTTAATCCGTTTCTTGCTGTAATCATTTCTCCATTTTGGCTAACTGTGTAAACAGTAAATGGTTTTTCTTCATCCGCTTCAGTTACAGAAAAAACTTCAAATGGCCCCGCGAAGTCTAACACTTCTACCTCGTTAAATAAAAATATGCCTACGCTCCACTTATTTATCATACGTTCACTTCCTGTTTTAAATGGTGTAAAAGGTGATCATATTCTTTTTCTAACGCAATATCATACGCTGTTTTTCCATCATTTTTCTTAATCGCTTTATTAGCTCCATTTTCAAGAAGTAACATAACTATTTCTTCACTTCCTAATAATGCTGCTTCATGTAACCCTGTCCAACCCCCACTTTGTATAGCATTTACATCTGATCTACTTTCAATTAAGTAAGCAACAAGCTCACTTTGTTTATTCGCTATGGCCGCTTGCAAAGGTGTATTTTCATTTTCGTTTTTTGCTCTAATATGTATATCTGCCCCACTTTCTAAAAGAAAACTTGCT
Organism: Bacillus sp. K2I17; assembly: GCF_002209985.1. Lineage (NCBI taxonomy): Bacteria > Bacillati > Bacillota > Bacilli > Caryophanales > Bacillaceae > Bacillus > Bacillus sp. K2I17. The sequence continues at coordinate 109,136 of NZ_NJGF01000008.1, forward strand.
ATCTCTTTTTGTCCAAAATAAGCCGATAAATGAAGTAGAGTCCAACCATCGTCACTAAATTCGTTAACAGCACTTGGATTCGTCTTTATAAACTCCACCACTTCTTCCTTATTACCACTTATAATAGCTTGTACTATTGATTGTAAAATCGCCATAATAATCTCCCATCTTTCAAAATATTTAAGTATACTCTTCTATATGTTCTATTGATTATTATAATTTCCTGTTAAAATAACAGTTTACATAATAATATTATCACTCTAATCTCTATCTTTTGTTTTAAATATTAAAAATTTATGTTAAAACAAAAATAATCATGTTTAATACGGAGGAGAAATTATGTTAAAAGTAATGCCTTTAAATAGTGAAGACTATGATTTAATTACAGCTGCTGAAAAAGTAATCGAAAAAAACTATAAATATGGTCGTCATCATATCGGATCAGCTGTAAGAACTAAAACAGGTAATATTTATGCAGCAGTGCATGTTGAAGCGAATGTCGGAAGAATAACAGTGTGCGGTGAAGCTATGGCGATTGGAAAATCTATTTCAGAAGGCAATCATGAATTTGATACCATTGTAGCAGTTGCTCACCCACACCCTCATGAAGACATAGAAAAATGTTGGGTTGTTGCTCCATGTGGTATGTGTCGAGAATTAATAAGTGATTACGGAAAAAATACGAACGTTATACTTTCTTATAATGGTGAACTTGTAAAATGTAACGTAATGGAATTATTACCTGAAAAGTACACAAGTGAAGTAGAATAATCATTCCTGTTTTCCATTCATCAAATAATATTATTCCAATAAAAAACAATCCATTTTAAAAACGGATTGTTTTTTATTTCTTTTATATGCAGTTTATTTTATTTTTCTATTTTCGATAATTATAAAATTATCATTAACAAAAATGAAATTCAAATATTCAAGTACGTATTGCGGTTCGTTTTTCATTTGAAAATCAAAATCCTTTTTCTCCTTACATTCGAAAAATATCAATATAAATTCTCTAAAATAAGCAGTCTTATCATACTAATCTATAACAATTCTGTCTTCTTCCCTTACCTGTTTCCTTTAACACATATGATTTTAAAACAAGCGCTGTTAATGAATCTGTTAATGTTTTATATGATAAATTAGATAACGCTAATAGATCGTTCGTATATAACATTCTATGCTTCTCTAATAATAATAGTACTAATCGTTCCGACGGTTTTAATGCCTCATCACTTTCTAGTATAAAGTCTATATTTTTCATTTCTCTAATTGTTACTCCTTATATAAAAAAATACTTGCACAACTAATTTAATATAAAAATAATACACAACAAGATTTGAAGTATATTAAAATAACATCGTTTCGAAACACTATTATACTATAACATAGAAAAAGCATTTCCCGAAATAGGAAATACTTTTTAAAATTGCTTATATGTTTCTTCCAAACTTACATTATATTTCGAATTCTTATCCGTACAATTTCCTCCTAATTTTTGCTGGTCATACCGATGTATTTGTAATCAATCGAGTTCTTCTAAAATAATATAAACAAATAAAAACGGTTAGTCTATCATACTCTAAACATGAATGAATAACCGTTTTCCAGCTTCTTCTCAAATACATGTACTACCTTAAATATTTCTTGCAATATGCGGCTTACTGTAATGACTTGTACCACCACCGCCTACTACTACTTTACCGCCTTTTTCAAAAATTAATAGTTTACTTGAACCATCTGCAAGAAGTACTATTACTTCAGCATTATTACTTGTTGCTACATAAATTACATAGCCACTTTTTGATATACATGTTTCCCAATTCGCATCAAATTCTGATCTTACTACACGATTGGAATACACTTGATTTTCAATTCTGTCTTGTTCTACGTTTTCCAAATTTATCCCCTACTTCTCTAAAATATCATTTATAGAAAAATAACATTTCTATTTGAAATAGTAACTGCCTTTAATATAAGTAGTATATGTAGTTAGTAGAAGAATGCTTGGACAACCGGAACGTAATACCATGTAAGTAATATACAATTGAAATAAGGCAGCCGATATTATATCGATTGCCTTATTTTCATACATAGTTCTTTATTTTTCGTTTCGCACAGCTTCAAAAGTAAACATTTGACTTGCATTTGACGGTTCTTTTTCATAAACATAGTCAGCGGAGTAAGTAATGTTAGAGAAACCTATACTTTCTAGCAGAAGTTTAAACTCTTCTATTCCATACCAGCGTATCGCAAAGCGTTGTAGTTCTGTTTGTACTAACTGCCCTTTACTCCATTTTTCATATTTTAAATATGATAGAGTAACTTGGTTCAGCCAATCTATTTCAATTGATTTATTTTCTAATGTAATTCCGTCTCCACTCGGCAAAGAAAAAGTCGATGTATGAATCTCTCCTGTTTTCCAGTCATGCGGAAGCATAATATCTACGATTAATCGCCCGCCTGGATTAAGATGTTCATAAAAACATTTCAATGCGTTTATAGAATCTGTACGATTTTCAATTAAACAAAAAGATCCAGTTGGAATGATAATTGCCTCGTATTTATGTGGCAGTGAAAATTGTTGTAAGCTTCCTTCATATAAATTAGGATGTAAGTTTCTCTCTTTACATCGCACGCGGCACGATTCTAGCATTTCAGGTGAATAATCTATCCCATCTACTGTAAAACCAGCTTCAAGAAGCGGGATAATGACACGCCCTGATCCTACCGCTGCTTCGAGAATTCTTCCCCTACAATTTTTTAAACGTTCCTCGTAATACTCAATATCACCATTTAAAGAATAACCGACAGGCTTAGTGAAATCATAAAGTTCCGTGCAAAGTGTACTATAAAAACTAAACATTTATTTTCTCCTCCGTTTTATACGTACGGAAGATTTTCATTCAATTAATCTTCCTGTACCTTTATTTTTAATAAAAATTCGAAAGAGCTGACTGTCATATTATATCACTCGCTTTCCATACAATATAATTATATTGTATAATATTCCATTCAAAATGAACATATGAAAATTCAGAATTATATTGAAAGGAGGATATGATGAATTCAGAATTATATTGAAAGGAGGATATGATGAATTCATTAATTGGATTTATTTTTCTTCTTATCACTTTTAATACACTCATTTTCTTTATAGCAAAGAAATATCAACGAATATGGAAAATAGCCAGTGGTATTTTCATACTTTCTTCGCCACCTTGCACGTAATTGATGAAAAAGTAGGAGATGGATTCGCTGGAGGTTTTGCTGGGCTTACCTTTAGTGGTCTATTGATCGTGAATGCAATTTTTTTATTTGTTGTAAGCATTTTTGTATCTACTAATAAACATTCACATTAAACTCCCCATTTCAAAGTTTAAAGAGCTTACTATGCAGTAAGCTCTTTATTCATAACTATTTATTTCACAATCGGCAATATTACTTCACTTAATTTTACTGTAAGCTTCGTGCCTGCTTTCGGTCTAATCGTATAATCATAGTCACTAGCGATTAAAATGCCCCCTATTTGATGCCCCGCTTTAAATACATAATCATCAGGCTGCATATCCCATGTGAATGTATAATCTTTGCCCGGTTGAATCGCTGTTGAATTTTCTATACTCTTTAAGTTTTGTGGATCCATCCAGCCTCTCGTTACAATTTCCGGCTTTGCTCCACCATAATCAACAAGTAAAGCAGTTAAATTTGATACAGATCGATCAATATTTCCTGTAATTGAAATCTTTGGTGTACCGCTTATACGCGTATCTTTTTGAAGTACAGGCATTGTATACACTAATCGATTGGCTACTTCTAATTCTGGGTTTTCTATTAATTGATTTGATTTCATTTTTGCATCATCCACGAATGAGAAAACTTTATTTGCAGAGCCCATACTTAATGGCAAATTAACTGCTTTGTTACTTAAATACATACGAACTTTTGACGGTACAGCTGCTGGATCCGGCCAATTTTTTATTTTATCCCAAGTTTTATTTTCACGTTGTACATCCACCATCGGTTCATTCATAATCCCATTTTCAATTCCATACAACCAGTAATCGAACCATTTATTTTGTGTTCTTTGCCAATCATTTGTTGATGTTCCACCGTGTCCACCTTGATGTAACCACATTTTACGAGGGACATCATTTTCTCCAAGTGCTTCCCACCACTGCGCAAACTGCTTCGTCTTTACATTCCAATCATTTAAACCATGAACAACAAATACACTTGCTTTTACATTTTTAGCATCTTTTACATAATTACGTTTATCCCAAAAATCATTATAATTACCAGTTTTCCGGTCCTGTCCAGCTGTTAGCTCTTTTATTACTTGTCCGCAAACTTCAGGATTTTCTCTTGTTAGAACTGCTTCTGCCATGTTATCTGTATCTTCTCCTTGGTATCCACCAGGCGCAATGACTGCACCGTTTGCACGATAATAATCATACCAACTACTAATCGCTGCGATTGGAATAATTGTTTTTAACCCTTCCACGCCAGTCGTCGCAACTGCATTTGGTAACGTACCATTATAAGAAACGCCTGTCATACCTACATTTCCTGTTGACCAATCAGCCTTAACTTCCTCACCATTTTCTGTATATGCTTTCGCACGCCCATTTACCCAATCAATGACAGATTTCGTCCCTAATATTTCTTGCTCATCCCCAGTAGTTGGACATCCGTCTGATTTTCCAGTTCCTATACTTTCACCTAAAATGACTGCATAGCCTCTTGGCACATAATAATTTCCGTATGAACCAAGATTAACAGCTCCATACGGTTTCCCTTCATACGCATACAATTCTTCATCTACATTATATACAGGAACATCTTTTAAGCCAGATCGATATGGACTCATTTCATAAATAACGGGAACTTTCACATTCGAATTAGTTTTTGGACGCATAACTTTTACTGATACACGATCCTTTTTTCCATCTCGATCACTATCAACTTCCGTCTCTACAAATAGATTTTCGATAATTGCTTCATCAAGCGAGTAAATCGGTTTTGTCATCCCATTTTCTAATTCGATCTTCGTATTTGATTGTACTCCTTCTGAAACTTTCACATTTAACTTCACGTCATTCTCATTTATGTAGTTTGTTTCTTTATTGTCTGCATACGCAGTCATACTAGAAACTCCTGATGTGACTGATAAAGATAAGATTGTTGATAATGTAATTGCTATTTTCTTTTTCCCCATACTTTTTCCTCCCCATATATGTCTCCTTTTACTATACAATAAAATAACAGAAAATTCAGTTTATATTTCATGCAACAACTTGAAAAATTTGTAGAACACTCTTCAAACGAGCTTTCGAGGTTATACATTCTGATTTACTACTCTCATATAATCAAAAAAAACATCGCCTAATAATAGACGATGCTTTTTATAGTTTCGAATTAGTCATTCTTCATATTAATATAAAATCTTATATCTCGCTCTATTGTAGAGACTCCATAATCAAAACCATGTCTTTCTAAAATACTTTGCACTATCGCTAAACCTAGTCCTGTACCAGAATGGTCTTTACTACGAGAAGATTCTAAGACGTAAAAAGGTTCCCAAATTTTATCGATATCTTTCATTTGTTCGGCATTCATACCATTTTGAATTTGAAAATATATATTTTCATTTCTATCTTCTAAAGTAATTTTTATATTTTGATTTGCTGTATATTTTATCGCATTAGATATTAAATTTTGAAAGACCATTTTCATTTTATTTACATCAGCATTAACAACTGCATCGCTAACATTATAGTTCACTTGCAAATTGATTTCTTTCGATTCCAGTTCAATCTTATGCTTATCTAATATACTTTGGACTAGTGATTTAATATCGAATTCTTCTTTTTCTAAAACATCTCTTTCTAGTTTAGAAAATCGTAATAACTCTTCAATTAGGTTTGAAATGTGATCAGTTTGTTTAATGATTGTATCTATGTATGTACCATCATCTAAACCATCTTTTATTCCCATAGAATATGCTTTCACTAATGCGATTGGAGTCTTTAATTCATGCGTCACATCACCCATAAATCGTTTTAAATGTTCATTTCGATCTGTTAAATCTTCATGCGCTTCATTTAGTTTTTCACTCATGATATTAATACTATTAGCTAAGTCCCCTATTTCATCATTTGTTTTCACTTTCGCTCGTTCAAATTTCAAATTTGAAATATCTTCTGCAACATTACTTAATTCTTTCAATGGTCTGGTGATTGTCGTTGAAAGTATCCATACAAGTACGATAATGAGAAAAATCGTAATGCCAAAAATGTAAAAATAAAATGAATTTAACACTTTTATTATTTCATTAGAATGTGCGATCGAAACTCCTACTAAAATTAACATATCGTCTTTCGCAATGTATTTCACAAAAAAACTAGATTTAATCTTTTCTTGATCATATATTTTATTCGCTTGCCCGAAGTTCTTTACTTTCATTACTTCTTCTTTTGTAATCCAAAGTTTATTAAGGGCAACCCTTTTCCTTGTAAGTTGCATACGTAACTCATCATTAATTCGATCTTCCGAATTGTTAATTGATGTATACGCAATCGTAACATTTCCTTTATTTTCAATGCTAGTAATTGCTTCATCCAGTTGTTTGCTCGGTATGGACTGTATTTGTGCTGTAATACCTTCTAAACTTTCTCGCGTTTTGTAAATATTATATTTCGGTAAAAGATAGTTAATTAATAATAAAGAGATTGTAAAAATAAGAATAACAGTTATAGAAATGCTGAGAAATAGCTTTTTTCCAAGTTTATTCACTCTGCTCCTCCAAACTATATCCTAAACCACGATGCGTCTTTATAATATTTTCTCCTACTTTTTTACGTAATCTTCTTACATGTGTATCAACAGTTCGCTCTTCTCCGAAATAGTCAAATCCCCATACGATATCTAACAATTTTTTTCGAGTTAAAATCATGCCTTTATGATTTAAAAAACACTTTATCAATTCTAACTCTGTTTTTGTAATATCTAACTCTTTGTCATTTTTATAAACTTTATTTTTAGTGAAATCTATTTTCAAATCTTGAACTTGAATGACATCATCATGCTGTATAAGTTTTTTCGCTCTAGTTATTAATACGCCTGGATGAAATGGTTTTTTTACATATTCATCTGCGCCACTTTGAAGTGCTGCTAATTCATCTTCACTTTCACTTTTCGCTGTAAGCATTAACACTTTTACGCTTGAATTCTTTTTTATTTCCTGACAGACAGTAATACCACTATGTTTCGGCATCATCCAATCTAAAACAGCTAAATCAACTTTTTCATCATAAAATATTTGAAGTGCTTCTTCTCCATCTTTTGCTAATAAAACTTCGAAGCCTTCTTTCTCGAAATAAGCCTTTAAAATCCTTAACATATCTTGTTCATCATCTGCTATTAATACTCTCATACATTATCCTCCATTGCTATTAAACAAAAACCAATTGTATTATACAACTTCTTTGTTACATCAATGTGACAGAAAAATATTTGAACGTTTTAAGGGTATAGTAAAAACGAGGTGTTGTATTATGATTAAAAAAATCGGGGTTATTACTCTTCTTTGTTTCTTATTATCAACAAATGTGTTCGCAAATACAAATCAACAAATTGAAGTGTTTGATTGTCAAAAAGAAATGGTCGTTCAAAAACAATCTTTAGATCCAGCTATTCAAAAAGAAGCTGTTCAATACGCTAAATCCATTACTGGCCCGTTCAAAAACTTAAACGTCGTTCCAAAAGATGGTCACATGATAAAAATCCCATTATTTAAACCAATTTCTATTACAAATCAATGGTTACATACAACAATTGATGAAGTACTTATTCTCCTCCCGCTTAATCAAAAACCTTATATTATGCTTTACGATGATGAAAACAATCCGCATTTTTATTATGTGAAAGGTGATCCGAAGGGATTATTGAAACAAATGAATGTTAAATTATAATGTAAGAAAGATCCCACAAATATCATTTGCGGGATCTTTTATTTATCAGTTAGCAACTACATTTTCATTTAAAAAATGAATAACCTGTCTTTTATGATGATTATCATGATCTATAAATTCTTTAATAATATATATAAGAGAATACGGCGTTCCAGTATGAGGACAATGTGATACCCCATTGGCTGTTAAAGGTGTCTTTAGATTTTCATCAGGCAGTAATCTAAGTTCTTTTACGAGTAATTCTCTTTTAGCTTTTGCTTCTTCAAGAAGTTTCACCTTAGATATACCTGATTTAGCATAATTAGATGCTAGTTTATTATATGTATCAAAATCAGGGAACTCCATTCCCTGTCCATTTCTCACTGATAATAATGTCTCACATAAAAGATAGTCATCCCAGTTCATAATATGTGATATGATCTCGCTAATAGTCCATTTCCCCTCTGATATTGGAGCCACCCACAATTCCTCTTTCATACCTTTCAATGTATTTAACCAAATTGAATATTCATTAAAATCATTAATAATTTTATTCTCTCCCATTATCTAATTCCCCATTCTAATAATAGATTCTAATAAATTATACCATCAATCTATACAAAAACGAACAAAAGTTCTATTAGAGAGATAAATATTAATTCACTACATCCTTTTATGTAAGTTCAAATAATGGCTTGCTCCCACAAATTTTATCCCTTTCAAAAATCCACTCGAAGTATAAAATTTGTCACCCTGTTCTGTATCTGTATGTAAGACAACAATATTAAAATATTTTTTCGCTTCGCCTAAAATTCGCACTAACAGTAACCTCCCTAATCCTTTCCTTCGGTATTCTTTTGCAATATAAAATCTCCTTATCCTACCAATCCTATTGTTTTCTGTATATGGGTCCTCATTTAACCCTCCTATTCCAATTAACTTTTCCCCTTGAAAAATACCATATAAACATTCTCCAGTTTTATTAAATATGTTTATTTTATTTTCATATTCACTTATTAGTTTTATTAAGAAATTAAATCCTTCTTCTTTGCTTTCTTGAACAAGATAATCGTGCTCGTATTTCATTAAATCTTCAATTTGTTGAATATGTATATCTTTCAAGTAAATTCCCCCTTAATATAAAAATACGTAAAAATGCTCAAGAATTATTTATTCTGAGCATTTTTATGGTTGTTCTTTTATTTAATTCGTAGTGTGCGTATTCTTCACTTCAGATGTAAATCGATAATATAGTTGTTTTATTTTATTATGAAAATATAAGAGCCTTGCTACACTCTAGTGTGTGGTAAAGCTCTTTAAAGTTGTTTAATTTCTATACATATAAAGATATTTGTACTCAAAAATCATTAATAAAGTTGTTTAATTCTTATTGAACTAAGGCAATTGTTTGTTTAAGTGAATACTTTTACATTTATAATATCTTTCAAATATAATATTAGTTTATATATTCACTATTCTTCTCTAACAGGTTCAAGATAAATTATAATTTGTTAATCGATACGTTTGTGTAACCACTGTTCAAATATCTTGAACTGTTCTTCAGTATGAAAATAATGTTCACCTGTCTCCATGACTTCTAATTTACAACGATGTTTTTTTGTAAAATAGTTAATAGTTTCAAATTCGCACAGTTCATCCTTGGATCCGTACATAATATATGTATCTGTATTCCATGTATTAATAGGATGTTCTTTTACATAACATAAATAATCCCAATATAACTTTTGACCAATCGGTGTCTCTATAGTCATTTCTTTTTGCAAAAGCTCTGGTGTTACATTAAACCATTTCATCATATTTTCGATAATTCGTTCCATATTAACTACTGGTGATAAAAATAATGCCTTTTCTATCACATCATTTTGATAAGCTAAAAGGCTAAAATAAGCTCCTATACTACATGCAAACACGCTTACTTTTTTCCAATGTTCTTTTGCGTAATTCATAATTATCGATAATTCACTAACACAAAACTGTACTTTGCAAGGAGTATTATCATTTTTTCTGTCTCCATGCTCAGGTAAATCAAAGCTTAATACTTGATAACCTTTTTGATTAGCTTCTTCAGCTAATATTTGAATAACTGTATCTTCCTTATTTGACCTATTTCCATGTACTGCAATAAAAACTTTTTCACTTTTATCTCCCCACAAAACCGCGGGAATATTACTAATGTTAAAATTATCTTTAAGCATATTTCCTCCGTGGAATAAGATATATAGGAATTGGCAAAAAACTGCACACACTTTATAATCCTCTACTCAGTTTTTTTAAAAATCAAACTATTACTAATTTATCACAAATGAATTCTACTCCATTCGTGGAAGAAGGATTTTTAAAATATTATATGATTTTTTAAATGAATTTATAATCTCTGCACAGTAGGCAATATTCCCTTCAACTCAAGTAAATCATCTATTACTAAATCCGCCTGCGCAAGTTCATCTTCTTGTGCAAAATCAAAGTTGCATCCAATCGCAATCAAGCCATTATCTTTCGCTGCACGTATATCAGATAACCGGTCCCCAACTACAGCTGCTTCTTTTATATCATATTTGTTTAAAATACTTTTTACTAAGTCGCTTTTATTAAGTGAGTTTATTTGCTCAATACTAAATGTTTCAGTAACCCATTGGTCTAAATCATAATAAGATACGATTGCTCGTAAATATTTAGTTAAACCATTACTAGCAATATATATTGAACAATTATTTTCTTTTATGTATGTAAAAACTTCTTTTACGTTCGGGTATAAAGCACCTTTTCCGCTCTTAATGTTTTCAATTAATCTTTCTAAAAAATATGCATCTGTTTGTTCTCTTACTTCAATAGAATGATTCGGTAATAAAGCTTCCCAGACTTTCGGCAAAGGCACACCCATAATTTCACGGTATTTTTCAATAGGTGTTACCGTATCCCATAATTGTAGTGATCTTAAGTAATCAAAAGTATCATCTAACGATAATTCTAAAATTTTATCAGTTTGAAATAACGTTCCGTCCATATCAAAAATTAATGCTTGTAACATGTCATTCTCCCCTTTTGAACTATAAGTTTTACTCGATATATTTTTCAGCATCTCAACGATAATTTCTGAACAATAATTTGCGGCAGTTTTCGCGAAGTCGTCATAAGAAATTTGCGCTTCATCATCTGCACTGTCAGAAATACATCTTATAACGAGAAATGGTACTTCATTTATGTAAGCAACATGGCCAATTGCTGCACCTTCCATTTCAGTACAATGCGGCGCATATTCGTCTATTAATCTCGCTTTTAGTTTTGAATCTTCAACAAAACATTCACCACTGACGATTCTTCCTTCATGAACCTCCATATGTAAACTACTACTATTGCATGCTGTACGTGCTAACTCAACTAATTCCATACTTGCGACAAATTCTTCTTGGAACGGGAATAAGTTTTTCATTTGAGTTTTACTTACATCATGGTGGGTAACATTCGTTGAAATAACGATATCACCAACTTTTACATCTCGGTGTAACCCTCCAGCAACACCTGTATTGATGATAGCATCTACATGAAATTTATGAATTAATGTTTGCGTACATGCGGCTGCATTTACTTTCCCTACACCAGAACGTGTAATAATTACTTTTGTTCCCATGAATTCGCCAATGTAAAAAGGCATTCCCGCAATCGTCTGTTCTTCTTGTATAGCTAGTTTTTCTAAAAGTAAGTCTATTTCGATTTGCATTGCTCCGATAATGCCGATTCTGTTCATGAATGTTATCTCCTTTTTTCTTATAAGTCTGCCAATATATTATGTAATGCACTATAATTTTCAGCTATCCAATTCATTTCATCTGCAAAACGTGAAGGTGGTACACTATTCTGATCCATATTAGTATGAATCCACCATGTACTCTCCATATACCAAAGCATTTGAATTGCCCGAACAATACTCCCTATTGGAAAGTCTAATTTATTACGGTATCCGGCTAAAAATGATGCAACAAGACTCTTATTTAATACTCCATCATGTAAGGCACAAGATATAACCGCACGCCCAATATCCAACTCTACATAATCATAATCCATACGATCAAAATCTAGAATTGCTGAGACTTCATCATTATGGAATAAGAAATTATCTACCCATAGATCACGGTGCACCCATCCTTTTTTACTACTATAAAATTGATCTATATTTACTAATTGTGTTGCTTCTTGCTGCAATTTTATATGGGAGAGAATATGTTCTTTTCCTAACTGTTCTGCTTCTTTCCTTTTATCTTCCCAATGTTTCAACCTTTCCTCTTTAGTAGGCGGAACAAATTTAGGGTTTTCTCCTTCTATTAAAGAGCCATCATTTAACAAATTATGCATTTGACCTATTGTCTTACCAAGAGAGTAGATTTCCTTTTCATTCACTTTTCCTGGTGAAATTAGATTACCTTCTTTATGTTCTAAAACTATAAATCTTTCATTATTTTTTGATGTATGCATTACATTATTTTTATAAGTTAGAAGCTTCGGACAACATACACCATTATTATGTAGTCTTTGCTGGTGATGTAATGCTTGTATTAAAAGTTCTGGGTTATACATTTTGTACCGTTCTTTATTATATTGCTTTAATACAAAAGATCCTGCATCCGTTTCGAGTTTCCACTTCAAATTTAGCCAACCACGATGAATAGGTATTGCTTTTTGAATTTTAAATTCAAATAAATATTCACATTCTACTTTCAGCTCTCGAAAAATTTCTTTAGCTTTTTCATTAGATAACGGCTCTATCATCTTGTTTATCCTTTCTTAACTTGGTGTTCCTTTCATCCTCTCTACCATAACTGAAATTAAAAATTTCGGAAGTACGAGTTGTCTCTTTAACCGTTTCGGCTGCGAAAGTAACCTATACAGCCATTCAGTTCCTGTATCCCTCATAATTTTTGGTGCTCTTTTTACAGTACCAGATATTATATCAATCATGCCTCCTATACCAATAGATAGCGGCACGTTTAATGTTTGTATGTTTTCATAGATGAATTCTTCTTGTTTTGGTGAACCTAGTCCTACTAGTAGTAAGTGCGGCTTGAATTGCTTAATTTTCATTTTTACTTCTTCTATTTCTTCGCCATTTACAAATCCATGCTGTCCTTTAAACTGTGCTCCTGGGAACTGCTCATTTAATTTTTTTAGTGCCTTTTTATTACTTTCTGGCGCAGCTCCAAAAAGAAAGACACGATATTCATTGTCATTACAATATTTTATTAAATCGTGAGTGATATCTGCCCCAGTAACACGTTCTTTCAAAGTTCCTTTTAATATTTTCGAGCCTATTATGACGCCAATCCCATCCGCTGTTATTAAATCTGCAGAAAGTAACATCTTTTTAAACTGCTTTGATTTAGCCGTGCTTTCCTTTGCAGACATAACAATTTCAGGATTTGCAGTTACTACAAACCTTGGTTTCTCTTGTTGTTCATGTAGCCAACCTTTTAATAAACTTATAGCTTTTTCATATTCTAAAGTTGAAAAAGGTATTCCCTTTATAAGTTGGTGATCCACTATACTCTCTCCTTACATAAGCCTCAAATATTCATCAACATCTTTCGAAATTTGTCTAAAAGCTTTATACCAGAATACATAGCTTGTTATATCGATTTCAAAATGTTTTTTCATAAGTTCTTCCACTGGAGCTTTTCCTGTTTCTCGTAAAAACTCCTTATATTTCGGATGAAAAGTACTTTTACTTTCTTGAGCCATCTCTAATAAACTAAAACTAGCTAAATACCCAAATGTGTATGGATAATTATAAAAAGGAACATCTGCAATATAAAATTGAATGTATTTCATCCAAACAAACGGCTGATATTCTGATAACGCATGCCCATATGCTTTTTCTTGCGATATAATAGATAATTTCTCGATTTCATCAGCACTTAATGGACCTTCTTTACACTTTTCATAAAAATTCTTCTCAAATTCAAATGATGCTCGAATTGCCATTACATAATTAAAACAGTTTCTTATTTTCCAACTAAGCAATGACTTTTTCATATCTATACTATCTGTTGTTTGAATTAGATAGTTTAAGAGTACCGTTTCAAAGCAAATAGACGCCGATTCAGCCGTACTCATTGGCAAATAATCATCTAAAAAAGAAGTAGATTGCTCAAAACTCATATTATAAAAATGCCAAGCATGTCCTAGTTCGTGCGCAAGTACTCTTACACTATCGATGCTTCCGTCATAACGCATAGAGATTCGTGATTCTTTTTCACTGAAAAAAGGAGCACAAAATCCACCAGGTGGTTTATTATCTCTCGGTTCCGCATCCACCCATCCACTCTCTATTGCATTCCGTGCAAATTCTGCTAATTCTTTATCTATATTTTCAAACGCATCGTATATGTTTTGAACTGCTACTGAAAAAGGGATATGAATCTCATTATTTTCCTTTACGGTCATAAGTTCATGCCATGTAATCGAAGCTTCCCCCTTCTTATACACGTTTAAAACACTTACTAATGTATCAAGATTTTCTTCTGTCGCATTCCACATTTGTAATAATACAGTTTCAGTAATACCATTAGCATGTAGAGATTGCGTTAAAATCTCTCTATCTTCTAATTCATTACTCTTTGTATTACGTAATCTCCCTATTTGATTTAATACAGTAGCAAAAATTTCTTTTTCCTTATGTAAGGCATTTGTTAATAACTCGAATACTTCTACTCTTTCCTTTTCATTATCACTATTCATTGCAATATTATTTGCTTGTCCAAATGATATTTGCTTATTATTGTGCTCTATTTCTATCTTATTTCTTAATTGTATGTACATATTTTCCCATGCACCAAGTTCATCTTTTATTAAATTAGTATTAATATTATTGGAAGTTTCCATTTCACTTTTCTGTATTACTTGCTGTACTTCTTTTTTCAAATCTTTTACTGTCATAGTCGATATAGTAAGGTCAGATGAAATACTTTCTTCAGCAGATCGGCAATACAAATAGTATTCTGCTTTTTCAATAGATTGTATAAGTTTTGAAAGAATCTCTACATCTTTTGTCGCATAATATTGTTCTTTCAACCTCAATATTGGAGTTACAATATCCTCAATTGGATACAATCGATCTAAATCCCACCTAGTAATTTCATGCATTTTTATAGCCGCCTCCTATTTTTACAAATAGTTACAGATATTTACCCTCACAATTATAAACGAAATGTAAAAAATTTAATATCTTTAAATATTTAGATTTCTACAAACGCATTCTTATTTATATTCTTTTCTTCTGCTACTGCAACGTACATAGCATAAACAGATAAACGATACAGCTACTGGAATCAGTATTACTCCTCCAATAAAAGGATAAACAACCACACAACATGTAAAAGCTACTATAGAAAAAATTTTACCTAACCTATTCTTTATTAATTTCATTCCAGCTGCAGTACCGACTATGTATGTAACAATCCCCAACGAATTCGGTATTAAAACAATTTTATCTATGCTAATATGGAAAACGAAACTTATTAACAAACCTATTATTGCAATAAAACTTACAACTTTTACTGCATTTGTTGGTGTTTCTCTTTTTTTATTAATCTGCGCTAAATAACACGGTGCAACTTCTTCTTTTCCTAGTGAATAACCTAAGCGCCCGATACTTGCGATAAATGCATTTGTCGTCCCTAAACAAATGATAAAAGCTACAAATCCAATTATCCATGCAAATTGGTCGCCTAATGCTTGCTTCATTACAAGCACAAGAGCTGTAGTATTATCAGCATTTATATGATAGGATTTCGTTCCAATTACTGATAATGCAATACCTATATATAAAACTCCAATAATAACAATTGCAAATCCCGTAGATAAAATAATATTTCTTTTTCTAGGTGATTTAAATTCAGGAGCTAAACTTGCAATAGCTTCCCACCCAAAAAACGACCAAAAAATTAATAATGATGCCTCTAAAATCGGATTTATTTCTTGCATAGAAATATGTACATTTATATTTTTTATTTCAATATAAGGTAGTGAACTAATAATTGTTATTAGCAAAATAAAGAAAGTTAATAAACCAATACATACTTGAAACAATCCACTCATTTTTAATCCATATAAATTGAAAACTATTGAAATACTTAAAATAATAAACGCTATTACGTAAGAGAAATACGGTGATAAAGCAAACACTTTCACGATATACATTCCACCAGTCATTGAGACAACAATTTGCCCAACGCTACCTGCAATAAAAAAACACCATCCTATAATAGCACCTATATTTTTACCGAAAGCTTTTTCTGCAAACGTGGCAATTCCACCTGCACTTGGGTACTCAATCGATAAAAAAGCGAATGTGAATGCAAGTGGAATACTAAGTAATATCATAATAAGCCAAGAAACAATCGCATTCCCTTCTGCAACACTCGCTGTCATACCAGGTAATATAAGAATTCCTGATCCTAAAACCGCTCCGACATATAAGGCTGTTCCCTTTTTAATAGAAATTGTTTCATCAAAATGATTAGACATTACATGCACCTCCATTTATATTTTAATTATAGAAAGTTATCAATCTATTCAATATACAAAAGTGCATGTAATTTAACATGAGATTTTATATTATGTATTTATTTCAGAAATTTACTTTCAATTTTGTAAAGGAGCATAATTCATGGATGAAATTGACAAGAAAATTACGTTATTACTACAAGAAGATGCCAGAATGACAATTACAGAAATGACCGAACACTTACACCTCAGCCGCCCTAGTGTTACAGAAAGACTAAAGAGATTACAAGATACTGGAATACTTGAGAAATATACAGCTCGGATATCATTAGATGCAGTTGGAAAATCAATTCAAGCATTTTTAAGAATCGAAAATTTAAAGATTCCATGCAAAAAATTTGAGGAGAAAATATACACAGAATATAGAATACTTGAATGTCATCGGGTGACAGGTGAAAGTAGCTATTACTTAAGAGTAGCGGTTCACTCAATGAAAGAATTAGAGGAATTAATTGATATCGTTATACCATTTGGTACAGTAAAAACTTCGATGATTTTATCTTCACCGATACCTTATCGACCAGTAATTATAGAATAGTAATAAAAAAGAGGCTATCCAAAAGGTATAAAATACCCTACTCTTTTGGATAACCCTTTACAATTTATAAGAATTTTTACTAAACTTCTTTATAAATCCATTTTATTTTCAACTGATATTTTATAAAATTTCGCAGATAATTTATAAGAGCGATTTTCATTATAAAAGTTACCTAGTTCATAGGATAGTTCAGCAACTAAGCGATGTTGTTTTTTTCTAATCCCACTTCAATTGCTTTTTGCATATTTTTCTCATATTCATAATAATCCCCACGTATTTTGAATACTTTAGCTTTCAAACCATATAGTTGGACAAATGCAATTGGCACATCATAAATCGATAAAAAATGAAATGCTTCATTCATAGCCTTATTAACATTTTTCCAATCTTTAAGTTCTATGTATATCTCCAACATGTTTCGTAACGCATATACTTTTTGATCTTTCTGTGATAAAAATTCACTTAATTCCAAAGTTTTTTCGTAGTATTTAATGGCATTCGTATAGTCTTTCAAACCTTGATAAATTTTACCGTAATCATATGAAATGATAGGTAAATACTTTGAATCATCATTAGTAGCCAAACTATTTTCTACTTTCTGTAAAATTTCAAGTGCCTTTTCATATAACTCATCCATAATATACAATATTGCAAGCATTAAAAGTGTATTTATTACGTTTTTCTGCATACCATTTTTTCTGTATATGTTGTAAGCTTTTAGGGCATACAAACGACTAATACTTTTATCTTTATAAAGCTCCTTATATACATGACATAAATTATAGTATATATGGCCATGTTGTTCAGTTTCTTCTG
This sequence comes from Bacillus sp. K2I17, assembly GCF_002209985.1. NCBI lineage: Bacteria > Bacillati > Bacillota > Bacilli > Caryophanales > Bacillaceae > Bacillus > Bacillus sp. K2I17. Next base: position 127,016 of record NZ_NJGF01000008.1, read on the forward strand.
CACCAAGTAAACTCTCAGCCTGTACATAAATATCATGAGCAGCAATGTAGTCTTGTTTATTATAAAAATATAAACCTCGAGCTTTTAAATAATAAATATAATCTTCAGGATCTTGCATTTCGACTTGACTTGGTATCATTTGCGAAGCTTGATCTATAAGTAACTTCACATATGGCACGTTTTTTTGTCGAGCGTGGTAGTATATCAGTACACCATATACCTTTAGTAATAAAGGGATTGAATCCACTTCACGAACATATAATTCTAACAAAGATAAGTCAGCTTCTGTAATAGTTTTATCTTTTTTATATTTATTACATATTTTAAAAATAGTAAGCTTTATCTCCTCGTAATTTCCATTTATAAGATAATCGCTCTTAACTTCTAACTTCTTAGAAACCTTTTTTATAAAAGAAGATGACGGTTTTATTTTTCCACTTTCTATTCTACTTAAATATGTTATTGAACATATTCCTGATACGAGTTCCCCCTGTGTTAATCCTTTATGCATCCGAACATGGCGAATACGTTCCCCTATTTCCATCTTTCTACTCTCCCTGCTTAACCATTTCATACTTTTTACTAAATAAGCCATTATGTATTGCATAATCTTTCATACTAAGAAAATACATAACTTTACAAATGTAAAAAAATGTATCATATATTTTAATTTTACATTCATACTATGATTATTTCTAGATACTTTGTTAAATTTAATGGTTAAAATTTAGATTTTTCGTCCATTTTTTTCATGTGATTTTACTACTTGTTATTAACAAACACAGAATCATATACTTACATTACGATAAACTTAATGAAAAGGATTTAACTACATGTAAGCTATCATTCTTCATTTAAATAGTTATAGTTCATTACATTTACCTAATACATAGAAAATATCTATTGTAAACCAAATAAATTTAATAGATGAATTATTAATATCAAATCCTAGAAATTAATTTGTCGAATTATTCAATAAAAACGAAAGGATGATAAACATGATTGTAAAATTTAAAGATGAATCCTCACGAAAAATAGTAAGATATGTTGGAGGCGCTGTTTTACTTTTAATAATCGCTTCTTTCCTTTATCAGTGGAAAAATGACTTAGTAATTGATCAAACTGAAAGATTTAGCTTTGGACTAGCTATTATCACTTTCCTATCTACCTTCTTACCTTTTAAAGAGAAAGTGAATAAATAATTACATATAAATGAGATTAAAAAAGGATTGATCAAAAGATCAATCCTTTACTCTACTTCATTTAAGAAGAACAATGTTAACGCACCAGGTCCTGTATGCGCTCCGATTGCAGCTCCAATTGTATTTACGATAAATACTTCACAGCCAAATCTCTCTGTAATTAATGCTTTTAAAGCTTCAGCTGTTTCTATGTCATCACCATGAGTCATAGCGATTGTTTGACCTTTAAGGTCTTTTCCACGCTCTTCCATAATATCTACAATTCGGCTTAGTACTTTCTTTTTCCCTCTTACCTTTTCAAGTGGTACAAGTTTTCCTTCTTGCACGTTTAAGATCGGTTTAATGTTTAGTAAACCACCGATAAAACCAGCTACTTTACTTAAACGCCCACCTCTCACTAAGTACTGCAAGTCAGCTACTGTGAAGATATGTTCTATATGGTTCATTAGAAAATCAACACGTTTTAAAATATCTTCTTTTGATGCGCCGTCTTTCGCCATTTTAGCAGCTTCTAATACGACAAGCCCTTGACCAAGCGAAGCACATTTCGTATCAATAATTTCTAAATCTAAATCAGCATATGTTTCTTTCACTTCTTCTTTAATAACAACTGACGATTGATATGTACCAGACAGTTCAGATGAAAAAGCTAAATATATACAAGGATTACCTTCTTTTGCATAAGAAACAAATTTTTCTTGGAAAGTTTCAAGTGAAGGCAATGACGTTCTATAAACAGCGCCTTCTCTCATGTTTTGCAATAATGTAACTGACTCTAATGTAACTCCATCTAAATACTCTGTTTCTGCTTCATCATAAACACGGAGTGGAATTAAATCAATATCATATGCTTGCAGCAATTCTACCGGTAAATCCGCCGCACTATCCGTAATGATTTTAACACCCATTTTTAAACCTCTATTCTGTTATAAATATAAAAAATATAAAATAAAAATAGTACTTTTAAATTATATACGTAAAACTTAAATGAAGAAAGGAAAAGACTTTATATTGTATGCACTATTCTTCAAATGTTGAACTGTTAATAAAAATCATTCCAATTTAACCAATTGTTTATTGTTATTTTTTCTATACCACGAATAATTTTAGGGATTTTTCATTATTATATTTAAATTACTTAATTTAATGTGGTCTTTTCAAATTTATACTGTTTAAAATTAAAAAGCCAAATCCAATAAAGGAAACGGCTTTTTAATTTTTAAAAAAATAACCAAACTTTATTTTCCATCACATTGTTTGTTAACCTTATTATTCATGCAATGTTAAATATTAGTCCAATTATGATTAATATTTTAGCCTGTACTATAATTAAAAAAGTGAATACTTATCCCTAAGAAGCACCATATTTAAAAAACAGGTCAAATATTTTATAGAATATTTAATTTTACTAGTAAAGCTAATAAAATTTGGAGAAGAATTTGAACATTTACTGCTATGTCTGTATCCGTAGTCGTAACTGTAACATTTCTAGAATTTCTAATGACAGTTTCTTGTTTATTAACTTGTTTAACAGATGATTTTTGAAACAATTCTTGTGCTACACGGTCAGCTTTTTCACTATCTGCTATAGAAATACTTATTATAACCACGATAGCTGCTTGTAATGCTGCTTGAATAGATAACGCAGCTTTTGTATCTGTAGTAGTAACTTCTACATCTGCTGAATCAACAATTGTAATAGACTCTTCAGAAATTTGATAAGTTTTGCTTTCTTGTGCAGCTGCTTCTGAAACATTGGCATTTTTAAAAGATGGATGAGGATTTGAAGAATCTAATGCACTCCACTTTTTATTTTCATCTGTATGGCATGCTTTGTCCATAAGTTCACCCCCTTTCAATCTAAATAATTATTAACCTGTGATTGTATTTCAGAAACAATACTTTTAATTTGCTGTTTTTTTTCTGGCGATAAATTTTTTAACCTTTCTTCATTTATCCCATGCCTATTAAAAATATCTGAGAGTAAAAGGTCTATGATTATATTCTTTTGATCCTTATCAAACTTAAAGGAAGAAAATTTGTTTAAATCATCCATTTACAATATTCACTCCAATCAATTTTCTATAAAATTTTTAAATAACTACCAGCATTATATGTAATTTAATAAAAATTGCTTGGACAAGTAACTCAATCTTCTATTTCCACTTATTTTTACTAATAAAATCAAAAAGCTGGCTTCTAATAAGAAGACAGCTTTCCTTCACATAAACATAAGTTTCATTTACTGTTAAATAATGTATTTAAATTTTACTATTTTGCAGTTTTCCACACTTACTTTCCCATTAATATTGAATATTAATTCAGTCATAATAAGAATTCCAAGCTTGTACCACATATTACAACAAAAAATATTTACTTAGAGTGAACCCTTATAGCTAAATATAAACAGATTAGAAACATTATAAAATGTTTAGTTTAACTAATAAAGCTAATAAAATTTGAAGGAGAATTTGAACATTCACTGCAATATCTGTATCAGTAGTTGTTACGGTTACGTTTCTGGAATTTTTAATAAATGTTTTTTGTCTATTAATTTGTTTAATAGATGATTTTTGAAATAATTCTTGTGTTATTTTATCTGCCTTTTCACTATCTGCTATAGAAATACTTACTACAACCACAATAGCTGCTTGTAATGCCGCTTGAATAGATAGCGCAGCTTTTGTATCTGTAGTAGTAACTTGTACATCTGCTGAATCAACTATTTCAATATATTCCTCAGAAACTTGATCGATTTCATCTGCTTGTATAGCTTCTTCTAAAAAATTTGAATTTTTACTAAATGAATAAGAATTTAATATTTCGGAATCCTGTCTTATTGATTCAGAGTCCCCTTTTTTTGGTTCGCAATCCTGTTTTATTAGTGCAGAATCCCCTTTTTTTGGTTCGCAATCCTGTTTTATTGGCTCAGAATCCCCTTTTTTTGGTTCGCAATCCTGTTTTATTGGCTCAGAAACTCGTTTTTTCGGCTCAAACTCCCGATTTAATGGATCTCGGTTTTTCTTTCTTCTACAAACTTCACAATCACACATAAAATCACCCCTTGTAGTCTAAAAAATTAGCAATATGACAATATTGGCTAACTACTAGCATTTTATGTATTTTAAAAAATATTGTTTGGACAAGTAACTTGAATTTTTATTTTATTTCTAATTCTTTTTTCTAATAACAAAAAGCTGCCTTCTAATAGGAAGACAGCTTTGTTTGTGACTATTCTAGAATAGATTTCATACAATATAATTTTTCCTTTCTTATAACCTAAGCTCGTCACTTTAGTTATAAAAATATGAGTATATCCTATAGCCTTTTTGAGGAACCATCCATAATTTATTTCAGAAAAAGTGCTTTGTTTTACTGAAAGGTAGTTGAGGAAACAACCGCCTATTTATTTAAAACAAAATAAAACTTTTATATAAAGGCCCATAATTAAATACACTTAACTTCATATGATATATTGCATCCTTTCTTTTTAGAATGAGTAGTCGTTACTGAAGGGCACTTTTCGAAGTGCTCTTATATTTATATCCCTTTTCTTTTTCTGGAGGATTTTTATCACTCAGACTGATGATTACCACTTTTCCTTAATAGTTTCAATTAATACAGTAGCTACTAACCCTATAAACTCTATACGCTTAAACAATAATGCGTTACCGAACGCATGAACTAATTTTCATTTTGACTATGTAACACTAAATTCACAAGGTTATTATCCTCTGTTTGGTGAAGCTATCATTTCAATACCAACAAACCCACACCTTCAACTAATAACTTAAACAAATGTGCTATAGCTAGTTTTTTTTGATATAGCATCTTACGTTCTATATACTGAAGATAGAGCTAGTATTCTGAAGGAGGGTGTATATGAGTATTCAACTAGCCACATCTAATGATTTAGAATGGATTAATAATCAATATGACTCAATAGGTTTTGTAAGAAGTGATTTAAAAAGGGATAAAGTTGCAATTATTACTTACAACAACGAGTATGCAGGTGTTGGCCGATTAGTCCAAATAGATGAAGATACGATAGAAATGGGCGGGATTTTTATTCTCACTAAATTTAGAGGCCTACAATTAGCTGGGGAACTTGTTTCATTTTTAGTAGAAACTGCGAAGAAATTACAAGTACAACATGTATACTGTCTTCCTTTTGAGGAATTACAAAACTTTTATAAGAAATATGGCTATACTGAGGTTGATACTACGAAAGAAGTAGTTCATCCAATTATTCTAAAAAAATATAATTGGTGTTTAGATCATTATGATAAGCATGTTTTATTATTTAAGTTGTAAGTATGCCTAAAGAGAGCGTATACAAAAATATAAATTACTAGACCACTCAAATAATAACCGTACTTTATTTGGTCACCATCAGCTTCTACAAGTTATACAATTACTACATACGTTTCCTTTTTCCACTAACCTTACTTTTGTATAAAAGATTATTTTGTTTAAAATTACCTTAATTCGTATTCCAATAAACTAATCTGAAGGTGAATTCCTATATAATACAATTAAGTAATTAAAAGGAGCGTTATTCATGATAGATGTAATAAGACTCGTTATCTTTATTGTAGTTGCAATTGGTGCTATTTTTAACATTTACCTAGAATTTAAAAAACCTAAAAAAAGTATATACTCAATCGTTTTTTTATCAGTACTCTTTATCGGTGCCTCAGGTTTAATCAAAGATATTTTATCTAAACTTTTATAGTTATTGGATTAAAAATTACTGTTCTGTCAATAATGTAAGTAACATGATTGTATTTCTCCATTCTGCTTTGGAGAGGAGCAGTTAGCTTTTGCTAGCTGCTCTTTTATTTAAAAATGATTTCATCTATTATCCACAAAATACGTATCATATGCCTTATCAAAAACATATCCTAGTTTTTCTGCCAGTTTAGCAGACGTAGTATTCGCAGCATCCCAGTTTGGATATATCTCTTTTTCTAAGCAGGCCAAGATTAGCGCTGCACTAACTATAGTCGCCAACCCTTTTCTTCTATGATTGTGATCAGTCGCCACTTCAATTTCAATCCCATTATCATAAATGCTATACGATGATGCACCGCATACAACTTCACCTTGGTACAAAATACTATACCCTATACCTCGTTTTAAATAATCTTCTACTGATTGAAATTGACTTGTAAAATCTTCAGAGACCTTATGTAGTGTAGGGATATTTACGATATGTTCATCTATTCTTCGTAACTCGTATCCTTTTGGAAGCGCTGATATAAAAGATTGTAATTTTGAACGATTAAAAACTTCCGCATTACGTTTGAATTTATAGCGTAAAAACTTATCTATTTTTCTTTCGTAAAATGTTTCTAAACGCTTTTTCCACTCTTCACTATTTACGATTACTAACATTCTATCAGGAATGTTACGTAGTAATTCTTCTGTTTCTTTCCTATTTGGATCCCCAGCATAAAATGTGAAAATCCCTACCGTAACTTGCGCTACTGTTGGGTTTTCAAGATCATTTACCCAAGCAGTACCCATATGTCCTTGTAAATAAGAAAGTAAAACAACGTTATTGAAATCCTCGAACATAGTAACTAATTTTTCTCTCGTATGTATACTCGCTTCATATATCATTTACATTCCCGCTTTCTTTGGAATCAGTTTAACTCTACTTTTCATATATAAACAAAAGTTTATTAAACTATATATAATCGTAAAATATTCGTAAATATAAAATTATTATAACATCTAATAAATAGTAAGCGACTGTCCTGTATAAAGGTTAACAGTAAATATACTTAATAATAATTTGCAATCTACATGTAACCGATTATCATCTTTTATTATGTAATAGCCCTCAATACTCGTTTGAGGGTTCATTTAAATACGTATGTTATAACTCATTCTTATAAATATATGATTCTGTTCCTCCATTTTTATATACTTTAGTCAATTTAACAACTGACTTGTACGTATTATTGTCATTCGTCACCATCTTTTTCATATCTTCTATTTCAGCATTACCAGTTCCACTCTCGATTTTCAAACAGTTCGAAATGTTGAGGTATCCACTCGATGCGAAAAGAATAATAAACGTAAGATCAGGGAAATTAATGAACAGTATTCCAAACTTTAAAGGATTCGTAGTCGTATCAGATAAAACTAATAGAAAGTTTAATAGTTCCGGCACTTGAACAAAATCTTTAGAAACAATCGCTTCACCTATTATAGTAATTTGCTTTACGACATTCCCCATCTCATCTATAAATTCAGTACAACTAGGTGCATCAATTGTTTTTGCTTGTAGTGATAAATTCAATTCTGGATTGTAAAAGTCAAAAAAGAGTGTACTACCCTCTGTTAAACATTGTGGACAAACATTTCCAAGTAAACTAAAATCCTCTTCAATAAATTTAACTTTCGTTTTACAACTACAAACTTTTCCTATTCGAATTGCATCAATCCTAGAGCAATCTACAAAGATAACCTCATTGTCCTCTTGTACGAAGGATACGATACCATTCCTCTTATTAAATGAAAGAAAATAAGATACTACAATTTCGTTTCCGGCGATTACAATACTCTCAACTTTTGTAAAAGGCTCTAGACTTCGCAAAAATTCACAAATACTATTTTGGCAGCATTGATAATTTCGTTTCGGCTCACAATCCACTTACACTCCATCCCTTCCCTATATGTTTTATCTAATACATATACTATGAACGGAGTATAAAAAAGCTTGGACAATATAACTTTAACTCAGGAATATAGGTACTTACTTATCACATTAATAATGAAATTACGCCAATAATGAGTAATAGCACATAAATTTCCCTATAAATACATATAACAATTTCATCTTTCATGAAAAAAACGTTATAATAAGGTGTAGCCTCTACGATTACGTTATAAAGGAGAATAAAACAATGGCTAAAATTAAAGTATACCAAGCAAAAGAAGAAAATATGGATGCAGTAAAGAACATCATTGATGTTGAGGAACAAAACCCAACTACTGAAAACTTACAAAATCTATATGCATGTGTATTAGAAACAGAAGATATGGCATTGCCTGAATCATACATTGAAGAAGATATCTTAATTGATTCTATGGAAGTTATGGTTAACGCTTCTCAAAACAAACTAAGAGACTTAGGTGCATACGATGTAATCGAAGTTCAAAACAAAGGTAAGAAAACACAAATTTTATTATTAGCAGACGAAGAATACGAAATTATCGAAGGCTAATCTAAATCCGTACATACGAAAAAGCTCCTTTCCAATTGGAAAGGAGCTTTTTCATTACGCTTTTGATGTTTCACTCTTTTTATTCGTTTGCTGTTTCTTAATTACCATACGCTCATTTCCCATAAAGAAAATAAATATGAATGCTAGACCTGCTGGTACTAATGCCCACATAAATGTTTGAACAATGGAGCTAGAAAGAGCGTCAATAATTTTATCTAATATGTGCGGCGGGATTTGAGATCTTGCCGATTCTGATAGAATAGCTCTTGAATCTCCTAAAGCGTTTGTATTCATTCCTCCGCTCATACCTTTAAAAGCTTCTTCTAATTGATCTTGGAAACCTGTTCTTTGAATCATTCCGAAGATTGTAATACCAAGTGTCATTCCTAATGAACGAATGAAATTACTCGTTGAAGTTGCAGATCCGCGCTGTTCCATACCGAAGTTGTGAATAGCTGCCATACTTAGTACAGAGAATGAGAAACCTACTCCAAATCCAATAATAATCATATAAACCGTTAATAATATACGACTTGTTTCTGGCGTTAATGTGCTTAATAAGAATAGTCCAATTAGCATAATAACAGCAGAAATAATCATAATGTTTCGGTAGCTAAGCTTCGTCGTTAAAAATCCACCTAACTGCGCTGTTACGACTGATCCTAACATCATCGGTAAAAGTAATAATCCTGAGTTTGTTGCGCTACCACCGTATACACCTTGAATGAATAACGGTATGTATACAGTTGCTGACATGAACGCAGCACCGTAACATAATGCAATAATGGTACTCATTCCGAATAAACGTTGTTTAAACATTTCAAATGAAATGATCGGTTCTTCTACTTTACGTTCAATAAAAATAAATGCAATAATTAAAATAGCGAATCCGCCAAATAAACTTAAAATAAAGTTAGAATCCCAATCATACTTTTGTCCACCTAGTTCTAAAGCAAACATTAGCGAAACTACTGCACCAACTAAAGTAATTGCGCCAAACCAATCAATTTTTTGCTTTCTATGAACTCGTGATTCTTTATAAAAGAATGTAATAAAAATAAGTGCTAAAACGCCAAGCGGTAAGTTAATGTAAAATACCCAGTGCCAGCTTATGTAATCTGTAATATACGCACCAAGCAGCGGGCCAAAAATACTTGATAAACCAAATACTGCTCCGAATAATCCACCCATTTTCCCGCGCTTTTCAGGAGGGAAAATATCAAAAACGATAGTAAACGCGATCGGCACTAATGCCCCGCCACCAATACCTTGAATGGCACGATAAATACCTAACTGTGTAATATTTTCAGCAGTACCACAAAGTGCCGAACCAATCATAAAGACGATTAAACCGAAAATAAAGAATCTCTTTCTACCATACATATCTGATAGTTTTCCGAATATCGGCATACCTGCCATTTCTGCGACCATATAGGCAGAAACGACCCATACAAAGTTTTCAAGGCCTCCTAAGTCACCAACAATCGTTCCCATCGCTGTTACGACAATGGTATTGTCCATTGATGCCATTAAAATACCTAGCAATAAGCCCGCCACAATAAAGCCGAGCTTATTATTCTTCTCAACCATAACCTTGCTCTCCCTCGTACTACTTATATTTGTTTATGTTCTTTTACAACTGCATTACCTTTTTGATTAAAACTAGTATGATATTCTACAACACTAATTTCACATCCTGGACCAATAGTAACGTTGTTTCCTCGTACTACTTCAGCAATCGTATGCTCTAAATAAATTTCATCTCCTTCAATGATAGACGTTTGGAGGCTTCCAGCATGACTTGTAAATGGAATAAATCTCGCTTTTTTACGAACGGTAATCTTTTTACCGCCGATTTCTCTCACTTTGCTGCCTTCATAACGAAGTGAAATTTCAATATTTTCAGCATTAAGTAATCCATCACTTTCAAGACCACCAGTTAGTGATAGTTCTTCAACTTCAATATCTCCTTTCACATTTAAAGTGCCTTTCACATCTACGAAATCACCAGTAAACTTCCCTTTAACTTCTATCATACCTCTTACTTTCGTTTTTTCAATATGGGCATCACTATTCATTTGTGTATTTCCGTATACTTTTACATATTCCGCATCTACATTTCCTTGTACTTCACTATCTCCATACACGACATAATTTTTCACTTTCATATTACCGCGCACTTCACTCGTGCCGTACGTTTTAAATTCATTACAGCTCATATCATTAGAAATCGTTCCTTCACCGCGAATATTCACTTTGTTATAATCCCCACCTGCTGAACTACCAGAGCCATTGACAGTAAGACTATGTTGATGTTCCATATTACTTTCTCCCTCCCATTAAACCTGCTTCATTTCTTTTACATTTGCGCTTTTATCGACAGTAAGAACACCCGTATATTCAATGAGTTCAATCTCACAGTTCGCTCCTACTGTCACATTGTTTCCTCTTACCGTTTTTATGTGAGCATAATCAATATCAATATTGTCACCTTCTAATAGTTCAGCCTCTAACTGCATACCAAATACTGATTTAAACAGTCTACTAAAAGTACTTAGTCTATGTTTTACTTTAATCGTTTGACCACCAATTTCTTTCGCTCGACATGTACCGTGAATATTAATATTTATTTCATCGGCACTTAATAATCCACCAATTGTAAATTGGCCTTCTGAAGAAAAAGTATCCACTTCACAATTACCATCAATCGTCGCTTGACCATTGACTTTAAACTCTTCACCAGTTACATTTCCACCTATCGTACCTTTTCCTGCAATTTTCAAACTGTTCGCCTTCACATCTTGCGTAATTGTTGCTTTTCCATCAATGCGCATCGTTTCCGCGTGTACTGTGCCATCGACTTTACCCGATCCACTAATTCTCGCATTGCTACTTTTCAAATTTCCAGTAACAGCACCATATCCGTTACATTCAAACTGGTCACATTCAATATTTCCATTAACAGTCCCTTTTCCATTTAATTGCACTTTATGAAACTCGCCGCCATTCGATGAACCGTAACCATTTATAATCAAATTATCTGTACGCATACTTTCTCCTCCACTACAACAGTTTCGTTTTTAATGCTTCGGTATATTTCATAATCGCTTCGCGTAAAACAATTTTGGTACCTTTTTCAAAAATTAAATCGTCCACGTTTGAAACTAAGAAACATGTAGAAATCCCTAACTTTCGGACGATGATTAAGTCACAAGTTTTATGCTTAATTGCTTCATAATTTTCACGTAAAACTTGCAAGACCATTTTTCCTTCTTCTAAACTAATCTCTCCCGATTGTAGTAACTCTTCTAACATATACACATAAAGAATATCTACAAATTGAAACTCTGTTGTTTTATTCGTTTGTTCTATGAAGAATTGTAAAACTGGCTCTGATGCAATTCCTTTACGTAAGACGTCTTCTTTTGTTAAAAGAATTTCTCTAACACTCGGTGAAAACATATTTGCTAGTTCATCAAGTGATAAATCTTCTTTCATCGTTTGGATTTTATCAATACGCTCTAATATCTTTTCTTTCGGAAAAAATGTCTCTTGACCCGTGAATGTTGACTTTCGTACAAACCAATCTTCCGGTATTAAATTTTTTCTTTTCCACCTATATAACTGTCCGTATGAAATACCAGTTAGTTCTAATAAATCTTTTTTTGAAATTAAATCTGTACTCAACTGTATAACACTCCTTCCTGACAACAATGTAACATAACACTGTTACGCTGTAAATAGACTTTTATCGTAAGTAGCGTAACAATGTGTAAAACAAACCTGTTTCACACACGAAAAAAAGGCTCTTACACATCATGTAAAATGCGTAAAAGCCCTTATTTATCAACATGTAAACCATATTTCATAAAAATCAATCCACCCTTGTGAATTAATCATTATATTTTGTACTTTTTCGTGAGAAGTTACTTGTTGTTTGTTACGATATAAAGGAATAATATGAATGTGACGTAACAAAGTGTCCTCAATATCGCGTAACAATGTAACTCTATTCTCTAAATCTTCTTCTTTAAAATAAGGGAAGAGCTTTTTATGAAAGTCCATGCTGCTTTGCCCATGAATAAAACTATTTTTTGTAAGAAACATATATAGCAGACTATCTTCTATTCGCTCGCTAATTGTTGCACTATCATGCATCATATCAGCCTTTTGTATCGTACTCATTTCTAATAAATCTTCTATTTCAAGAAAATTATTTTCTACATAAATCCCATACTTCGCACACTCTTTCTGAATCCATTGTGCATCTTCTACATGATCTTGTCCTGTAAATGTATAAAGTTGTAGCACTTCATTATGATATTTACTTCTCTTAATTAAACTTTCTATATCTTCCTCAATTTCTACTTTTCTTTCATTTGCTAATATTAGTTTCTTAGCCACTTCTCCACGTTCTCCGCCGAGTTCTTGAACAATCCTATCGCCATGAATGATTTTATGTAGTGCCTTTCGAAACAGTTCATCTTGCATTGGTCCTTCTTTTACAAGATTGCACGTTACATATGTCACGTTCGATTCAAGCCGAGACAACTCTTTATTAGGCTTTTCTTTATCTTTATATTGCGCCTTTACTAACACGTCATACGTATTTACATTTTGCTCTACATTCATTAGTTCAATTCGGTCAAGAAAAGGTCTTTCACGATAATATAAATCATGCACTTCTAAAACAAATAATTGTGCATTTTTCTCGCGTAATATAAAAGGTCCTGTACCAATAAAGTTTCCTGCTTCATCTTCATTTACGATAGAACACTGTTCTGCACTTAGCATATGTAAAAACATCCTATTTTCCGTATGTAATTGAATTTCAACAACAAATTCATCCACTGCACGGACATTTTCAACATGTTGCAACATCCATGCGTGTGGGTTGTTTTCCGCTTTCATAAATCGATTCAATGAATGTATAACATCATGTGCGGTAAGTCGTTTTCTATTATGAAGATGAACGCCTTTTCTTAAATAAAATGTCCAAACCTTTTCAGCGTCATTATATTGCCAGTGAAAAGCAAGTCTTGGCTCTATACAATTTGTTTCCTCATTCACATATACGAGTGTATCAAAAATATGTTTAACCATATGACATTCTGAGCGCATCGTAGCGTAGACCGGATCTAAAGCGATGTCTAGATTCATTTGTACTTGCAACCGAAGGACATCTTTTCTTCCTTCTGGTGTCCTTTCTATTTTATGACCAAATATGGAATCTACCCAAGCTTCATACTCTTTCTTTACTAATGGAAATTGTGAGCTGTAGCGTTCCACAAATGAGATTCCACTTTTCACATCCCCTTTTTTCGTTAGTTCTTTTCCTCTGTCTAAAATCAATGTCATCGGTTGCTTTTGAAATATTAATTTAGAGCGATTCCCTCTCCCCCGCCCTGGAAACCAAGCGATCCAATTTAACTCTTCTAATTTTTTTATTATTAATTTACTATTACGCTCCGTACAAAATAATGTTTCTGCTATCATTTGTACGGTAACTTCTAATTGTTCTCCTTCTTGTCTACCTTTACCATAGGCACACCATAGTTCAATATATTGATTTAAAATAAACATCATAATCCCCCTAAAAGGTGAAAAATAACCCCTTTTGTTTCTACCCTTTTTCCACTTCTCCTTTCATCTTATCATTTCAATATAGAAAGGAGGAATTAATATTGAAAAATCTCATACTACGTTATAATAAACCCATTATTATTAGACTGTGCGGCGAATTATTAACCCGAACAACTGAATCTATGTTAGCTCTCATTATGATTATTTACGTTAATAAAATGTTAAACGGTAATATAATAATAACTATGCTCATTTTCGGACTACAACCTCTCTCAGACATTGTATTTACACTTATTGCTGGAGGAGTGACTGATAAATATGGGCGAAAGAAAATTATGTTACTCGGCTTATTGCTACAAGGCGTTGCAATCGGTAGCTTCATCTTTGCTCAATCTGTTTTTATATTTGCTTTGCTTTACGTCATAAATGGGGTTGGCCGTTCCTTATATATTCCCGCTCAACGTGCACAAATTGCTGATTTAACAAAACCAAAACAACAAGCAGAAATTTTTGCTCTTTTGCATACAATGGCTGCAATTGGTTCCGTAATCGGTCCAATAATTGGTACTATCTTTTATCGTACGCACCCTGAATATTTATTTATAATGCAAAGCATTACACTTATGGTATATGCAGTAGTTGTATGGACGCAGCTTCCAGAAACCGCTCCAGTATTTACAAAGCCAAAGCAAAAAGTTGAAGTATCATCTTCAAAACAATTTGTAAGCAAGCATTACGCCGTTTTAGGACTTATGATTACTACACTCCCTATTAGCTTTTTTTATGCTCAAACTGAGACAAATTATCGCATTTTCGCTAAAGATATATTTCCAGATTTCGTATTCATGCTCGCTTTTATTTCAACATGCAAGGCTATTATGGAAATCTTCCTGCAAGTTTTCCTTGTGAAATGGTCTGAACGATTTTCTATGGCGAAAATTATTCTTATTTCTTACACCTGCTATACAATAGCTGCAATTGGCTACGGGATTTCAACAACAATCACGTCACTATTCTTTACATTACTCTTTTTAGTCATTGGGGAAAGTATCGCCTTAAACCATTTACTTCGATTCGTTTCAGAAATCGCTCCTACAGATAAGCGTGGATTGTATTTTTCAATTTACGGGTTACATTGGGATATATCTCGTACGTGCGGTCCTGTTATTGGTGCGGTTTTATTAAGTAAACTTAACGGTAGTATACTATTTTATATTTGTACTTGTTTCTTAATAGCTGGAGGCATTATGCAAGCGCTGTTTGTTCAAAGTGTAGAACGTAATAAAATAAAAAAAGACATTTCAGAGCATACCCCTCATATTTTATAGGATGCTTTCTTTATAAAAAGAAGGATGTCACAAAAGTCTCGAGACTATTGTGACATCCTTTTTTATTACCCTGCCATTTTATTAATACTATCTTCTGGTGAAAATACCGAAATATGATTTACCTTACCAGTCGATTCTGGAATAATGAATTTTAACTCAAACTGATTGTTTACTTTATATACATATATTTTATCTTCCCCATTTACCTTAACTGAAGCTGGTTTTCCTAATGCTTTCTCTATTTCTTTTAATGTAATTGATTTTAGCTCTGCATGATAGGAGCGTACATCAAAAACTTGTGATCCTTTATTAAAACCGAAGCTAACATTTTTATTTGTAAAGGTAGCGTACATTCCGTTACCTGCTTGTTCCGTTTTATCCGCTTTTCCCCACGCTTTTTCTATTTCTTCAATATCTCCTGTATGAGCTGCGAACGGAACATTAGGTACTTTTCCTTCTTTCGCTAGTTCAAACAAATCTTTAATGTGGTTAATTGATTTTTGATTTATTACTGTATCTTTCGTGCTTGAATCTGTCTTTGGTTTTGCTGATCCTTCATTATTTGATTTTGCTTCAGGCTCTTTCTTTTCTTCAGAAGAATTATTTTGTTCGTTTTTACTATTTTCAGAGGTTGGGTTCGTTTCCTTTTTTTCGTCTGTCCCTTTACATGCTACTAATGCCAATAGGCATGTAAAAGCGAGAAATAACATAGCTATCTTTACATACACTTTCATACATTTCAGCCCCCTATTATAATCTTATTCCTTTCGATAACCAATCCATTACGCTACTTTTCAAATTATATTTGTTCCAAAAAATAAATGCTTCACTTTCTCCTAGTGCTTGTACAACATCCTCTACAAAAGCTGTTCCTAAAAAATAACCAATTCGGTTGTATCCAAAGTATTGTCCGCCAGATAACCGGAACCACTCTTTCTCTTTTTCGAACGTCCATCCTTCTATATAATCTTCCAAAAAACGATTCTTTATTTGTTTTTCATTTTCTATATAGCATTGTAACCAACGTTCACCATCATTGTTATATGAGTAGTACACTGATTCATTTACGCCTTTTATAATTTGCTTTGATAAATATGTTGCAACACCTTCACGATACAAAGTAACTGCCGCGTCAGTCCACTCAGCTTTTGTCCAATCCATTCCATCATTTTGTAACATAACATTATGATATATATGTCCTATTTCGTGAGCGACAATAACACGAAGGTGATTTACATCTGGAGATAATTTTT
Organism: Bacillus sp. K2I17; assembly: GCF_002209985.1. Taxonomy (NCBI): domain Bacteria; kingdom Bacillati; phylum Bacillota; class Bacilli; order Caryophanales; family Bacillaceae; genus Bacillus; species Bacillus sp. K2I17. Next base: position 143,620 of record NZ_NJGF01000008.1, read on the forward strand.
CTGCCGCAAAAAAGATGTCTCCAATAATTTCCCTTTCTACAAATGCATTAGAGCCAAAAGCTCCAACAAATAAATGAAACTTCATATTTACATCAAAGTTATAATTATTATGATATTCATTCGTTATCTCTTGAATAATAATCGGTAATGTTTCTGCAATGATATGAATACCTTCTATTTTTGCGGGATATTGTTTAATGGCAGTAGAAAGACGTTCTCTCGTATGTGGACAATGATACTTAAAGTATTCTTCAAATATCTCTGGATGCGAAATGAAATATTGGTTAAGAACTTCTAATTCTACATTATCACTTTCCCATACTTTCAAAAAACTTGGAATTGTATTATTTATCATTTTTCCCATCTCCTTATATATCCCTTCTCGTCATATACACCGCAATCCTTCCTTAAACGTAGAAAAAGCAACAAAGAGGGATGAGCCTTCCTTATTGCTTTTTCTGTTTAATCAAACCATTTATCACCATCAGAAATCCATTTACCATAATGCAAACCATAACATTCATCATAATAATAAAAAAAAGCTATCCAAAAAGGACAGCTTTACATATGTATTTTTACACTTCGATTGACTTACCATCTTCAACAATATGATAAAGTAAGTGAGCTAAATGATGAATTGGGCCATACTCTTCCTCTTCTTCATCTGTTTCACCTTGGAACTCAAGATCATTTAAGTACAGTGCTAAAAATTGATAGTATAGTTTTAAATCAAATCCGTAGCACGCAGTTGGCTCTTCATGATCACCTTCGTATTGTAACATTAAGTATTGATCGTTTCCTTCTGCATCTTCTGCGTCAAAGAATACGAAGAATCCAACGTTTGTATCTAAATCAAATAGATGACGAGTGCCTTTTTCTGTTGCTTTGTTGAAGTCCTCTTCACTTAATTTATGTACTGTTGTCGCTTTAGCATTATCTTCTTGATGGAAATTTACTGTAAATGTTTTCAATGCTGACACCTCCTGATTGTATAATACTAGCATAACATATAAAAAGGACTGCTTACAAATGTAAACAGTCCTTACATTCATTTTCGCATTGCTCGTAATAAGAAGCTTACGATGAAAATTAAAACGATCGCACCGATTAAAGCTGGAATAATTGCATATCCACCAATGACTGGACCAAAACTACCAAGTAATTTCGAACCAATCCATGAACCGATAATACCAGCAATAATATTACCAATTACACCACCAGGTACGTCCTTTCCAGTAATTAAGCTCGCAAGCCATCCTAATATACCACCGACGATTAAAGACCAAATCATATGATAACCTCCTTTATATTTTACCAATCAAAATATAATTAGAAACAATTGCTTACCATTAGTTATGTTACATTTTTCAATAGTTATTCATACAGATCAACTATTAGATTATTTCAAAATAATGAACGGCCAGTTTTTCGACTCGAGGTTGATGTTATTCGTAATACACATATTAAGGACAGTCAGGCTTTAATATTGTCCGCATAAACTCTTCTTTAAATGCAGGATAGTCAAAACCAACTGCAATTTTTTGAATTGGTCTATTATCAAATGTTGTTGGCTCGGCTATTTTTCTAAAGTCTGCCACACTTTGTCCTCTTGTTACGTCATTTGTCGTACTGATCCAAACTGCTGACTTTTTATATTCAAAAATATCATCATTAATAAAGGAAATGAACGGAAGTAAATCGTGAATCGGACTTCCAGCAATACCCGGGTATTCTTTTTTATAAAAGTTCTCATAATAAAAATCGATCATCGGTTTAATAAGTTTCGCCTGTCCTGTTCCTTCTTTATTAATAATATCCACCATTTCAGGAGTAATGAGGGCCGCTTGCGTTACATTTAACGGATAAATAGTCGCATTCTTTGCGTACTTCATCACAATATTTGCGGCGATTGGATCTCCATAAAAATTAGCTTCTGATACAGGAGTAACGTTACCAGGAAATAAAAACGCACCGCCCATAATATAATATGAACATACCTTATCCATTACATTTGGATATAATAAAAATAACGTTGCCAATGTTGTTAATCGTCCAGTCGCTACGATAATAATATCTTCTGGACAAGGCTCGATTAATTTAATTAACTCACAAAAATTTTCCCGTTTACAAATCCTCATATCAGGTGGAATAATCGGTCCCAAACCGTGATCCCCATGAATTTCGGGAAAGAACAATGGTTCTTCCGCTGTCATTGGTCTAGCTGCACCCTCAATGATTTTCACTTCTGTAGCATAGTATCTTTCTAAAAAATACACATTTTCTGTTACGATTTCTCGCGATACATTCCCATATTCAGCAACAATACCTATAATATCTAATTTACATGTTTTATTTGCATAAATTAACGCCACAGCATCGTCAATACCAAAGTCTCCAAAAAAGATGATTTTCTTTTTAACTATCCTCACCCCTCTTCAACATAATCTACTATTATTATTATGTAAAAAAGACAAGGCTGTGAAACAGTGCAAACTAAAAAAGCCGCCTATTTATTGGCGACTTCAATCCTTTTATATGATAAATATGCTAATACATTCTTACTTGAATCGTATTTTGGATTATTCCCTTTTCTCGGTTCTCTCATATGTGTTTTTTCAAATCCAGGAATGTCCGGCATTTTCTCCATAAATTCAAGCATTTCTTCTTCAGTTCCTTCAATACGTACGCGAATCATTATTACTTTTCCTCAATTCTCATTTTCTCTGTACTAAGTATAACGTACTTTGAAAAGACTGCAAGAAATTTATCTTTTTAATGTCGCGCTTTTTTTACATACAAACAATGCCATTTCAGTATAAAACGAATTTATTTTATTATTTTCAATTTGAATATTAAAGAATTCTTGCATTTCAACTGGTGTTTTCATCATACACTCTGTTAATTTCATACGTTTCTGCAAAGGTACATTCATCATATCGCACCACCAGTCAAATTCAAATCTCTTGTCAAAAGTAAGACATGACTGCATTTGCAAACCGTTTTTTTCTAACAAGGTAATCCATTCTGTTTTTTTCAGCGCTCGTTCATGACTCGGATCCCGCTTTTTTTCTATAAAATTATAAAATGTATCGTATTCATTATTTTCCGGTGAAACATTATCTATTAAAATAAACAATCCATTATGTTCTAACGTACGATTTACTTCATATATAAACTGAGGTGGATTCGTAAAATGATGTGCTGCAATTCGGCACGTAATTGTATCAAAAAAACCATCAGCAAACGGTAAACTTTCAGCGTTTCCAGCAATAAAAGATACATTTTCATGTCCATTACTGATAATAAAATTTTTCGCATTCTCTAACATTTTTTCTGTTAAGTCTAAGGCAACTACTTCTTTAAACAATGGAGCTAATATATTCGCAACATGTCCACCGCCAGTAGCAATATCAAGAAGACGATTATTATGACGAGACTCAACTTGTTGAACTACATATTGTAAGTCTGGTCCATTAGCATGAATTTTACTTTTTACATATTTTTCAGCATTATTACCAAACTGTTGTTTCACAAGCTCTTCTTTACTCATTTTATCATCTGCTTTCTATTGTTATTTACATATAGGATTCATATAATAATTAAAGTTCTCTTTATGTATTTTCAAATCCTCTTTTCAGCTTACTTCTTATCATGCTTTCCTATCATCAATATAATATAAATTTTACGTTTTATTCCTAAACAAAAAAGGCTACGGAAACTTGTCCCCTAACCTGACTAAATATTTATTACATTTTTACTTTTTCATATACATCTATATAATATAAATCCTCTTTTAACTTCATAATAACGTCTACTTCGTTATAAGTAGCCTCACGAGCATGTAAACCAAATTGATCCATACCAATCCATATCCATTCAGGTGTATGCTGTAGAACATCTATGTTAAAATAATCTAATTTAATAAGCTCCGATTTTATAAATTTATCTTTATTAGCGATTTGTTTATCCATTAAGCCGTATTCTTTTCCATTTTCAAGTAGCGATATAATTTTCCCTAAAATCGGATGTTCACGTATAATAAAATGATATTCCCTTTCGTCTATATTCGCCATAATTAAACGAGAATTAGATAAATCTAATCCCAAACTCGGCATATTTATTTTAATCACCTCCAATATTGGTTTCATCTCCATCCTAACAAACAAATATTTAAATAATATTAATATAATGTAAAAATATAAAGGCTGATTTCCCTTTAGAAATCAGCCTTTATATTTTTATATCGTTTCTTTTTCCTCATTATTTCTAGAAACTAAATTTCCAATAGCATCTGCCGTTACTTCAACTACAAATTCACACATACCTGCTACAACTTCTCCAATTACTTCATCCATCTTTTTCCCCCCTTATTTTATGTTACATATTTCTAGTATAGGAGAGGTTGGTTATTTTTAACTATCGGAAAACGTGACAACAACATTACAGTTTTGTAAGCTTTTTCAATTTACGTAGCTTCTATCCTTTGAAACTCCAAGTATGATTAACAAGCATATAGGCCATCATAATATTAATTAAGTTCCAATTATGCTAGAGGAGGCGTGTAAAATATACTACGTAAAATTAATTAAAGGTCAATCATTCTATGCTTTTGATCATCGTTTCTTAATGTCTGAAGAAGAAAAGGTTTCCGAGAAAGTTTATAATTACTTACGTCGTAATGAATTTTTCGAAGTACGTAAAGAAGAATATTCTGCTTAATTAAAAAAAGCATCAAGAAATATATCACGTAATTGTGATATATTTCTTGATGCCCTCATGTAATCTCCCTCTTTTGATCAATTTTGCTCAATTCTCTTAAAACATTCTATTATTTGTCCAAGCTATTTTATCGTAAATTTCATATTTTAGTATATGAGGAGGTGACAAATATGACTCATATCATTGATTACCAAGCTACTCAACCTATAAGTAAAACTGGTGAAACAACTTTTGCAATCCCAGCTTCTCCAAATAAAGCAATTCTAGCAAATTTGAAATTAAGAATTTCAAGTAGAGATTCACGTAATAATCGAGTAGAATTAATAGCTACAGTTGGTGTAGAAGGTATAACTGAGATTTCACAAATTTTATTCCGAATTTTCCGTGATAACATTGAAATTTTTAATACACAAGTAGGTATTGAATCTACAGATTCTGAACAATTCTATGCTCAAACATTTCAAGCTATAGATCAAAATGTTAGTAGTGGAACACACGAATACTCATTAACTGTAGAAAACCTAACTAGTGGTGCAAGTGCAGAAGTTATTGGTCCTCTATCTTTTAGCGCTTTAGCTATTGGACAAGAACGTAAATGCTGCTAAGCCAATCTAATATTTAATTTTGTACTTGAGAAAAGCAAGACGTAGTATATGCGTTCTTGCTTTTTTAATTTCTTTATATTTATCCTTATTTTTAAAAGACACTTCATCATAAAATTTTTACATTTTCATTGCTTATTTTAGCAACTAACAAATCAAATTTTTGACAAATCAAAAAGATTGAAATCCACTCATGAAACACGTAATATAGACTCTGACTCTAAAAAAGTTCGTTAAAAATAATACATAAAATAAGGAGGTTTTATATACGAGTTTTTCATTTTAAAAGACGGAGAGGTTTTACATTATGTGGCGTAATAAAAATGTTTGGATTGTGTTAATTGGGGAGTTTATTGCTGGTCTAGGGCTATGGCTTGGTATTCTTGGCAACCTTGAATTTATGCAAAAATATGTTCCTTCTGATTTCATGAAATCAGTTATATTATTTATCGGACTATTAGCTGGTGTACTAGTTGGTCCTATGGCTGGTCGTATTATCGATCAGTATGAAAAGAAAAAAGTTCTTCTTTATGCTGGGTTCGGTCGCGTTATTAGTGTTATTTTTATGTTTTTCGCTATCCAATTTGAAAGCATTGCCTTCATGATTGCATTTATGGTTGCTCTTCAAATTTCTGCAGCATTTTACTTCCCTGCATTACAATCTGTAATTCCACTCATCGTACGTGAGCATGAGTTATTACAGATGAACGGTGTACATATGAATGTAGGTACAATCGCTCGTATTGCAGGTACTTCACTAGGTGGAATTCTTTTAGTTGTAATGAGTTTACAGTATATGTATGCCTTCTCAATGGCAGCATACGCTTTATTATTCCTCTCAACTTTCTTCCTACAATTCGAAGATAAGAAATCAACAACACCAAGTAAACAAGCTGCGAAAGATAATAGCTTTATGGAAGTATTTCGTATTTTAAAAGGAATTCCTATTGCTTTTACAGCACTTATATTAAGTATTATCCCTCTATTATTTATAGCCGGATTTAATTTAATGGTAATCAACATTAGTGAAATACAACATGATCCAACGATTAAAGGCTTTATATATACCATTGAAGGTGTCGCATTTATGTTAGGGGCCTTCGTTATTAAACGTTTATCTGACCATTTCAAACCTGAAAAATTATTATATTTCTTCGCTGTTTGTACCGCTTTTGCACACCTTTCCTTGTTCTTTAGCGATATAAAATGGATGTCTCTTACATCATTTGGTTTATTTGGTTTTAGTGTTGGTTGCTTCTTCCCTATTATGTCGACAATTTTCCAAACGAAAGTGGAAAAAAGCTATCATGGTCGTCTCTTCTCATTCCGTAATATGTTTGAGAGAGTTATGTTCCAAATTGTCTTACTCGGCACAGGCTTCTTCTTAGATACGATTGGATTGCAATATATGGTTCTCATTTTCGGTGTGATTTCATTATTAATTATTTTCATTTCATTATCTAAACAGAAACAATATGAAAAACAACCTTCGCAATCTGCGAATTTATAGCATAAATAAAGACGCATGGACCATATTAGATTAATCCATGCGTCTTTGTTATATAAAGCCTTATTTATTACGCTTATTATAATTATTTAAAGGAGTACCCTCTTTCACTTTCGAATACAGTATACTAACATGATATATACAGGAGGTGCGAAATTGTCTGATGGTATGCAGTTATTTAGTATCTTTATTTTTGTATTAGCTCTGTTTAGCATCATAAACTTTTTAGCAATTTCCTTATCTGGACATAACCTTAAAAGAAGAATTATCGCAGGTTTCATTTTTTTACTACTAACTCCTATTGTTTTTTTTGCTACCGTAGCATTCGCTTCTATATTTGATAAAGCTGGATTTGGCGCAGGTGGGCTAGCCTTCATTGTTGCAATTATATATATTTTAAATGGGATAGTAATCCTATTTTCCTCTTTATATTTCCTCAAAAGAGACATAACATAGGCTACTGTACTCGGCATGGATCTGATTTTACACTAGATTCATGCTTTTTCAATTCCGCCTAAATTTTTATGTGAAATTAAATAATTCTTTATAAAAATTTAAACTTTATTTATTACAATATTCGTATCGTATTCGCACGTTTATTAAAAATGAAAAGAAAGGAGTACAAAATGAAAAAGGTTCTATTAATTATTCCAATATTCATCGTTCTACTTAGCGGATGTAGCAATAATGATATATACGGTTCTTGGGAAGTCGTTGACAACAAAAATGGTCTTTGCCCTGCATCTTATAAATTTGAAACAGTTGTAAAAGAAGAAAAGAAAGAAAAAATTGTTCAATATTTAGTGGAGATGCAAACATCAAAGGAAAAAGAAGATTTATACAAAGGCTCATTTGTAAAGAATTCTAATGTATATCACATTGATTATGGTAACTCATTTACATCGGATCAAACTTTAAAAGTTGTCGATGGCAAATTAAATGTATACTTTTATGCAGTAGAAAAGTTATGTACATATAAAAAGAAATGATTACACTTCATATAAGACGCAGAAAATATTTTCTGCGTTTTTTATGTTTCTCCTTATTATCCTCCCTCTAAATTTGTCAATCGTTTTAATTTTCATAAAAAAATGATAAAATGTAAACATGTGTTTTCAGAATAATTAAAAACGCAGAAAGAAAACACTGTTTTTAGGAGGGGTTTTGATGACTTACACGTTAGCAACTAGAATGAAAGCATTCCAATCTTCTATATTTAGTGAATTAGGGGCTTATAAAAAAGAAAAAATTGCAGCAGGTCACAAAATGATTGATTTAAGTATCGGGAATCCTGATATGCCGCCTGCTGACTTCGTAAGAGAAGAAATGGTACATACAGCAAGTGAAAAAGAAAGCTATGGATACACATTAAGTGGTATTCAAGAATTTCACGAAGCTGTAACTGAATATTACAACAACACTCATAACGTTAAATTAAATGCCGATAAAGAAGTTTTATTATTAATGGGTTCACAAGACGGACTCGTTCATTTACCTATGGTTTATGCAAATCCGGGAGATATTATATTAGTTCCGGATCCAGGATATACAGCTTATGAAACTGGAATTCAAATGGCTGGTGCAACATCTTACTACATGCCATTAAAGAAAGAAAATGATTTCTTACCTAACTTAGAGCTAATTCCTGAAGAAATTGCCGATCAAGCGAAGATGATGATTTTAAACTTCCCAGGGAATCCGGTTCCAGCAATGGCTCATGCAGATTTCTTTAAAGAGGTAATTGCATTTGCGAAAAAGCATAACATTATTGTTGTCCATGATTTTGCTTATGCTGAATTTTATTTTGATGGTAATAAACCAATTAGCTTCCTCTCTGTACCTGGTGCTAAAGAAGTTGGAGTAGAAATCAACTCTTTATCAAAAAGTTATAGTTTAGCAGGTAGCCGTATTGGATATATGATTGGAAACGAAGAAATTGTTCGTGCACTTACTCAATTTAAATCAAATACAGATTATGGTGTGTTTTTACCAATTCAAAAAGCGGCATCAGCGGCACTAAGAAATGGCGCTGCGTTTTGTGAGAAAAATCGCGGTATTTATCAAGAACGTAGAGATACTTTAGTTGATGGATTCCGAACATTTGGTTGGAATGTTGATAAACCAGCTGGTAGTATGTTTGTCTGGGCCGAAATTCTGAAAGGCTGGACTTCTATAGATTTCGCTTATGCATTAATGGATCGTGCGAATGTCGTTGTTACACCAGGTCATGCATTTGGACCTCATGGAGAAGGCTTTGTACGTATTGCACTTGTTCAAGATAAAGAAGTGTTACAACAAGTTGTTGAAAACATTAGAAATAGCGGTATTTTTTCTCTTGAAAAAGTAAATGAATTAGTTAAAAATTAATGATAACTCCCCTGCTTAACTGTAGCAGGGGTATTATTTATTGGAGGTACTTTCATATGCATATTCAAGACACTCTTCCTCATCGTTATCCTTTTTTAATGATTGATAAAGTAACAAATGTAAAACATGGTGAATCCGTTACGGGATATAAACTGATTTCAAATAATGAGTGGTTTATAAATGATAATCAAAAACATATGCCTCATATGTTAATTGTAGAAGCACTTGCTCAGCTTAGTGCATTTGTAAATACAAGTGACTCTGAAGGTCTAGGCTTCCTCTCTTCGTTGGATGGGGTTGAATTCCACGGAAACGCATATCCCGGTGATAAACTTGATTTACATTATAAGCTTACTCGCAATCGTCGAGGTTTTATTCTCGGTAAAGGTACTGCAACTATTAACGATCAGCCGATTGTAACTATAGAAAAGCTATTAATATATCAAGCAGAATAGAGACGATGTAATTCGTCAGGATATCTCCCTCCTACAAATTCGTCTCACCAACATGAACAGAGTAAACAAATTACTTGGTTAGGAGCAGGAAAATGGAAAGTACTATCGGTATCGATGCTGGAGGAACATTAACGAAAATTGCTTATTTGAACGAACAAAAGCAATTAGCTTTTGAAAAATTTTATTCAAATGAGCAAGATAAAATAATAGATTGGCTTAAGAAAAGCACTCGTATAAAACAAATATGTATAACAGGTGGTAAAGCAAAACAATTACAGCAACTACTTTCAGACTCATATAATATAGTAGAACTAAACGAATTTGAAGCTACTCTTGTAGGTGTCCGATACATATTAAAAGAAGATCAATATGATATAAACAACTTTATTTTAACAAATATAGGTACAGGTACTTCCATTCATTACGTTTATAATGACAAATATATTCGAGCTGGTGGAACGGGTGTTGGCGGTGGTACTATTATGGGGCTTTCAAAATTGTTAACAAATATAGATCATTTTGAAGATGTGATTCCTTTAACAAAATTAGGTTCTAGAAAAGAACTAGATATTACGGTCGGTGATATTTATGGTGGCATTCTCTCTCCTATTGATAATAGCTTAACTGCAAGCAATTTTGGTAAAGCTGCTATTTCAGAATCAAAATATAATAGCTCAGACATACTTGCTACTGTACAAGGACTTGTCGGTGAAGTCGTTACTGCATTAAGCCTTCAATTCGCCGAAAAAAAAAACATTGACCATATTATTTATATTGGTTCGACTCTATGTAATAACGTACACCTTCAAAATATTATTAGTAGCTACACTAAATATCAAAATAAAATACCAATCTTTTTACGAGATGGTGGTAATAGCGGTGCGATTGGTGCTTTACTTCATATTACGGATAAAAAAAGCTGACACTTGTCAGCTTTTTTGCAACGGTACTTCAAATTCAATAATTGATTCCCCATTCTCTCCAATTCGCTCTACACTAACTCTATCAACTATACATTGTAACTTTTCAGGGAAATTATGAATATCCTTAGCTACTTCAGCAGCTAACTCAGTACGTTCTTTTCTCCCGACTGTTACATGCGGTATATACGGAATATCTTCTTTCAAAAATTGTAATAAGGCTCCTGTATATAGCAAGTCATGTAGTTCTTCTATTTGTTTTTGCCCCTTTTCAACTCGTAAAAATAAATATTCCCCTTCACCCGAAATTTGATTCGCAAATTCAATTTCTATCTCTTGTATCCCTTTTGATAATTTTAAAATATGTAATTTCAGCTCATCATTTGAAATCGAGCTTTCAAATGGGAATACAACTGTAATATGCGGTGGGATTAAACCAAATAAAGGATCATGTTTTTTCCTAATGTTCTCTATTTCATTAATAGACATGTCGTTTAGAAAAAGTAAAATTGTACGCATTTTTATATCCCCTACTTTCTCTTTTTATATTCATCATATTGTATGGTAGCTTGCACTTCAACAAATGATTTCAATTACATATAAAAAGAAAAAACTTCTCAAAAGAAAAGTTTTTTCTTATAAAGCATGATTATTATTTTCCCGCCAAACTTTCCTAAACTTTATATAACAAGCAATTCTCCAAGGAATAATATACGAGACAGCAACAACATAAAATAATAAACCAATTGTTTGTTGATCTAAGTCAACAATATATTGTCTTGAACCATATCTTAAAAAGACAAGTGCAATAAAAGTAATTAAAAAAGCTGCGCTTTTTTTCGTATAAATATTCCCATCCTCTCTTCGTTCGTAATTTGTTAGTACTATAAGTGGTACGGCGAAAATAATTCCAATGAATGCTGCTATTATAACTTGTAAAATAGCTGGATGTACGGGACCTAAAAACCATACAATACCTGGTGTTAAAAATAGTAATGGCCATAAAATACGTTTTCCTGTTCCTTTTATTGGCTTATGCATAGAACGATAACGACGCCAAAATATGAGCAGTGCAATGCATAAAAAGACTGTAATTAGTGAAGAAGTGTCTCCCATTTGTTTTTCCTACTCTCCTCAAATATATACTTAATTATATTTTAAATTGTTTGCTCAAATGATACCTTTCGAATAAATATACCGCTAGTCACGACATAGACGATAGTTAATATAATTGAAATGACAATAAAATATGGGATATCTATTAAAAATAGATTAGATGTAGAATTTAAATCCTGCATTCCTACTTCTGCATAAAGCACACTATTCAATGATATAAAAAATGTTCCACCAATCATAAGACCAATCCACTTAAAACGTTTCTTAATCACTACTACTACTTGAAAGAAAGTTGCTATTGTAAGATACAATAATAGTTGTACAATAAACTGTTTAACTGATTGTTCTCCTAAACTAATATTTACTGTACTATACAATGTATTTTTTAAAAAAATTACTTGAAGGAATGAGAAAACCACAGCTTGTAATAAGATATAGAAAACTGATCCAATGAAAAACTGTAATCTCGTTACTCCAAATGAAACTGCTAAACGAAACACATCATCCTGTATGATAAAAGTACTTACTACTATAAACAATGTAATTGCAATCGAAGGATTATTTAATATATTTTGTAAAAATCCTTCTCTTATTTCTCTCAAATCCATTACACTTGTAATTCCTTTTATAAGTAATGCTGCAATCCAAAATATTAAAATTGCTTTATAATGAAAATTTATATGTAACTTCAACTGCTTCATTAAAATCGTCATTCCACTTCACCACCAGTTATGTGTATAAATAGTTTTTGTAATGTAATTCTATCAATCAGTAACCCTTCTTTTTCAAGAGAGTAATAATCTTCATTAGAAAGTTCTTCCCATATAACAGCAATCCCCTTATTTCCATAAACTTCTCGATTTATTATTTTTTTATTTATCGAAAACTCATCTACTTTATCTTTTTTTCCTGAAATAATATGAGCTTGTTGCAATAAATCTTCCACCGATGATTGAACAACAAGTGCGCCTGCTTTTATGATGATTACATCTTCAATAACATGGGTTACTTCTTCTACTAAATGTGTTGATAATATAATTGTTCGTGGATACTCACCGTAATCTTCTAGTAGTAAACTATAAAACAACTCGCGATGTGCTGCGTCTAAACCTGTAGTTGGTTCATCAAAAATGGTAATTGGCGCCCTACTTGCTAATCCTTGAATAATTCCTACAACAGTTTGCATTCCATGTGATAGTTTATGGTATTTTTCTTTCAAATTAAGTTGAAATTTCTTGGCAAGTTCTTCAGCAAACTCTTGATCCCAGTTTTTATAAAACATGTTACATAAATTAAAAATTTCTTTAATTTTATTATTTAGATACGCAGCTTCTTTCACTTTAATAAAACAAATATTTTGCATCGCTTTACTATTTTCAAAAACATGTTCGCCAAATATTGATATACTTCCACTACTTGAAGTAATTTGGCCTGCAAGTAAATTTAATAGTGTCGTTTTTCCTGCCCCGTTTCTACCGAGCAAACCATATATTTTATGCTCTTCCAATGAAATCGTTACTTCATTTACTGCTATTTTCTTTTTATATTTTTTCGTTACGGCTTTTGTTTCAAGTGCAATCATCCCTATTTCCCTTCCTTCGTAATTTTTTGAATCATATCCATCAATTCATCTTTGGATATTTCTAGTACTTTTGCTTCTTCCCACACTTTAGGTAAATATTCAGTCATAAAAGTATTTTGTCTTTTTTTAAGTACGACTTCTTTCGCTCCCTTTGCAACAAACATCCCAATCCCTCTCTTTTTATATAGAATCCCTTCATCCACTAATACATTTACCCCTTTAGCTGCAGTAGCTGGATTTATTTGTAACATCTTCGCAAATTGATTTGTTGATGGAACTTGTTCTTCTTCAAGTAATATGTCTTTTAAAATATCAGATTCAATCGTTTCTGCAATTTGTAAGTATATTAATTTATTTTGCTCCAGAGTAGGTTTCACAATTTCACCACCTTAGGTTCTTAGGTTCATTACTTATGTAATTAACCATATCACATTAAATTATTTATTTCCATAAATTTCTTTTACAAAAAAAGAGAGTCATTCGTTTAAGAATGGCTCTCTTTCTAAAATGTTGAAGTTTCAACTCTTGTTCTCAAATTCTTTTCATTTATTCCATTTTGACAAAAGTTAAATTGTTGTTCCGTTATGGACTTTGTACGATCTACTACTTGCCCTAAATGATAACTTGTATGCTCCGCTAAATGTAATAAGCTATGAAGATCCATATGCTTTTTTTCTTCGCATGCTTGTAAATATGCTTTTCTCCATTCATCAAATACTTCTTCAACGTACTGTAGCAAAACTTCAGTACGTTGTCGCTTTACTGGAAAATACTCCTCGATTCCCTTTTCAAAAACTATATTTGGATTTTTATAACGACTAGTATTTCTCTGTATATGTTCACTAATATGCAGTACGATTCCACCAATTGAATTAATAGAGTCCCTTTGTTTCCACAAATCTTCTTCACTAACGAGGCTAATTGCCTGTAATAACTTAGGTAAATAATGATCTTGCATTCGATGATAAGTAATTTTGTATACTAACTCCACCTATTCTCCTCCTATCATTTCAACTACTGCACTGGATATTTAACAAATATAGATTTCCGAAACTCTTTCTCATTTATAAACATTGTAATTTTTTCGCTATTATCGTTAAGGAACTTTACTACTTTCTTTTTATCCCATATATCATTTTCTTTTGGAAAATCATCAAATTTTTCATACAAGATTGATAGTATATCTTCTCTTTTTATCGTGAAATTTTTATTTTCTACTTGAAACTCGTAACTTTTCGCATTTGGTACTAAAATCGCTAGATAAATAACGTTAAAGAGAAAATTCTTCTCCATTGTGTCCTTGCCATCAAACCAATACGTCTCAACCATGTCTTCTGTCAGAGTTCCATTTGCACCATAGTTTACCTTTATACTTTCATTCTCCAAACTAATACTTTGAAATGTATCACCACCGGGTAAATGATTAACAATTGCAACTACATCTGAGTTATTACCAACGTATGTCCCAGCATATTTCTTAAAGTCACTAGGTTCAACATCAGATATTTCTTTTATTCTTTCTCCGCTAGAACAAGCAGTAATACATAAAAAAATTGTTAGCATAACAACTACATTACGATGCATATATTTCATTTAGCATCCCCCATTTTATCGATATTTCGTTCATTACAATACTTCTTTCCAAAACCCTTTAAAATATACGCATTTTAATCAAAATTAAAAATTTTCAATTTTTATGTTTACAATTATCCATTAATTGTATATACTTACTAACGTAAGAAACAATTCTAAAAGGAGGTCGAAGGAAATGATGAAATTACAATTACATGCTTTAACTTTAGCGTTAACTGCACCTTTGTTTTTCGGACAATTAAATATGAATTCGACCACCCTAATGGAGAATTGAAAATCGCACTTTATTTCTATTAATTCATAAATTCGCCACAGGAGGTCGTATACTTTCCTGTGGCCTTTTGACGCCCAGCCATAGGAGAACTATATCTTCCTGTGGCTTTTTTGTGCGATTTTTTAGCCTCTTATATTATTTTTTAAAGAAAGGAGCAACATTCGATGACCATTAGCGTATTGTTTTTAAGTATTACGATTCAAAGAAATACAATTTCCAAAGATGAAATTTTTCATAATGAGCAAATTGAAAAAGCTATGAATGATGTTAAGGAGCGCCAAGCGCTTTATTGTGATCACCTGTAATTCCTTTTCGAAAGGAGGAATTCATTTATGACTTTTCATATTTTCTTTTTTACAACTGTACTTCAGAAAAACACTTTATCTGAAGATGAAATCATTCGTAAACAACAATTAAAACAACTGACTGATAAAATGACTGACATTAAAAGTTCATACTATACGCAAATGTATTAAAAATATATTTTAAAGGAGCAATACCTTCATGAAATTCAAAGCATTCTTTTTAACAATCACCATTCAAAAACGTAAGCTTTCTCAAAGTGAGATTTTGCGTGAGCAACACATTCAAACTATTATGGACGAAGTGAAAGAGCACCAAGCTTCTTATTACAGCCGTCTTTTCTAAATAACTTTTAAAGGGGAAAAAACAAATGAAATTTAAAGTATTCTTTTTAACGATCACCATTCACAAAACTAAGTTCTCAGACAGTGAGATATTGCATGACCATCAAATTAATAAAGCTATGGAGGATGTAAAAGAACGTCAAAGTCACTACTGTAGCCATCTATAATTCCTTTCGAAAGGAGGAATGTATCATGAAGTTTCACCTTTTCTTTTTAACAATTACAATTCAGAAAAAAAACTATTCTGATGCGGAATTAAAACAAGAACAACAATATAAACAGGTTATAGACGAAATTCGAGATCGTAGAAGCAAGTACTACTCTCATCTATAATCTTTTAAAAATATAAAATTTGAAAGGGGTCGATTATGATGTTGCTAGCACGCTGTAAGGAAATGATTTGGATAGTTCAGAGGGATTCCACATAGTTTTATTGGGGCTATATCATACAAGTTTATCGTTATATTTGATATGTAATAAATATATAATAAAAGTTTATGCATACACTTTTTTACATTGATTAACAAACAAAAGATACACCACTTAAAAAGCGGTGTATCTTTCTCAACTTATACTATTTTCGATTACTTCGTTTCGTCTTAAACAATCTCACTAAGTTCGATACAACTGTTTTTGTTACTGCATAAACTGGTACTGCCAAAATCATTCCGATAATTCCCGCAAAGTTACCTACCCCTAAAATTAAAATAATAATTGTTAACGGATGGATATTTAATTTTGAACTCATAATACGCGGTGAAATGATGTTACTTTCAAACTGTTGTACAATTGTTACGATAATAATTACGTACAACGCTTGCATCGGAGATACGAACAGACCTACAATAACAGCTGGTGCTGCACCGATAAATGGACCTAGGTTAGGAATGATATTTGTAAATGCTGCTATAATTCCTAAAACGAAAGCGTACGGTAAATCGATAATTAAATAACCGATAAAAGTAAAAGCACCTACAAATATACAAACGAGCGCTTGTCCTTGAATATATGCAGATAATGTTTCGTTCGTTTCCTTAATGATACGAAGTCCTTCTTCACGGTAAGACTCAGGTAATAGACTAACTGCTTTCCCTGGAAACGCATGTCCATCTTTAAACATATAAAATAAAATAAACGGTACTGTAAAGATAACTAATGCGACGTTCGTTATAATACCAAATAAAGCCGTTGCACTCGACGTAATTGTGTTTGGTATATCCTTTAAGTATTCAATTGCATTTTTTTCAATTGTTTCAATGGAAACATAGTTTTGTGTAGATAACCATTCAAACAATCTATGATGGGATAAATCTTGTATGTATAGTTTTCCCTCTTTAATATAACCGGGCATATTTTTTACTAAATCCATTAACTGTTGCGAGATCGTTGGAACAACTACCCCAACTCCAACTGCAGTTAATGTTATAATAAAAAGATATAACAGTAAAATCGCTAAATTTCTAGGTACTTTTTTATTCTCCAAAAAGACTAACAATGGGTTAAATATGAAGTATAAAAATAACGCGATTAAGATTGGGAAAAACAACGTTGATATGAAGATACCAATCGGTTGAAATAGAAACGATATTTTTGTGCAAATAAATATGATCGCTACAACCATTAGCACTTCTAATGTCCAAAAGTGCACTTTCGATTTCAAAAAAACGTCCTCCTTTAAACTAGCACTTCTCTTCATTGTACCAAAATAAGCAAGAATTTCACATAATATTTTCCTTTACAATATTCCAAAATACCAATAAATACACTACAATGAGATTACATACAAATTTGCAGGTAAAGGTGATAAAAATGACACAATGCATCATATGCAGAAAAGATACGAAAGAACTTAGTGAACAATATGTCATCCCCGAAATATTATGTGGATATTATTTCACAAACTCAATTTGTGATACTTGCCATGAACAAATGACAGCAAATATTGATCGCCCCTTAATTCGGCATAAATTAAGTCAATTTAAGATTGAGCAAATGAAAAAACAAATTGATTCCCCGCTCTATACGAATGAACATGGTGAGGAACTTGCGGCTGCTGAGACAGATGTTGTTGAAGTAAGTGATGAAATACTTTATTCCAATGCATTAATTATGAAACTATGTAAAAAGCACGATATTTCGCTACATAATGAAATTTGGAAAGAAGAACGTGTAACGAAAGTAGCTAGCTCTATTCAACGTGAATTACTTTTAGATAACCGTAAATACAAAATGAGTGTATTAAAAACAGCTTATACTTTCGCTGTCCAAGCTGTTGATGGCTATTTTGAAGATCCAGATGCGATTGTTATTTCTAACATTCTATCAAATGCCGATTTTATGGAATTAAAAGAAAAAAGTATAGTTCGCGATTTAAGTAAAAGTTCTTTATGGAATACATTAAATACAAATAGCGAGAACCATTACTTTATTTTATTAAGTGATAAAGATGGCCTGTTCTGTTTCATTCGTCTATTTGATATATTTGACGTTGTCGTTCATTTATCAGAAAAGAGATATGAACTTTCATCTCCAATTGTCGGCGTAAATGATGTAAATAGGCAGGAATTTTATGTCCAAACTTTAAAACAGTATATGGATGGGCTATTTAAAGAAAAAAAACCTACTATTTAATCGAAATCAGAACATACGGTCTCCTTTCTTGATGAAAAGACACTGTGTTATAATAAGTATGAAAAGAACAATACAATCACATAAACCAATTATTAATTGTAAATAAATAAAAAAGACCAGTGTGCGGCTACACACTAGTCCACGTAACTTAGCAGATTGGATTGTTCATTTATCCTATTTGTTTCTTACAAACAAAACAACCCACATTCTATTGGCATAGGTGGGTTGTTATTTTTTGAGCTTGTCTATTAAAACGACGACGAACGTTAACAATGCAACGAGAAACAGTCCACCCTGCAGTAGCAACGCTATTTCACTCACGTATTATCACCCCCCTCCTATTTGGAGAAGTGATAATTGAACAACCAACCGTACCTTAAGTTACTATTTAATTTTACCATATTTTCTAATAGTTTACGACGAAAACCCGCAAGTGAAATACTTGCGAGTTTTTTTATCCCGTATTAACAGGCAGTAAACAAAATGAAGCAAAACATAGGTGAAACTGCCTGTTAATAGCCGATTGGTTCAACTTTATTTCTCACTATTTTTTTAATGCATATGCATCAGCTATCATTTCACCAACAATTTTATTTTCTTGTTCCTTCTCGTCTTTCAATAAAGGAAATAACAGTTCTGCCACTTCATATGCCTCTTCTAAATGGGGGTATCCTGATAATACAAACGTATCAATTCCTAACGCTTCATATTCTTTTATTCTTTCTGCTACTGTATGCGGATCTCCAACAAGCGCAGTGCCAGCACCACCTCTTACAAGCCCAATTCCAGCCCATAAGTTAGGACTTATCTCTAACGACTCTCTCGTTCCTTTATTTAAATGTGTCATTCGTTTTTGTCCAACTGAATCATATCTTACAAATGTTTTTTGAGCGAGCTCAATTGTTTCATTATCTACATATTGAATTAACCTTTCAGCCTCTTCCCATGCTTCTTCTTCTGTCTCTCTTACAATTATGTGTAGTCTAATACCAAATCGTACGTTACGCCCCTTCTCTTCCGCAAGTTTTTTTACTTCATCTATTTTCTCTTTCACTTGCTCTGGTGGCTCTCCCCAAGTTAAATATACATCACTATGTTCAGCCGCAACTTCTTTACCTGCAGCGGACGATCCGCCAAAATAAATTGGTGGATACGGTGTTTGAACCGGAGGAAATACAACTTTACTCTCCGTAACTTTAATATGTTTTCCTTCTAAAGAGATCGTTTCACCTTGTAATACTGACTTCCAAACCTTTAAAAATTCATCTGCAACTTCATATCTTTCATCATGTTCAAGATACAATCCATCACCTTGCAATTCAACAGGATCTCCTCCAGCTACTACATTAATAAGTAATCTCCCATCTGAAATTCTATCAAATGTAGATGCCATCCTCGCTGCAACTGTCGGTGACATTAACCCTGGTCTAACTGCTACTAAAAATTTTAATTTCTCTGTCTCAGCCGCAAGAGCTGATGCTAACACCCATGGATCTTCACAACCTTGACCAGTTGGAAGTAATACACCAGTATATCCTAAATAATCAGCTGCCTGTGCAACTTGCTTATAATAACCATATTCAGCTGCTCTTCCTCTTTTTGTCGTTCCTAAATATCGACCATCTCCATAAGCCGGAATAAACCATAATAATTCCATATCTTTACACACCCCTTATTTATTTTGAAACGTATACTAACATACTCTATATAAATTACCCCTAATAATTTACCCCGCTATTTGCGGGCAGTAAGATCCCGATTGGTGAGGGCTGATAATCAGTGGGGGATGTCCCCTACTGATTAAAGTTTCACTTTATATGTTAATTCCCTGTCTCTCCTTTAAAATTATCTCGCCATCTTAAAAACTTCACTTCTAGTAAACGTACGAGTGAATCAGAAAACTTTCCAACGAATGCAAAAATAATAATGCCGACAAATACGATATCTGTATTTGAAAATTGCCTTGCATCCATAATCATATAGCCGATACCTTCTGTAGACCCCATAAGTTCTGCTACTACTAAACTCACCCATGCAACTCCTAATGATAATCTTGCTCCGAGTAATAGGTTCGGCAATGCTGCTGGTAAAATTAATTTTGTAATTAATTTTCTTTTACTAAACTCTAACACTCTGGCAACATCGAATAACTTTGAATCTACACCTCGTATCCCTAAAAACGCGTTTACGTATAGAGGAAAAAATGCACCGTCCGCAATTAATAATACTTTCGATGTTTCTCCAAAACCGAACCATAATACGAAAAGTGGCGCAACAGCTAAATGAGGTACAGTTCTTAACATTTGTACAGATGGATCTAAATATTGCTCACTTCTCGTTGAAAATCCAACAATCGTTCCTAAAATAATTCCTAAACTCCCGCCGATAAAGAAACCAGCCGCAGCCCTAAATACACTGATACTTAAATGACCGAATAACTCTCCTGTTTTAATAAGTTCTTGAAAAGCTAGTAATATATCTAATGGCGTTGGTAAAACTGTTTTAGAAACTAAATCGAATACGCCGGCTAACTGCCAAATAATTAATACGATAATCGGTATAGTAATCGCTCTTACTAGCACTTTTACATTCGTCTTTCGCACTTTCTTTACATTGTTTTTGCCAATCGTTATACTCGCCCTTTTCATAACAGCTTTCGTATTCTCCAATTTACAAAACCTCTTTTCATTTCGCCTTTAATGCTTTTTCTACGAAAGAATTATCTACAACTTTATCTGTTTTGATTTCTTTCTTTATAGAGCCGAGCTTATATTGAAAATCCGCTGTCTTTTGCTGTTCGGCTATTATTTCTTTCGTTACCGGAACTAAAATTGGTTTGTCGTGATCAAACACTTCTTTTACAATTTCTTCATCTATCTTCTTTGCAGAAGTATATATTTTTATCGCTTCATCTAAGTTTGACTCTTGCCATACACGTGCTTTTTCATAAACTTTAAGGAATTTCTCAACTAATTCTGGATGTTCCTTCGCAAATTTTGTTCTCGCAATTAAAAACTCTGGTGAAGAAACATTTAATAGTTCACCATCTGCAATAACCTTTGCCCCTTTATTTAACGTATGTAGTGAAATGAATGGATCCCAAATGGCCCATGCATCTACTGATCCGGATTCAAATGCCGGCTGCGCTTCATCTGGTTGCAGTTGAATGACATTTACATCTTTCGCATTTATACCTTCTTTTTCTAATGCTCGATATAATAAATTAAATGCGCTACTTCCTTTTGCTACTGCAATTTTTTTACCTTTTAAATCTTTTACACTCGTAATCTTGCTATCTTTTTGTACAAGAATCCCTGTTCCTTTTCTCGCATAACTTGTATTAGCAATTTCAGTAAATTCAATACCTGCAGCTTGCGCTGAAATAACTGGGGAGTTCCCCACTTCACCAAAATCCAACCGGTTTGATGCGATTGCCTCAAAATAAGGAGGTCCGCTTTGAAACTCTGTCCATTTCACCTTAACTCCTTCTTTTTTTAACTCCTCTTCAAACCACCCTTTTTTCTGTGCCAGTAAGAGCGGGCTTAATCCTTGCTGTATACCAATTTGTATTGTTACCTCTTCTTTCTTACTACTTGCAGTGTTTTTTTCACATCCTAATAAAAGTAAAGATATAACTAATGCAAAAGAAAGAACCTTACATTTTTTATACATATATAATCCACCCTTTTCCTATATACTTGTTTGAATCAGTCCCCCGTGTTCAAACTGATGTAGCACCTTCGTTCGAAGTTGTTGGAACGATTGAGAAGTTTTATTTCGCGGATAAGGCAAACTATTTTCAATAACTTTATGTATTTTCCCAGGCTTTGCACTCATGATGATAATTCGGTTTGAAAGATATATCGCCTCGTCTATATCATGAGTAACAAATATCATTGTCGTTTTCTTTTGTTCCCAAATGTTCAGCAGCACTTCTTGCAAATGACTTCGAGTAAAAGCATCCAGTGCCCCAAATGGTTCATCAAGTAATAATACATTCGGATCTCTTAATAAAGCCCTCGCAATCGCAACACGTTGTGACATTCCGCCTGAAATTTCTTTCGGATATGATTTTTCAAAACCATCCAATCGAACGATTTCAACCCATTCCTTTACCTTGTCTTTTACATACTTATCTTTTAACGACAGATCTGCAGCAACATTTTCTTCAACTGTTAACCACGGAAATAAACGATGTTCTTGAAAAATAAAACCTTGTTTTTTACTCGGTTTTACAATTTGCTCTCCATCGATGATAACTTCACCTTCAAATTCGTTATCTAACCCCGCAACAATT
Organism: Bacillus sp. K2I17; assembly: GCF_002209985.1. NCBI lineage: Bacteria > Bacillati > Bacillota > Bacilli > Caryophanales > Bacillaceae > Bacillus > Bacillus sp. K2I17. The sequence continues at coordinate 166,330 of NZ_NJGF01000008.1, forward strand.
TTCAAAAGCGTACTTTTCCCACAACCACTCGGTCCGATTACAGTGACAAAATCACCTTTCTCTAATTGAAAATTAATATCTTCTAATACTTGAACCGTACCAGTTTGTTTCGAAAAATATTTTGATACCCCATCAATTGAAACAGTCACTTCTTCCCCTCCTTGAAATGATTCATTTAAATGAATAGATTCAGCATTTGTATAATAAAAAAACCAAAGGCATTTTATCAATAGATAAAATGCCTTTGGTTTCTCCAATCAGCAATACGTTATAGAATTAACTACATATTATACAAATATTTCCGATAAGTCAACTAGGTTTTAATGAACGATATTTATTTTTTTATAAAGAGTAGCAGTTTCTGAAATGATTTTTGGAAGTGACTCTTGAATTGTGTTTTTGACTGTATGAAGAGCCTTTTCTACATACCCGTCTTCAAATTGTTCTAACGACTCAGGTAATTCATCCTCATCCAATATAAAAAATTCTCCACTTGGAAGTATCATAATATCAAGGATTAAATCTTCAAAGGATACCACTTCATCCGTTATACATGTATTCTTTACAATATTAAAATACGAACCTAGATACCCCCCATCCTGATCTCTCCAAACGTATAAATTATATGGAAGATTTACCCGGTAATATGCAACTGTATAACTTCCTTTCGGGATTGTTAACTTCTTATCGTTTGCTGCCATTGTAAAAGAATACTGTACTTCATGATATAAAATAATTTTGTCCTGCTGCGCTTCTATTAGTAAACAAGCATGATCTATAGTTGTACCATCATATCGGATTTTTCTTTCAATAATTTCAATGTCTGACGTACGTAAGCAACTCATTTTTTATTTCCCCTTTTATTTTAGTTCTTTCATTATATCCCTTTATATTTCCATTAAGAAAGCGTTCAGTCAATTCATTCATTTTTTTTAGTTAATATTTATATAATCTCATTTTCTACTTCACAAAAAAGCCCCTTCTAAATTAGAAGGAACTCCAGTATTATTATTATTTTATAACCCATGATTTGTAAGCCTTTACTTCTAAACTAAACTTAGATTCTTTTAACCACTCTACAGCACTACATACAAGAGGAGATGAATTATCTTCAGTAATACTTTCTATTGGAATCCATCTAGCTCCTAATGAATCTTGCTCTTCAAATTGTTCCGGTACTTTGAATTCACCTCCGCACCTTTCTACAAAGTAAAAAACTGCGATATGATGTACATGTGTGTACTCATTAAATTTTGATGGAAATTGAAAATCAATTGTACATACTTGTTTTACTACCGTTACATTTAGCCCCGTCTCTTCTTTAATCTCTCTATGAAGTCCAGCTAATAATGATTCTCCATCTTCTAAACTACCACCAGGTAGATCATTACGATTTCTATATGGACCTTTAATTTTATCAATTACTAATAAATTATTGTTTTCGATACAAATGCCATACACACCAAACGCACGATGAAAATTAGTAGCATTATTCATGCTTCAACTTCTCTATAACCGCATCATAAAACTTCCGTTCCTCATCAACATTTAAGTGAACACGACTTACTGTTTTAGAAAATCCATATAACAATTGTGCTTTCACTGGCTCTTTTAGCGTTATTTCAAATGTTGGAGGTTCCTTTATAAATTCCATCACAGTTGCGTCAAGAACTTCTTTTTCTTTCTTTAAAGGTTCGCCTTTATAAAATGCAATTTTATCAATTTGTGTAAATGGTATAACAATTTTCTTTCCTAATCCGATTTGAATGATTACTCGTTCTTCTGTAACAATAATTGGATTTTTACGCATTGCTTGTATTTCAGCTAAAAAATAAAACATTGCGTATGCGTTTAAAATAAGTAAAATCCATGCTACTACTGGATTCCATTGATGAAGTAAATAATGAAAACCAATACTTTCTATTATGGTCGCATGAATGATCATGATATATACACCTATTGCACCGGTCTTTTTGTGATATGAGTATACGGATTCACCTTCCGGTACTTTTATATGCCACGATAAAAATGCATAATAGATTAACTTACACTCTGTTACAATGATATCTACTAATTTATTTCTTTTCATAGTAGCATCAAACGCTGCATCAATCGCATAAGAAAATGAAGAATATTCTCTTCTATATTCTTTATATCTTTTGATTGTATTAGGAAGCACTTTAACGATTTTATACAACAGGAATAGTTCTAGACCTACAAAAGCAATTTCTCCCGCAACTATAATATAAGAAACGTTTGAAAAAGCTTGTAAATAGTCACTTGGAATAATAAATCTCACAAATATATATCCAGCTATTACGACAGGAAATATATACGTTAGCGAGTATCTTTTTTGAATAATAAAGAAATATGTAATAATCGGAATTACAAACATACAATCTAACAAAGAACCAAGCACTACTTCTTTCGGAGCGGCTGGTACAATCGGAAGGGCATACAATAAATAGTTTGATAACAAGATGAAAGATACGAGTCCAATCCAAATGCCTTTTCGCCTTCGTGATAGTTTGGCATTCATACGTTCACTCCTCTATTTAAAAACCTCGTTTAAATGATCTTTATAAAATGTAATCGCACGTTCAAATTCTTTAACTTCGTCTACTTTTATAACCGTTTCAAGTAATAATTTCATCGCGGATTCATGATCGTTAACGTTATATTTTGCTAATGATAAAAATACTTTTATCACGTCATTATCCGGAAACTGCTGCAAACCTGTTTCTAAAACTGTAATTGCTTTGTCATACTCACCTATACAACGATATGTACTTCCAAGACCGATATATGCACCGCAAAGTGACTCACCATCAAGACCATTTGCAATTGCCTGTTCATAATACGGCACAGCGTCTGTTTCAAGTCCCATTACATCATGTATCCAGGCACATTGAAAAAGCACTTCTGCATCCCGCGTAAAATTGGTTAACCCCATTAGTATCTCTCTAGATTGCGCATATTTCTTTTCATTTCTTAGTTTAATCGCTTGCTTTAATAAATGTTCCATAGAATCCACTCCTCACCAATTATTTTATGTATCCATCTTGAATGGTTAACGTTTGTGTAAAAGTAAAATTCCCATAAATTAAAGTTTCGCTTACCTATATATACTATGCGGATTCACTCTTATCCAAATACTTAAAATTATAAAGCAGTAATGTGATTACATAGTACCTCTAACCTTTTGACAATTTCTTTCGCCGTTTCATCTTTCCCATTACATAACTTCCCTTTACCGTCCTGTCCAATTACGTAGTGCACCGCTCCACGTGAATATAAAGAATGTGGTGAATTTGCAATCATTACATTTGCCTTAGATTCTTTCATTCTATTTTTCGCTCTTTCAAACAATTCTTCTTCATTTACATCACTTTCAAGTTTAAAGCCAACGAGTACGGTTTCTGGATCCCACTCTTTTATTTGCTTTAATACTTTTGGAGCCTTTTGAAAATGAATAATTGGCGCTATATCACTTGAAATTTTCCCATTCATATTAAGAACATTACCATCTTGATCACAAATTTTGTCTACAACCCAATCTGATCCAGCCGCTGCCATAATGACCGCATCGACTTTTTCATGTGTAATTATACTTTTCATTTTATCTTGTAAATCAACAATTCCTTCAAATGGGTGTAATTCTAATTGATTGTTTACATCGTTCGGTTTCTCAGCGAAATAACCGTGTAAATATATAACATGTGCTCCTTTACTTATAAACTCTTCAGCGATTATTCTACCAATTGTTCCTTTTGCCATATTCGTATGACCACGCACTTGGTCCCATTTTTCTAAACAACCACCACTCGTAATTAATACCTTTTTCCCCTTCATTGTAACCATCCCTTACTGATTTTTCTTACGAAACCATTCTGTTCCAAAGTCAACTATATCTCGTTGCTTCATAAGACGGCACGTTGCATTTCCTATTTTTCCATTTGTTACAGTTCCTTTTCGCTCAAACTCTACACCGATTTCTACAAACTTATCAGAATCGTAATCCATATCAACAAACTCTTTCCATACTCTTGCACCATTCTCTATAATTGGTGCCCCTACTTTTATTAACTCACATGCACCAGTACGTACTTCAGATAAATGTACAGACGTATTGGAATCATATCCAACACCAATTAATAATATGTATCCATCTAAATCGTATATTTTTCTTAATGGAGATTCCTCTCCTAAACTCATTGATAGCGACTGATTCATCGTTATTTCTTCCGCATGTTTTCCCCATGCAGCAAAACTTCCTAATGGATGGTTGCTACGTACTACATTCGGATATGTACGAAAACATTCAACTACTTTTCCCATTGCCCTTGTTGGTGTTATATGTGGCTCAAACGCCGGGACGTTATCTCGAATAATTTGCCACCATTCTTCAGGTACAGGTGGTCTTGACCAATGTTTCGGATCAGATAAATCCGAAGATTGAGTTGGCATAATAATTGTTCCCTCTTCCGTAATAACTTTCATTAACGCCTCTACTACCGCAACGGCTCCGCCAGATACCCAGCCAATAGAACTGAGCGAAGAATGCACAATAACCGTCATTCCTTTTTCTAACCCTAATTCTCTTAAATCATTTGTAATTGTTTTGATTGTATTTGGCAATTGTGTACTTGCCACTATGTCATTCATTTTCACGATTGTTCCCCCATTTTTTAAAACTAATACATACATATATTATCATATTTTTCTTAATTTTTAACTTAATCATTTCTGTCACTTCAAAAAAAGGTTATAAATTCACATGCATAATAATCAAATGACAATATATCGATCTCAAATAACAATAGCAGATAAATAAAAAAACTTTATTCTCTTTTCTACTATTTGAACTAATTTGCTTAATTACATACGTTTTTTCAGTATGAAGAAAAATAAAAGTGATACGTCAAAACAATACAAACACTATATATAAACGAAAGAGCCCATCACAACTGATAAGCTCTTCCGTTTCATTTACCCTTCAATTGTAACCCCTGTAAACATCGATAAGTTTCCCGTTATTTTCTCGCCTACACGTAAAAATAACCCTGCGGCTCTCCCGCTAATACAGTGTGAACCAATTAATAGTTTACCAGTATACGGACCATCCCATGTGTCAATTGTATAGTCAGGCATTTCTATGTATTGCTGATATATTTTCCGTTGTTCAAAGTAATACTTCGTTTTATCTTCAGCCAATAGTTCATCATTTTCGTATATAGATACTCCTCCGCCTTCACGGCCGTATAAAGGTTTAGAAACATATGATTCATTTCTTTCTATAAACGGTTTATTTGTAAAATATGTTGGCAAGAAGTAGTTCTGAATGATTTCTCGCTCTTCTTTCTCAAAGAAAACTCCCTCTTCGAACAGTTGCCAAATTAATGCGAGTACACTTTTATTTTGCATAAGAAAAGAAGCAGGTGGATTAATAATTTTCACTCTTCCTTGCGCTATATGATCTAAAAGCTGAAGTCCAATTCTTTTCCCATTTTTATCGGTATCTGAAACTAAATATTCAATTGGATATAGTCTATATAAATAATGGATTCGTTCGCCACTTGGCGTATATATACCATCATCTGTAACGACGATATCTTGTATTCCTATATAGTCTGTTGATTGATCTAAGCAATAGCTTCTTAAAAATTGAACTGTTTGATGATCTTCATCGTGCCAATCATAACTAGTAAAATATATCGTCTCTTCAGGACCTATATTATAGTCATGTTTAATTTGTTCCCACGCCTGCACAATATGCTCTTCTATATGATTTGGGTGATTCACGTCGTGATAACGGCATAACACTTCATTTGCGACAGACGGCTCTAAATAACCTGTTGGTGTGTCACAATTTACTTCTATTAACTTTATATCTTCACCATTTACGATAAAGTCAAACCTTGTAAAATATGAAAACAAACCAATATGTTTCATTCTCGCAATTTCCCACGTTTCAGCTGGAAATCCTAGTTTTTGAAAATCTTCTGTTGTATTGACAATATATTGATACGTTCTATATAACACGTACATAACTTCCTCTGTCGCTTTTGAAATAGCAGTATAAGTTTTTACTGGCATACGATACATACCTGTTGCCATATATTGATTCCATTCTTCATTTTCTAATAGACTCGGCCACGTAAAACCATTCCGACCAGCCTCTTCCGCAAGTGAAAACCATACTTTCATATACTCTTTCTGCTCTTGTTCTGTATACATGATCCTATTATCCTTTCGTGTTATGATCCGGCTGGCGCTTTTGCGTTTCCAATTCCACTTGAACCAGAATTCACTTTCGGCGTTTGAGTAGTAGATGATTTCGGCGTATTTGTATCTGGCGTCACTTTATTTGAGGAATTGGGCTGTTGTTTGTTTAAATCTACTTTATTGGAAGAATTATTGTTGTTACTGTTAGTTCCACCGTAGTATCCTCCACCACCGCTGCCACCAGTTCTACTTTGGTCTTTTTCACGATATGGAATAATATTATTTGCATACGGTTTTTTCATTACATTGGGTTTTGCTGAATAATTCATATTTGAAGTTCTGCTTGCCAATAAATATCCCGCTACGAATGGCAGTATCGGTAAATGTGAGTTTTCATTATACGATGAAAACGATGGATTAATTTCCTTGCATAACTCATCATTTTCTACATTTTCATTGGTAGGAGTTTTATCATCACAATGTAAAGTTTCTTGTTCATTTCCTTGTTTTCCACCATCCGTTTTAACAGCAGTACTTTCTTGTTGAGCAGTATCTTCTTCATAATCGCCACATCCAGTTAATAAAAAAGATGATACCCCTATTGAAGTAGCAATTTTTATAAATTTACTTTTATCCATTCTCATGTGTTATACACCTAATTTCTTTTATCTATATTTTTCCAGATACCTTTATTATATAATGTAAATCTTACTTTTTTCAAACTATACCTTAGATGTACATTTGCATATTTTATGCTTTTTATTCCATGAATAAAAACAAACTATCATTAGATTATAATTTTATTTATAGACTATAATAAATTGAAAGACGACCTAATACCTGGGTCGTCTTTCAATTGTTTTATTTTTATATATTAAACGTCTCAATAAAATCTCTAATGGTCCATTCAGATTGTTTTTCTCCATTATTGTAGCTAATATGACAGACAATATCCAAATACTTATAGCTATCAATGCAGCAAGAGCGTTACTTACATGCCCTCCTAAATCAAATGCTACAGGTGATAAAAGTATAACAAGCAGTGCCTCATTCAAAACAAAAAATGTTAATGAGCGCTTTCCCAAAGCAATTAATGAAAGGCTAAAGTACCCTAGATTTTTCAATTTACTCCCTATTATACCGAAACCCGTTGCATATGCTAATCCTCCAACAATTCCAGTTAAAATATGGATTCCATTTATCATTCCAGCTGTAAATACACTTGGATACCATAAAGTCCCTATAAAAGATAGAGGCAAAGCACCTATTAAGGAAATTGCTAATCCTATAATTGTTATATAATATAATTTTTTCAAATTTTGCTCTGGTTTTATTAATAACTGATATCTAGCAATCCACAAACCAAGAATTACCGAAGGAAGAATTGGGAACATAAAATGGATGAGAACAGGTATAACAGGAAAGAAAAGTAATCGTAACATTGTAGTACTTAGATACGTGTCTTTTGCTGAAACATCTGGTGAAAAACCGTAATCGCCTATTGCTTGCATATTAAATCCCCATATTATTGGGATAAAAATGATATACAATATAGTGATAATCGTAAATGTTCGAATTAATGTTTTCATTTTACACTTTAATAGCGGGCTAACAAGAAGCCCGGCTATACCATAGGCCATAAGAATATCTTGTCCTCCAATTAATACTGCTAACACAACCCCAAACAGTATTAAATACCAAGAGCGTCTTCTTACTATTTTTACAGCATGATTTTCATTTTTCCCTTTTGATATTTGCCCTTCGAGTGCTAGAACCAAACCGTAGCCTAATAATACGGCAAACATCGCTCTTGCACGGTTATCAATTATGAATATACCAAAAAGGTTTACAATTTGATCAAAGAAACTTCCGCTTTCCACCCTATGCATAATTCCAGGATCTGCAGCATACAAGTAAAGCGGTGCATGGGCAAGTACGATTAATAGTAACATAGTACCTCTTGCTAAATCTAATGAGACTGCACGCTTCTTCTCAATTGTTACATTATTTATTGATTTACTCATATTTTACTTCCTTCCTTAGCATCAACTAACCATTCCGACCTTTCTTACATTTTTGTCAAAAACTAATAACAAGTTGCTATTAAAATTAAAACAAATAAAGTGAAACTTTAAGCAGTGGCGGTTTCGTTCATCACCCACTAATTATTATTCCGTACCAATCGGGCTTTTACGAGCTTCAGGGCTTCCACCTAGCTTCCTTACTCCAGCCAAATTTTGAGGTGGGAGTTTTACTGTCCACAAATAGCAGGATACATATAAAACGAACTATTTCTTCAAATCCTATTCCGGATATTATATTCTAAGATGATTTTAATATGTTTTATTTTTAAAATACACATGAAATCTTTCAATCCCCGGATATCTTTCTCCTAAACTTTTAACCTGAAAACCAATTTTTTCATAAAATTCTACTGCCTCATTGTCTGTCTCTGCTTCTATATAAGTTAATTGAAGCATTTTTACTACTTCTTTTATCATTTGCAACGCAATTCCTTTATTACGATATTGTGGAGCGACTGCTATGTGACATATTCTCGCTTTATTTGCTCCGATTATTTCAATACCTATACAAGCTTCTTCTTCATATCTGTACAAAGTCCCTTTATTACTCTCATAATATAAAACTGCTTTCTTTAAGCTAGTTTCACTTGGCCCGACTGCATACTGTAACACATTTAAAATTGGATCTTTCACAATTTGTTCCACGCGTTGCAAATTCATTTCTACATTCCTTTCCATGAAAAAAGATTAGCTCTTTCTATAAAGAGCTAATCTCATTACGCTGTTATTTTTTCTTCTTTTTTCACAACGACCGCTACATAACTATGTAGTATCATTCCGACAATAACAAGACTCATTCCGATCCAAGATAAAGATGACGGAATTGGCGCAGATAGTAAGATAAGCTCTCCTACTAGCGCAAATAAAACTTCACCGGACTGTGTTGCTTCTACTGTTGCTAGTTTTTGTGGATCATCTTTTACAAGATCTGTCGCAAAGAAGAATAGTACTGTCGCGATTAAACCAGAACTAACTGCTACAATAAAACATTGGAAAACTTGGCTACTTGACGGTAATCCGCCTGTTGATACTTCATAACCAGATAGTAAAAACCAAAATGGTAAACTTGCTAATGTCATACCGAGAACTCGCTGGAATACATCTAATTCGCCTTTACAAACTTGCATCATTTTTCGATTTCCAAGAGGATACGCAAACGCTGCAATAAGTACAGGAACTACACATAAAACGGTTTCTCGAATTCCTAATGAAGAAGCATGTTCTACTTGCATGAGTACAACACCGCATAAAATAACCCCAGACATAACTAATTCCTTTATTGGAAGTTTTTTATGTAATGGATCTACTGCAAAAAATGGTGTTAACAAAATTCCTGCGACAATCGTAATTTGCCAAGTTGATGCAACAAGCCAACCAGGTCCAAAAGCTCCGGCAAAACTAAGTGGTGCATAGAAGAGACCAAATCCAACGATACTCCACACTAACCATTCTTTCGGATTATTTTTCATATATTGAAAGAGTTGCTTTAAGTTCCCTCTATACATGACAATAAGTAAAAGCATTGGAACCATAAAGTAGTACCGTAATGAAGCACTCCAAATCCAGCTTCCACCTTCTAAGTCCATCGCCCGGTTTAAAACAAAGGTAAAGGCAAAGAAAAATGATGCCAATATCCCTACTGCAATAGCTTTCATTATAAAACCCCTTGTTTAGTTTCTTCTTATACTATACAACAAATTAAATATAATTAAAATTCGAAATCTTTATCTCGCATCTATTCTAGCTCTATATAGTTTTCTTAACTGACTAATATGAGCTTGATGGTACCGATTATGATCGGCTATATGCCATATTCCCCACCTTATAGTCGCAGTTTCTCCCTTCTCATAAAAAACTTCCCTTGTTAAATCATTTTCTGTTAGTTTCATACACTCCTCATAAAACATATGTTGCACCGCTTCATAATCTTGCATTAATTGTTGCAACGTCTGTTTTCTTAAACTTGGTAGTTCTCCTACATCATTTAACATAGTTCCGTATTTATTTTCAAGCGCGAGGGGAACTGCTTCTCCTTTTAAGCGATACACCCAGTTCAAATCAACCACTGCCAAATGTTGAAGTAGTTGTCCGATGCTATTTTCATTATTTTTTGCCCCTTTGAAGGACAGTTCTTTCTCATCAGTACCTTCTACTAACTTTTGCAGTCGTTTAAATGTATCAGTAACCGTCGCATACAAAATTGCTACTTGCGGGTTCATATTTTTTTCTAAATGGAGATCTTTCATACTAAACTCCCTCTATTAAAAGAACAAGACCATATGTTCATCATCACTATACACACCATTCATCTTTATAGCTCTCTTTTCAATCCCATACGTTTTAAAGCCCATTGATTCATACAATTTTTTTGCTGATTCGTTTGTAGATACAACACCTAAGTTCAATTGTTCTAAGCTCATTTCTCTTGCTCTTTCAATTGCCTTACGTATTAACTCACGTGCAAGACCACTTCTTCGATTACTTGCATCTACATACATCGCAACGATATGACCTTTATGTTTATACGCCTCTTTCTCTTCTGTTAGTAAAGTAACCACTCCAACTAATTGATTCTTTTCATTAAAAGCACCGAATGTACAGCTAGTAGTAGCTGTTAAATTATTTTCCACTCGCTTAATAGGATTTTCTTGACGAATCGCCTCTTCATAAGTTGTTACAAATGCCTCTGGATTTACTTGTAATGCCTGTAAACGTAACTCCCAATATTGTTTTGCATCTTCTTTCGTAAGTAATCGAATCATATATCTCCAGCTCCTTTAAGTTAACATAATATTTTTATAAACTACTATTTATAGATTCGTATTCTTCTCTTAACATACTATAACGATAACGATGAATGAACTTTCCTTGACGTAATCGATCATTTCTCATTAATCCTTCACAAACAAAACCAGCTTTTTCATAACTCTTTCTAGCTTGAAAATTATCTTCATCTACACGTAGCCAAACTTTTTCTAATTCAAATTCAAAGAATCCCACATGTAACATTCTATATAGGGCTGCTAATCCATATCCTTTACCCCAATACTCTTTATTACCAATTACGATTCCCAGTTCTGCATTTTTATTTGTTTTATCAAAGTTTTTAAGATCTACCCACCCAATATGTATGCCGTTTTCTGTAGTGATAGCTCTTTGTTCATAACCATTTTTTCGATTTATACATGCTTCAATCCACTTTTTCGTATCTTCACGAGTGAACGGTGGATATTGATCCGGTACAACTAAATGATTTGTCACTTCTTTATCTAATGACCATTGATATCGCTCTTCTACATCATCTAGTGTCAGTTCTCTTAATTGAACGATTGGTACATTCATTATGCTATCCCCTTTTTATTTTCCTATAGAAAACCCTTCGAACATTCTTCCTCCATACTGTTCTAGCGTTTTTTCTACAAAAGTAATTAAGTTTCTTTTCTCACCCGTTGTATAAAAATGATCGAACGCCTCTACAAATTGATCTGCGTAATGTTCATCATATTTTCTAAGTACCCTTATAAACCATTTTGAACTTCCAAGCCATTTCCCATTTACTCTTAATATATATTCATGTAATAAATCAGCTAATAAATTCGCGATAAACAATTCTTCTTCTCTTTTTGATGCACCAATAAAATCGTCCAAAGTATCCGTAATAAAATACCGTTTCTGCTTCATCATTGCTTCAGTCCATTTAGCTGGCCCTTTATTTAGTAAATCATTTGCTTCTCTTTTTAATTTCTCAACAATTTCATTTTCTCCTTTTAATACAATACCCTCTGAAACTAATTGTGGTAACGAAGGTCTCCCTCGGTCACAATCCATTTTAAAAAAGGTTTTACACGTTTCAAAATTATGTACAAACACTTCAACAGGCCATCCATTACTATAGAAAGATTCTCTATAACAAGACGGTAAATTTTGATCAACTATAACAATGTCCAGATCAGATGTTTTTGTCGCTTCTCCTCTTACAACGCTTCCTCCCAGTAAAGCTACATCACAATTCGGAAATTGTGATGTAATTATGCTTTGTGCTGCTTTCATTGGTTTCATAACCGTTCCCCTTTTCTTATTTCACTTTCTTTTTTTCAGCTCTTTCTCTCGCCTTTTGTATATACGGTTCTGCGTCTGGTGTTTTGCATGACGTTGCCCCGTGATCAACTTGTACTTTCCCAATTTCACGTGCAATTTCAATCGCTTTTCTCTCAAAGTCTTCATTACGAATTCCTATCGCGATTAAAGCACTATTCATCGCTTCTTTTTTTCTATTTTTTTCATTATGTATATTTGCTTTAATCTCTTCTAGATACGGAGTGAAGAATTCATCATGTAACGTTTTATTTTTAATCGCTATATTTGCTAATAGAGACCATCCTGCTCTTCCAATCCATTCATCATCAGACTTTGTCCATTCTTCCATTCTTTCTATCGCGATTGGCGACGTACAAATAGCCGTCATCAAAACGTCCATTAAACAATAATAATCAACTTCCTGTACCCATTTGTTTAGCTGTTCTGTCGTAACTTGCTTTGGTTCTAAAATCATTGTTGCTAAAGTCATTGCATCCATATTTTTTGTTTTCCATAATGAAATTGCTAAATCATGATCTTTTTTTATCTTCTTTTTTAACAATTTTAAATTGGCAAAACTAACTCCGAATAGTGGCTCTTTCGCTCCGTGGTTTTTATACGTTTTACGATTTTGTTCTGTTCCATATTTCTCTAGTTGCTGCATTACTTCTTCAAGTAACATATGCCCACCTCTTTATCTTTTATGTTAACTTCATATATGTATGTACGATATATTCTACATTACTTTTTGGTTTTCCTATATTTATTTCTTTAAATACGGTATGTGAAATTTTAAAGTTTCTACAGATAACTAACACAACCACGAAAAACCTGTACATTTTACATATACAGGTTTTCATTTCATCAATTTTCCAAAGTATAAGAAATAGAATATGAAAGAACTTTTATTTATTCGATTTTCTCTATATTTGTTGTAAGCTCTTTACATCTGACCACTCTTCTATAGACACTGCGTCCGGAAAAACTGTAACTACATTAAAATTCGCACCTTTTTCTTTTCCAATTTGTTTAGCAGCTAATAAATTCGCTGCCGCAGACGTCCCTATTTTCATACCAGTTTCATTATAAAAACGTGCTATTTCATACAAAAAGAGCTTCTTTATTCAAATGCGTTCATAAGTACAATTCTCCAACCATCTGGATCCTCTATTGTGGTCCCTTTCTCTATCCAATACGGATTTTCTGGTTCTACCTCATGATAGCCCATATTACTTAATCGATTCACTATTTTTTCAATTTCATTTTTATTAGGCATATAAAAAACTAGTAAATTATCTTTTGTCGGTGCCGGACATGGACTTCCATTAACATGCGTTGTAAACTCCAAATGATACTCGGCATCCGGTAATCCAAACATAACTCCATCATATCCTTCATGATTGTGAAATTCTCCTATACGCTTTAATCCTAACCCCGTCTCATAAAAACTTATAACTTCTTCAAATTTATCTGTTGGTCTTGCCATTCTAAATTGAACCCAATTCTTCATGCAAATCTCCTCCTTTTCATTTTCCAAAGCTTTATAGTAATTATTATAAGTTACATATATTTCCTTTCATATCCCTCATTAGTGTGAGAACTACCTAAGTTGAAAGACCTATTAGTTTATAAATAGTAGGACTTTAGTATTAAATTCATATAAAAGTAGTTATGTAAATATTGAGATGAAATAAATAGTTCTTCCGATAATATCAAATGTTCCCCAGACTAAAATTTAATTTTTTCTATACCAATATTTTAATAGAAAACAAAAATATTCGAATCAATAATTGGAATGAAAATGAAATGCTACGAAAGTATGATTAGTCCCCTTTCATTTTGATATCGATTCTCCTAAAAACCACCTACATCATTATTAGAAGAACCAAATTTAATTCCTGAAAATTTTCATAATAAACATTAAAATCACCCTGTTTTTTCAAGACTGCAATTGATACAAAATCTTGCATATTTTTGAACAAACTTTTTTGCACTTGTAAAAAAGTTTTTTTGCAATTACCTCCCTATAATTGCTAATATAGTAGAGTAGAACTTTTATAGAGAGAAGGAAAATTATGCACAATGGAATTCGAATGACAACTTTAGTAAAAAGGGCTATGTTGATTTGCGCGGGGGTATTATTTACATACGAAGCAGCTTTAGGATCAGCACATATTGCTCTAGCAAGTACAGAGGATGAAGCAAAATCTGTTCAACTTGTAAGTGAAATTCAATCATCTCTTGCACCGAAAGAAGCTCCAAAACAATATAATGGGCAAGTTAGAAAAGTAGCTTATTTAACATTTGATGATGGTCCTGGAAAATACACAGCTGAGCTTTTAGATATGTTAAAGAGAGAAAATGCAAAAGCAACATTTTTCCTAATTGGTTCAAACGTAAAAGCATTCCCTGATCTTGTAAAACGTGAAGATGCTGAAGGCCACTATGTTGGGATGCACAGTATGACTCATAACTACAAGAAACTTTACACAGAAGGTCATTACGTAGATGAAATGAAGGAAGACCAAGGCTTAATCGCTGGCGTTCTAGGTAAATCACCAGTATTAACTCGTCCATCTTACGGTTCAATGCCAGGATTAAATGAAGCTCTTCGTAACAAAGTTGTTGAAAATGGCTTGAAAGTTTGGGATTGGACAATTGATTCTTTAGACTGGAAATATAACAAAATGCTTGTTGATGCTGCATCAGCTAAAATTGTCGAAAACGTTCTAAATGGTGCTAACAAACCGACAGAAGTTATTCTTATGCACGACATTCATCCACAATCCGTTAAAGCAGTACCTGGAATTATTAAGGGGCTGAAAGAAAAAGGATATGAATTAGAAAGTTATAGTGAGAACGAACACTTCCCATTAAACTTCTGGCACGATAATCGTATGTAATGAAAAAGACTTGATTTCCTCTAGTAGGTTATTGAGTCTTTTTTTATCGCATTGGGTATTACTTCTCGTATATTCAATTCAACTCCCTACTTCCCTTATATGAATAGAAATTAAGAATCACATTAATTTAAATTAAAAACATGTCATGTTATACTATAGGCTAATTTAAATGAGTAGGTGTCACATGATAGTATATACAGTTCAAACTGAAACAGCATGGAAACAATTTAAAAAACTTGGTTATTTAGAAGGAAGTAAAGAAAACATCGATCCCGATTTTATATATTCATACGATTGGATGGTACGTGTAGCTAAAAAAAGATTACCCCACTACGAAGGTAACTATCCTATTTGGGTCTGGGAAGCAAATAATTATCCAGATCGAAATACTAAAGCCTGGGGTAGAGAAAATTCAAAAATGGTAATTTTAACACTTGATGTGCCGAATGAATGGGTACTATGGAGTGATATTAGTTACTGGTGTTGTGCCATGACTGCTAGCTCTATGTATTTTCATCAAACAAATAAACGAACATTAAAAGACTGGTTTACTTTTATGGATGAAGAGTACAGATTAATATTCGACTTCGACTATTTATTATCTCATCCTGATTGGTATAAAGGTAAAGAGGCCTCATTAGAAAAACAAGGTGTTATCGGCAAAATCCCCCTTTCCTTTGTAAAAAAAGTCAGACGTTTTCGTGCTAAGGAAGATAAATCTATTAATGAAATCAGAAGTAATAACTGGGATAATAGAAAAGAAAATCGTATCAAAAAGATGAATCGAAAATTAAGAAAAAGAAACGACAAGCAAAAAAAATTGCAAAAGCGAATTATACGGCATTAAAACATATATATCAAAATACAGTAAGAAATTATGGATTGAGTATACAAATTCAATCCTATTTTTTATATTATCAACACTTTAGCACATATTACTCTTAAGGAGTGATGTGTATATGGATTTTCTTTCAACCGAATATTTGTCTGCCTTACTTGCCATCATTGTAATTGATTTAGTGTTAGCCGGTGATAATGCCATTGTAATTGGGTTAGCAGCAAGGCGATTACCGAAAGATCAGCAAAAGAAAGTTATTATTTGGGGAACTATCGGGGCAATCGCGATTAGAGCCCTCGCTACTTTAGTTGTCGTTTGGTTATTAAAAATACCAGGGCTACTTCTAATTGGTGGTGTACTCCTTATATGGATCGCTTACAAATTAATTGCTGAAGGTAAAGATCATGATATTAAGGCAGAAGAAGGATTTTGGTCTGCTATTAAAACCATTATTATAGCTGATGCATTAATGGGAATTGATAATGTTCTCGCTGTTGCAGGAGCTGCGCATGGTAATTTTTCTTTAGTAATCATTGGACTATTAGTATCTATTCCAGTAGTAGTATGGGGCAGTACCTTAATTTTAAAATGGGTCGATAGATTCCCTGTCATCATTACGATTGGAGCAGCTGTTTTAGCTTATACTGCTGCGAAAATGATTGTAGATGAGAAATGGTTCGCTGGATTTTTCGAAAGTAATCCTTTCATAAAATGGGCATTTATCATTATTATCATTGCCGGTGTAGTATTCTTTGGAAAGATGAAACAAAAAACAAAAAACGAAAGATAATTCTATATAATGACAACGTTATATGTACAAACAAAAGCGCTACTCAAATGAGTAGCGCTCTTTAATATTTATTTCGTTTCCCCGTCTTCAGTCGTCTTTACCTTCGTTTTATTTTTATCACGATGGTTATAGTTGTACTTCGAACGATCTACTGGTGTAAAACCTTCCGGTGTGTAGAATCGTAATAAGTCTCCGTTTACGACTTGGTCAGAGTATTTTAGTGATTTTTGAACCATTTGTTCATTTTGTTTTATTTCGTCTGTTAATTCAACAGCGTTACCAGTCGCTGTATCATAGTATTTGCCGTTTAGTGCAGTCACTGTTGGACTTACGTAGTTACCGTTACGGAATGGAACGACTTGTTTATGCTCTGGTGATAATAAATCTGATCCGAACTGGACATAATTTTTCGTATCTGTACCTAGTAAGTGTAATAGTGTCGGCAGAACATCAATTTCTCCGCCGTATTGATGTTGTACGCCGCCCTTCATTCCTGGGACACGAATGATTAATGGCACACGTTGCAGTTGTGCATTTTCAAATGAGTTCATTTCTTTACCCATTACTTGAGACATTGCTGCGCCATGGTTATCTGAAATACCGTAATGATCACCGTACATAACGATAATTGAGTTATCGTATAAACCAGATTGTTTCAAGTAATCCAAAAATCCTTTTACAGACTCATCTAAATAACGTGCTGTTTGGAAGTACGTATCTACTGATGAATCACCTGTAGTCGCTGGTTCAATTGTTGCTTCCGCTTTATCAATTGGATAAGGGAAATGGTTCGATAACGTAATGAACTTCGTATAGAACGGTTGTTTCAATGTTTGTAATAACGGAATTGATTCGTTAAAGAACGGTTTATCTTTTAATCCATAGTTTACTACATCTTTTTCATTCATATCATAGTACGACGCATCAAAAAATTTATTGAAACCAAATGATTTATAAATATCATCACGGTTCCAGAACGTTTTGTAATTACCATGGAATACAGCTGATGTGTATCCTTGTTGACCTAAAATAGCTGGTGCTGATTGATACGTGTTATGAGCTTTATTTGTAAAAACAGATCCTTGCGGTAACCCATACATTGAGTTTTCTAGCATGAACTCAGCATCAGATGTTTTACCTTGTCCTGTTTGATGGAAGAAGTTATCAAAGTATAGCGTATTCGCATCTTTTGTAAATGAGTTTAAGAACGGTGTAACTTCTTGCCCATTTAATTTATAATCAATTAAAAAGTTTTGGAATGATTCTAAATGAATATAAATTACGTTCATTCCTTTTCCTTTACCAAAGTACTCAGGATTTGGACTTGCATATGTTGATGCAAGATAATTTCTAACCTCTGTCATATTATCTCCATCAGCTAACGCTCGTTCTGTTGATGCTTTCGCACTTTGAATGCCATCATAAATCGTATAGTTGTATGCCCCTAAATATTTCACAATATAATTACGGTCAAATGTTCTTGTTAATAATTCAGGACGATCAGATTCTGCAAGACCTAAGTTAATGCTGAATAATAAAATACCTGCTACAAATACTAGTGATAATTTATGTTTCGCAACACGAATTGGTTTTGGATTTGCAAATTTTGTTGCAACTAAAACAATTAAAATGATTGTATCTAGGAAATATAGTGGATCATATGCGTGTAGCAATGCAAAAATACTACCACCTAAATCTCCAAAGTTATTCGTTTGTGTTAATGTCGGGAACGTAATAAAGTCACTGAAAAAGCGATAATATACTACGTTTGCGTATAACAGTATAGACATTAACAAATTAATAACAATTAACCAAATGTAAGCACGTTTCCCCTTTGCAAATAATGCGAGCCCTAAAAATAAAACTGCTGAGCTTAACGGGTTGAAAAACAGTAAAAACTTTTGGATTGTGTTGGATATCCCTAAATTAAATTCTGTCACATATGCTGCGTATGTTTTTAACCAGAATAAAATAATGGCAAACACGAAAAATCCAAAGTGATTGCTTAACACTCGCTTACTCTTTAATAGTAATTGCTTCATCTCTCCACCTCTTTTGATCATCCAAGGCTTATTTTTTTATAAGTCTGTCTCTATTCAATTTTTTATCTTCAAATAGATTTTGTTTGTTTAACTAAATGAAGAATATTAGTAATTATAATTTGAAGCTAGTATTTATTCAACTATTTCTTTCTAGACATTTTGACCTTGGTTTCTATTTAATAAAATAAATTTGTAACATTTTCTGTTTTCTCCCAAGTCTCATCCACTAATTATGACTCCACATACTATAAACCTTTATTTACTGCTTCGCAAATAAATATTTCTCCAGTTCTGGAACATTAATGTAATATAGTGAAATTTACAATAGATAGTATTTGTTTTTTTCGGTGTATATTAAATTCCTTCATATATTTCAAGTTTATTCTTAATTACAGTCCTTTCTCTATATGTAACATCAAAAGGTCTTTTCTTCTCTAAAGTTATTTCTGTATAATTATTCACAATTCATAAAATAAAAGATTATAAAAAAACCTCGCTCTCATAAAGAGAGCGAGGTTTTTCATCATTTATTATTGACCTTTGTACATTGCTTCTACTTGTTTTTGAAGTTCTTCATTTTCTAAGAACTCATCGTAAGTAGCCTCTTTATCGATTACACCGTTTGGCGTTACTTCGATAATGCGGTTTGCAATTGTTTGTACGAACTGATGGTCATGAGATGTGAATAACATTGTACCTTTAAATGCGATTAAACCGTTGTTTAATGCAGTGATAGACTCAAGGTCTAAGTGGTTCGTTGGATCGTCAAGTGTGATTACGTTCGCACCACTTAACATCATTTTAGATAGCATACAACGAACTTTTTCGCCTCCAGATAATACAGAAACTTTCTTCTTAACTTCTTCACCTGAGAATAACATACGGCCTAAGAAACCACGTAAGAAGCTTTCTGACTCATCTTGTGGAGAGAATTGGCGTAACCAATCAACTAAGTTGGAGTCACTGTTCTCAAAGTATTTAGAGTTATCTCTTGGGAAGTAAGATTGAGATGTTGTAACGCCCCATTTGAATGAACCGCTATCTGGCTCCATTTCACCCATAAGGATTTTAAATAATGTTGTCATCGCAATATCGTTACGACCGATAAATGCAACTTTATCACCTTTATTTAAAGTGAAGTACACATTATCTAACACTTTTTCACCATCAATTGTTTTAGAAAGACCTTCAACAGTTAATAAGTCATTTCCTATTTCACGCTCAGGTGTAAAGCCAACAAATGGGTAACGACGTGATGATGGTCTAATATCATCTAATGTAATTTTATCTAATAATTTTTTACGAGAAGTTGCTTGTTTCGCTTTAGATGCGTTTGAGCTAAAGCGTGCAATGAAGTTTTGTAACTCTTTTACTTTCTCTTCTTTTTTCTTATTAGCATCTTGTGTTAATTTTAAAGCTAATTGGCTTGACTCATACCAGAAGTCATAGTTACCAACATAAAGTTGAATTTTACCGAAATCAAGATCAGCCATATGCGTACAAACTTTATTTAAGAAGTGACGGTCATGGGATACAACGATTACTGTATTTTCAAAGTTCATTAAGAAGTTTTCTAACCATTGAATCGCTTTTAAGTCCAAGTGGTTGGTAGGCTCATCTAGTAATAGAATGTCAGGTTTACCGAATAATGCTTGAGCAAGTAATACTTTTACTTTCTCTGCCCCAGTTAATTCTGACAATTTCTTATCATGAACATCTTCACCAATACCTAAACCTTTAAGAAGGATTGCAGCTTCTGATTCTGCTTCCCAACCGTTAAGCTCAGCGAACTCACCTTCAAGTTCAGCAGCACGCATACCATCTTCATCACTAAAATCTTCTTTCATGTAAATGGCATTTTTCTCTTGCATTACTTTATAAAGTTGCGTGTGACCCATAATTACTGTTTCTAATACTGGGAACTCTTCATATTCGAAGTGGTTCTGTTTTAACACTGCTAGACGCTCACCTGGCGTAATATGTATATCACCTGTTGATTGTTCGATTTCTCCAGATAAAATCTTTAGAAATGTTGATTTACCCGCACCGTTTGCTCCGATTAAACCGTAGCAGTTACCTGGCGTGAATTTTATGTTAACATCTTCAAACAATTTGCGATCCGCGAAACGCAAACTAACGTTACTTACTGTAATCATTTGTGTCCTCCTACTAATACCGCTTATTTCAGCGTTTTCTCACCGATTGTCTTAAAAAATCGCATATTACGACTCAATTATTGTAGACTATAGCTATTATATAGTAGAAGATGGATGAATAGCAACGGTTGATTGCTATTCATCCCTTTTCTACCTTGAATAAAATGTTTGTTTTTTAACGAAACAATATTATATAGAAGCAAATTTCACAATTTAAAGAGGAGTTATTTTGAACAAAATATTTATAATTGGAGCATAATGTTTATCGCTCACTTCCTATACAAATAAATGGCGAAATGAAAGATGAAAAGTTTGCAAAATATAAAGACGTGATGGAAAAGTTTATTAAATAAGAAGAATCCCCTTTTAAAAGGGGATTCTTCTTATTTTCTTTTACTTAATTTCTTCGTATAATTCTTCATTTTACTCGTTAATCCTATTAAAGCAGGTAGTAATATTGGCATCACAATGATAGCTAGTAGTAACAGTGCAACACCAACAACAGATGCTACTTGTATAAGCGTCAATACACCTGAAGGGATTAATGCAGCAAATGTACCGCCTAAAATAAGTGCCGCCGATAATACAACTCCTCCTATGTGACGAGATGCATTTACAATTTTCGTTGCGGGATCCCCTTCTAACTCATTGTATCGCATCATTACGAAAATGCTATAATCCACACCTAAAGCGACAATCATAATAAAACTAAAGAATGGCACATTCCAGCTTAATGACTCTACGTTTAATACGTGTGTACTAATTTGTTCACTTATGCCAAGTGATGCAAAATAAGCTAATATTAAAGATCCAATAATAAAGATTGTATTTAAAAATGACCGTGTAATAATGATTAATACAATCGCAATTCCAATTAACATAATTGTAGCTGTACGTAAGAAATCTTGGCCTGTTACTTCTTTTAAATCAACGTTTCTAGCTGTTGTGCCGCCGATTGCTTTTTTCGCCGATTTTAATTCTGTACCATTTAACGTACCGTCTATCGTTTTATTAATTTCTTCAATGATTGGCATCGCTTCTTTTGAATATGGATTTACGTCTAAAATGATTGTCATTTTAGCAGTCTTTCTATCATGTGACATGTACGTATTCAATGCTTTTTGGAAATCTTCTCCCTCTAACACTTCTTTTGGGATATAAAATTTCTCAGAGCTTTTTGATTCATTTAGTTCCCCTAAATATTTTTGAGCATCTCCTAGGCCGTTACTTACCTTTTCAAGCCCTTCTGTACTTTTAGATAATCCTGATTGTAATTGCCCCATCTGTTCTTGCAAGTCTTTCAGCCCGGTTAATAGCTGACCTTGCCCGTCGTTTATTTTTGTTAATCCGGTTTGTAACTCAGATGACTTGTTCGCAATTTGTTTTGAACCTGTAGCACCTTCATTTAATCCATTTTTAAGATCAGCTGCTCCTTTTTGTAACTTAGTAACTCCATCGCTCATGCCTTTTAAGCCGTTATCCACTTTCGATAACGCTTGATTCGCTTCTTTAAATGAACCCATTGCCGCTTTATGTTGCGTTGCTAATTTATTTAATTCATTTGAAAGCTCACCTAATTGCTTTTGAGCCTCTTTAGCGATCCCTATCGTTTGCAGTATGTTCGGATCATTTGCTAATTCTGGTTTCGTTTGAATGAAATTCGTCATTAACATTTCAATTTGTTCATAGCCTTTTTTCGCACCATCAATCGCTTGAGAAATACTTCCGAAGTATTGATCGTAAGAACTTAAACCTTTTTCTAACTGCGAATAACCAGCATGAAGTTGTGAAGTTGCATTAGATAATACACTAATATTTTCATTTACTGAAGTTAACCCACTCTCAATTTGCTGCGCACCTTGTGCTCCGTCATTTATGCCATTTGAAAGTTGATCTAAAGCTGTTCCTAATGCTGTTACACCATTTTTCGCTTCCGTTGTTCCATCAATTAATTTTTGAACGTTTGCAAGACTATTTGAATCTTTACTACCCATTTTATCTTTCGCAGTAGTTAATCCATCATTAATTTCCTTTATACCACCATTGGCATCTCCTAATCCTGTATTTAGTTCTCCCGCTTGTTTATTTATATATAGTTCTTTTATCCTTTCACCGGTTGGACGCGTCGGTGAATATACTTCTGAAACACCTTTCACTTTCAAAATCTTATCAGTTAGTTCGTCTAAAGTTTGAAGCGAACTCGCCTCATCTAACTTGTTATCTGATTGAATGACTAACGTACTTGGTGAAGAAAAACCTGGTGGAAAATGCTCTTCTATTACGTTAATCCCCATTTTCGATTCATATTTATTATCTACTTCAAATAAATCATTGTAATTTAGTGTGTTAGAGTATTTCATTACGAAAGGAATCGATATCACAAATACAATGATTAAAGCGACAAATGGTCTTGCTACTGAGTTTTTCGCAAGAAATCCCCATAATCGACTATCCTCATGACCTTTAAATGTTTTAACTGGATAAAACATTCCTTTTCCTAAAAGCACCATGAAAAATGGATTTAACGTAGTTAATACGAGTAATAATACTGCGACACCAATTGCTACTGCTGAAGTAGATTGATATAATTTAAAACTTGCTAAAGCAAGAGATGCAAAACCGATTAGTACTGCTATCCCGCTATATAAAACGGTTTTCCCTGCTGATTTAAACGTTTCTTTCGTAGCCAAAAATGCATTTTCTTGTTTACTTAATTCTTCTTTAAATCTTGTATATAATAAAATGTTATAGTCTGTTCCAACTCCAAACAGGACAACAACTACAAACACTTGTGTAAAGTTAGAAAACGGAAAATTAAATTGATCTACTAGATGTGCAATAATCCCCATTGAAACTAAATATGATACACCCACTGTAAGAAGAGATACAATTGGAACAATTGGTGAACGAAATACAATGATTAATACAACTAGAATGAAAATGATAGAAATAACTTCTGTCTTCTTCACTCCCTCTTGAGAGGAAGTAAGAAAATCACCCGCTATTAAATCACTTCCTGTTAAGTACGTTTTTACCCCTTTCGTTTGCACTTTTTTATGAAGCCCATTTGCAACTTTTGATATTTCACCATTTTTTTTATCTACAGAGATTTGCGTTAAAATGGTCGTATTGTCTTTAGATATCAATTGTTTTTCCAAATCTTTATTATCTAAATGTGAAACAACTTCCTTAATTCCTAATTTCACTTTTTCATTTTGTAAAGCATTGATTGTTTTTATTATCTCCTCTTTTTGCTCAGTTGTTAAAGCTGTTTTACTTCCACTATTAAAAACAGCTATAATTTCATACTTTTCAGTCCCGTCTTTATCCATCTCTTTTATCATCTTGTCAGCAATACTACTTTGTTCTGTATTAGGAATCGTAATGTGCCCTTTTTCTTTCACTAATTTATCCATATTAGGCATCGTTACGATCATTGTAATAGTAATAACTATCCATAATAGAAAAGATAAACTTCTCCAATTTTTCAGCTTACTCATTTTAATCATCTCCCGTTTTGAAAATTTAAAGGGAATGAATATTCATTCCTATCCTTTTAAAAATACTTTTCAGGAATGAACGTTCATTCCTATCATTCTATTACATTATTTTTTAAACTCTATTAAACTACCTTTACCGGAATGAATGTTCATTCCTATTGTTACACAAATATCCTCTCCTACTCACATGTTTTAAATATATTCAGGAATGAATATTCATTCCTATACTTATAAGCTATAGAATCAGATGATTCTAATAGCATTCCAAGAGCTTTCTTCCAGTTCTTTTACTAACTCTTTCGAGTATTCTAATTGCCCTGTTGCAATTACTTTCGTTAATTGTTCTAACGGTTGATATACAATAATAATTAAAGCAACTGGAGGCAATGGACGAAGAAAACCTTTTGCGATTCCATCTTCAATGATATTCATAAAGAAGCCTATAAAATCATCAAATATTTTCTTACTCTGTTCATCAAGAAAATAACTATCACAGTGAGAATTTGTAAATAAAAAAGCATCCACATTGTTTCTCGCAAATTCAAATAAACGGTTGTACGTATGACTAAACTGTTCACGAATATTTGCTTCAACAGGAAAATCCGTTTTTATCATTTCAGAAAGCTCTAACATACTTTTTGAAAATAATGAGTTAACAAGTGCCTCTTTATTTTCAAAATAGCGATAAATAGTACCCGCACCGACTTTTGCCTTTTCAGCGATCATTGGAATTGTCGTGCCATCGTAACCACGCTCTGCGAAAAGTTGCATCGCAGCATCAAAAATATCCTCTTGTTTGTTTTTAGCCATTTTTTCCACCTCTATTTCCAGGAATGAAAATTCATTCCGTTTTTAATTATAAATTACAGGGAATAAAAGTCAAGTGCGTGACAAAGTATGGTTGCGTTTTAGTGAAAAAATTATATCAACGATTATTAGAATATATCAGCGCAAATCTAATTATATCAGCGATTCTCAGGATATATCGGCGCATCTCCAATTATATCAGCGTTTTTCAAAATATATCGACTTACCGACAAAAACCGACAACCAAAGAAAAAGCTGTCCCAAAATTTGATTTTGGACAGCCCTATTTTTTAAAAGAAATCATAAATAAATGCTTTACGTACCGGAACTATATTCTCAAACGCTCGTATTTCCTCTTCACTTCCTCTAATTAATTCTAGTTCATTAAGTTCTAACGGACGTTTGTATCCAAACATTATAGTAGATAATGCATTTATATCTAGCCTAATTCCTTTATCCTTTATTTCTTCTTCTATAATTGTTATTTCATGATTTGCAAGCCTCACTGTAACGTTATTCCACGGTGCAAATGAATCTATAATATGTAAAATCACTTCTTGCTGTGCATTGTTCCAATTCAACTCATATTGTTTTAAGAACTGCTCCACATCTACAATTCTGCCCATAAAATATGGTTTTATTTCTGCTTTCACGCGTGGCTCTTTTAGTGTATATAATAACGGTTCATTTTCACTTACTGTCATTTCAAATTCTTTAATCATAGAATCATGCTGACAAATAAAGTTCCACAGACCATTTCGCGCTTCATTATGCAGTGGAACAAATTCTTCTACTGTCATTTTATAGTTTTCTATTTTATATAGCATGTAGCCAGCTGCCGTTTTATTTTTATCGTAATAAATCGCTAATGTTAAATCATCATAAACAGCTTGTAACCACCATTTTTCATCGCGAACTAGCATACCGGAAAAACGTTCTGCAAATGTTTCATAAATCTTTTCGACCTCTTCTGGGTGATTTTCTTTATTGAAACGTTTTACAGTACCATTTACTTGTTTTTTCATAACTAAATCACTCTTTGTCATATGACATACAAAGAGATTCGCACAAAGTTCCCAGCCGTATTTACGGTAAAATGAAACAGCAAATGGATGTAGCATTGATACTGTATATCCGTCATTTTTCATGGTTTGAAGTGAATGTTGAAGCAATTCTTTTACATACCCGCTTCTTCTATACTCTGGATACGTCGCTACCCCTGCAACGCCTCCCATTTTAAATTTTTCTTTGCCTATGTATATATGAAACGGAATAAGATGCAGTTTTGCTGCTACATCTTTCCCTTCCATAATACCGTATATTTCATGACTTTCTTTCATCCTTGTAAGTTGTTGCAATCGTTCCTCATCAACTTTATATTGAAAAGCGTATTCCGATAAGCGTAATGCTTCTCTAAAGCTATCTTCTTTTAATCGTATAACGTTCATATATTTCTCCTCCATTCCTTGTTTGAATTGTACCATAATTCTCAATATTCCAGTGCGGTGAATGAAATTATATGGACTTAACGACACGAATCCAATATAAAAAGCAGATACATCCCGTATCTGCTTTTTATTACTTTATTTGGCTAACTTTTGAAGTTCTTCGAAGAATGTAGGATATGATACGCCTACTGCTTCTGCGTCTTCAATTGTTGTTTTTCCTTCTGCTAGACAGCCGGCAATTGCAAGCATCATTCCGATGCGGTGATCACCGTAACTATTTACTGTATTGCCTTTTAGTGCTGATTTTCCGTAAATAATCATCCCGTCATCAGTTGCTTCTATGCGAGCTCCTAGTTTCGTTAACTCCGCAACAACTGTATCAATACGGTTCGTTTCTTTTACTTTTAATTCGTGTGCGTCTTTAATAACTGTAATTCCTTCTGCTTGCGTTGCCGCTAAGGCGATAACAGGAATTTCATCGATTAATCTTGGGATAATATCTCCGCCAATTTCGATTCCTTTTAATGAAGATGTTTCAATTGTAATATTTGCAGCTGGTTCTGATGCTCCTTCGTTAATTGGCTCTACAGTAAAAGTAGCACCCATTTTCTCTAAAACATCAATAATACCTGTACGAGTTGGGTTCATTCCTACATTTTGTAATACTAGTTTACTATTTGGAATAATTGCACCTGCTACTAAGAAAAATGCTGCTGATGATACGTCACCTGGTACTTGAACGTCTGTCGCTGTTAACTTCTGTCCACCTGCAAGTTTCACTGTTTTTCCCTCGCGAGTTACGTTAACACCAAATGCTTCAAGCATTCTTTCCGTATGATCACGCGAAATATGTGGTTCTGTAACAGCTGTTACACCTTCTGCACGAAGACCTGCAAGTAAAATAGCTGACTTTACTTGCGCACTTGCTACAGGTGAAGTGTATTCAATTGCTTTTAAATCTCCACCACGTATTGTTAACGGTGTAAACGTCCCTTCTTCGCGGCCATCAATGTTTGCACCCATTTGTTTTAATGGATTTGTAACACGTTTCATCGGTCTTTTTGCGATAGATGCATCACCTTGTACGCAAGAGAAAAATGGTGTATTTGCCAAAATTCCTGACATTAAACGTATTGTTGTACCAGAATTACCAACATCTAATACAGCTTTCGGTTCTTGTAAGCCTTCTAATCCTTTACCAACTACAGTGACTTCATCACCATTTTGCATGATTTCTACTCCCATTTCTTTAAAGCAAGAAATTGTACTTAAACAGTCTGCACCGGGCAAGAAACCTTTAATTGTTGTTTTTCCTTCTGCAATCGCGCCGAACATGACAGCGCGGTGTGAAATGGATTTATCTCCTGGAATTGTAATAATACCATTTAATCCGTTATTAACAGGTTCTATTGTTCTTTCCTTCATGTTTTCACCTTCTCATTTAAATTGTTTCATAAGTTTGGTATTTTTCTTCTCTAAGCGCTAGCTTTGCTTTCATACGATCTTCTTCTCTTTGGAAGCTAATACGTAATACCCCAAGCAACCCTTCACGTGCTTCTAATATTTGCAAGTTCGTAATACTAATTTCTTCACGTGCCAAAATACTCGTAATATGAGCCAATGCCCCTACTTTATCTAAAACATCGACGTATAAGTCGTGATAGGCAGGAATTGCCCCTCTCTTTCGTACTGGTAAAGAGTCACGGTATTCTTTCGCGTCTGCAAAATAGTTTTGAATCTCGCCTGTATCTCCGGTAGAAACTGTATCATATAAATCTTCCATTTCAGAGATCCACTCTTTTAATAATACCATTAAATGCTCGCGATTTTGCTTAACAATATCACTCCACATTTTTGGGCTACTAGATGCGATACGTGTAATGTCTTTAAACCCTCCGGCAGCTAATTGATGAATGAGCGGATTATCTCCTGCATGTTTCTCCACTTGCTTTACTAATCCAGCTGCGATAAGATGCGGAAAATGACTAACGATCCCTGTTACATAATCATGTTCCTCCGTATTTAGAACGAGAAAATGAGACCCTGTTCCTTGTAACCAACGCTTTAGTTCTTCCACATGTTCATTTGGCACATGATTCATCGGCGTTAAAATATAAAATGCATTTTCAAATAAATGTGCTTTTGCACTTTCAACTCCCGTTTTATGAGAACCTGCCATCGGATGTCCACCAATAAAAGAAACTTCCTTTGAAAATAAAGCTTCCGCTTCATTCATGATCGTCCCTTTTGTACTACCAACATCTGTTACAATAACATCTTCTCGTAAATGAAATGACGCTAATTTGTGTAATAACTTCTTCGTTTCTTCAACTGGAGAAGCAAACACAATTAAATGCGCCTCCTCACATGCATGCTGTAAATCTACTGCTACTTCATCTACTACATGTAATTCTTTTGCACGCTCTACTTGTTCTTGAAATATATCATAACCTGTTATCGTTACATCGTGCTCTTTCTTAATTGCTAATGCGAGAGAGCCTCCGATTAAACCAGTTCCAATTAAAACTACCTTTTTACGCATTTTCCTCATCTCGAGACTTTCTTTTTTTATTTTCAAAGTGTTGTTTTAACACTGAAATCACTCCTTCATTTTGCTCCCTTGTTCCGACTGTAATACGGACACCATTTGGGAACGGACGAATAATAAATCCTGCGTGTGCACAAGCTTCATAAATCTCCCCAGCATTCTCAACTGGCAAGAAGATGAAATTTGTTTGCGATGGATAAAACGGAATTTCATTTTCCTTACAAAAGCTTTCGTATTGTTGTAATCCCTCTGTATTCACACGAACTATTTCCTCAATAAACTCGTCATCACCAAAAGCAATCGTCGCTGCTTTTTGCGCTAATGAAGATACGTTAAATGGCAAACGTACGACATTTAATTTCTCGATTAGCTCTTCCTGTCCAATTGCATATCCAACGCGGAAAGAAGCTAATCCGTACGCTTTAGAAAATGTTCTAAGTACAAGAATGTTTTTATGTTTTTCTAAAAGCGGTAATGTCTCTGGGAAATCCTTTGCTGTTACGTATTCATAGTACGCTTCATCAATGACAATTAACGTATTTTCACTAATACCTTCAATAAATTGAGTCAATTTTCGATCATTCACATATGTGCCTGTCGGGTTGTTCGGATTACAAATCCATACGATTTTCGTATTATTATTTATTGCTGACGAAATTTCGTCTAAATCGTATACACCGTTATTTAAAGGGATTTCTTTCACTTCACAACCTTCAATAATTGCATGATGACGGTACTGCGGGAATGTTGCACCAGCCGTTACGATGTTATCTCCTGCTCTAAGTACTGCACGGCTTATTATTTGAATGACTTCATCTAAACCACTACCGCAAAGTATTTGTTCCATTTGAACATGTAACTTATTTGCAATTGTTTGACGAAGCGCTATAGCACCTCCGTCAGGATATAAAGCATGTTCCAACCACGATTTTTGCAACTCATCTAAAACACGTGGTGAGCAGCCGAATGGATTTTCATTTGATGCTAATTTCACAAATAAATGATCTCCGTACACTTCTTTCATTTGTTCAGGTGATTTACCTGGTTTATATGGTTGTAATGATGATAGTTGATCTTTTACTTGCATGTTAAAACCACCTTTTTATTAAAATTCTTTTGCGTATTTATTATGTTGCGTAATGTTTTGCTGAATTAAATCCATACGATCTTTTCCGAATTGTTCGACTAGTGCATGTGCAAGTTCCCATGCTATAACAGATTCAGCTACTACACCTGCTGCTGGTACTGCACAACTATCAGATCTTTCAATACTCGCTTGGAATGCTTCTTTCGTATCAATATCAACGCTTGCTAACGGTTTGTATAATGTAGGTATTGGCTTCATAACACCTCTTACGACAATTGGCATTCCTGTTGTCATACCGCCTTCTAAACCGCCGGCATTATTCGTTTTTCTCGTGTATCCATTTTCTTCATCCCATAATATTTCATCGTGTACTTTACTTCCTGGCTGTCTTGCTGCTTCAAAACCAACGCCAATTTCAGCACCTTTAAATGCATTAATACTCATAATTGCACCAGCAAGTTTTGCATCTAATTTACGATCGTAATGAACGTAACTACCAACACCAATTGGCATACCTTCTGCAATGACTTCAACAATACCGCCGATTGAATCCCCACTACTTTTAGCGTTATCTATCGCATCCATCATCTCTTGTTCTACTTCTTTATCTAAACATCGAACTGGTGAATTTTCAGTAATCGTTTGAATTTCTTCTATTGGTAAGTTTGAAATTCGTTTCGCTTGTACCCCACCAATTTCAAGAACATGCCCTGCAATTTCTACACCTAATTCTTTCAAAATTTGTTTCGCAACTGCACCAGCAGCTACACGAACTGTCGTTTCTCTTGCAGATGAGCGCTCTAATACGTTTCTTATATCACGATGTCCATATTTAATTGCACCGTTTAAATCTGCATGTCCTGGACGTGGTTTTGTAATTGTACGTTTCATATCTTTACTTTCTTTTTCCGAAATTGGCTCTGCACCCATTACTTTCGTCCAATGTTTGAAATCATCATTTTTAACGATTAACGTTATTGGTGAGCCAAGTGTCATCCCATGACGAACACCACTTACAATTTCAACTGTATCAGTTTCTATTTGCATGCGTCTTCCGCGTCCGTGCCCTTTTTGTCTTCTTAGTAATTCTTTATTAATATGTTCCGATGTTAATGTTAAACCTGCTGGTACACCTTCTAAAATAACTGTTAACTGCGGTCCATGTGATTCTCCAGCTGTAATGTATCTCATTTCTCTTGCCCCTTTACTATTTTTTTGTACAAAAAAGTCCCTACTGAGCGCTCAGTAGGGACGATGTTTATCGCGGTACCACCCTAGTTGTAGACAACTATCGTCTACCTCTCTTCTTCTGTAACGATCGTTTGACCGTCTTTCCCTCCAAAAGTTGGCGGAAAAGATGCTCCAAGGCTGTAATTCATGCTTATCTTTGTACTGATTCACACCGACCATCAGCTCTCTTTAACAGTGAGATAAGCACTACTGTTTCCTCTTCAGCGCATATATGATATGGAATTAAGATAATTTATTTTTGAAACCTTTTAACTCATCCATGAATCTATGGAATTCTGGAATATCCATTTGTTGTGCAGAATCTGATAATGCAACCGCTGGGTCTGGGTGTACTTCAGCCATTACTGCATCTGCGCCAATTGCAAGTGCTGCTTTCGCTGTTGGTAATAATAAATCTCTGCGTCCAGTTGAATGCGTTACGTCAACGATTACTGGTAAATGTGTTTCTTTCTTTAAAATCGGTACTGCTGAAATGTCTAATGTGTTACGTGTCGCTCTTTCGTATGTGCGGATACCACGCTCACATAGAATAATTTGGTCGTTACCTTGTGCAATGATGTACTCAGCTGCGTTAATGAACTCATCAATTGTTGCTGCTAATCCACGTTTTAATAATACTGGCTTGTTAACTTTACCTACAGCTCGTAATAAATCGAAGTTTTGCATGTTACGTGCACCGACTTGAATTACATCAACGTAGTCTAGCGCCATTTCAACATCGTTCGGATTTAAGATTTCACTAATGATCGCTAAGTCGAACTCATCTGCTACTTGGCGTAAAATTTGTAATCCTTCTACTCCTAAACCTTGGAAATCGTATGGAGATGTTCTTGGTTTGAAAGCACCACCGCGCATTAATTTTAGACCTTGGTCTTTCATCGCTTGCCCTACTTGGCGAACTTGCTCTAAGCTTTCTACCGCACAAGGTCCCATGATGAACGTTTGTGTTCCGTTTCCAATCAATTCACCTTTTACATTAACGATTGTATTTTCTTGTTTCTTTTTACGTGATACTAGTAATGCTTTACGGTTATCATCTTCTTGTAATTCTAAGCTAGCTTTGAAGATTGTTTTGAAAATGTGTTGAACTGTTGACGTTTCGAATGGTCCTTCGTTATGCTCTGCGATCATATCAAGTACTTCACGCTCACGTACTGGATCAAAACGTTTCGTACCTTGTACTTGCTTTTGCTCCCCAATTTTTTGAACGATTTCACCACGTTTGTTTAAAAGGTGTAATAGTTGTAAGTTAATTTCATCTACCTGTTTACGTAATTGATCTAATTCATGATTTGCCATTTGGAAATCCTCCTCTAATGTTTTAAAAGTATAGTAAGAGAATGAAAAATTCTCTATTTTCTGAACTGATAAATTATACAAAATTTAAGTGGAATCGATACCTCTTCTTATTTTAAACGAATACTTACTATAAGGACACTATCAACTCAATCAAAACCCACTTTTTTGTACAAAAAATCCCTACTGATTCAATCAGTAGGGACGATATTTATCGCGGTACCACCCTAGTTGTAGACTTATTTCGTCTACCTCTCTTCATTGTTAACGATCATCTGACCGTCTTTCCCTTCATAAAGACAATACTATCTTTACTACGAAAAAGATGCTCTAGGACTGTAATTCGCTCTTGTTTTTGTACTGGTTCGCACCAACCACCAGCTCTCTGTTACAGGGAAACAACAACTACTGCTTTTCCTTTCAACGCATATATATTTAATTTTCAAGTTAGACCACTAAAATACAAAAAGTCCCTACTGAATAAATCAGTAGGGACGATATTTATCGCGGTACCACCCTAGTTGTAGACTAACTTTCCGTCTACCTCTCTTCACTGTTAACGATCAATTGACCGCTTTTTCTTCATAAAGACAATACTATCTTTACTACGAAAAAGATGCTCCAAGACTGTAATTCATGATTATCCCTGTACTGGTTCACACCAACCACCAGCTCTCTGTTACAGTAAGACTAACCACTACTGTGATCTCTTCATTGCACTTTGTTTATTCAAATGTTTTTGAAATTGAATAAGTATGATTCGTATTATAGAACGCTTTTCAAAACACTGTCAACAACTTTTTATATTTTTTTTAAAATTCCACTTCCGCCCTACATTTCTTCTTGTAAATTCTCCATAACAATTCCGATGCGAATTATCTCATTATCTATTGCATTTAATACATATTTTTCTACTCCATACTGGATTAATATTTCTTTTATTTGAATAATTTCAGTTTCAAGTAAATCGGCTTCTTGAAGCGTTTGTAGTAAAGTGAAAAATACATTTGCATACAATTCTTTATACATTTTTATACTCTCTGTCTTTTCAAGTATTTCATTAAACAACTGTTTTAACTCCGTTTGATTCCCTTTTCCAACCAAACCTGAAAATGTTTTTATTATAGATAATCCTCTTTCTACTATTTCATCCATAAATAAAATAATACGCAAAAGCATTACATATTCTCTAGCTGTGATTTCACCCATTTTCGGTCGCTCTCGCAAAAATACACTGAGCCAAGATGCCCAAAATTTTTGTTGTTCTTTTGCACTTAACGTTTTGACGTAATAGCATAAAAACTGCATAAATTTAATTTTATTTTCTTCATTTTCTTGTATAAGTAACGGGTATAACCAATCTGTTTTTTGCTCCCAATACAGTACACATTTAATAAATACAAAACTGAGCCATTTCAAGAAAGCTTCCCTCGTATGCGGATGTAATACTTCCAAATGTTCTACTGCATACTTAATAAATCGTTTCATTTCTGTAAATAAAGGTAAATTGATTTGCGTGTAACATAAGCCTGCCCATGCATATTTCGTAATCTCATTTTCTTTCTTTAAATCTAAGCATGGCAACAAATATTTTCGGCACCATTGCTTCTCAATATGATAAAGAAATGTAACATCTGCTACTAAACGAGCTAACATAAAGTTTGTCCGTACTTTACTAACTCTTACTTGTTCTTCAAATAAAAATAAATATTCATATACATTACGATCGTATAAATGATCATATGATAACAGTTTTAATAATACAGCTGTCATTTTCCCAACAGGATGCTGGATCGATTCATTGTAAAAGTCTTGTTTTCCAAGCTTAAAATCTGTATCACTTTTCATTACTTGAGGGAATACCGAAAAAGCAAAACGTTTCACACTGCGTATACTATTTTCCTCTAACTCTTCTAATCGATTACTAATCTCATATAGAAAGCTACTAATTAACCAATGAAAAGAAGTATTTCTAACAAATTTCTGTAATAGCGGAATTACTTTTTGGATTTGTTCATTTGTCAATCCTCGGTTATTTCGCCACTCTCTAATACAAACAAACCATACTTCATTACTTATTTCGTGCATACCAACTAATTGATAGGCAAATGAAATACTCCATTCTGTATTCAACTTACATGCTTTCGATAACATCTCTAAAAAATGGCGTTGTTCAAAAACACCATCTTGAGAAAATTGACGAACTTGCTTCATAATTTCATCGTCTTTCAACTGCAATAATCCATCAGCAGTTACATTACAAGTAATACTTTGATCTGCCGTCTCTTTCTTTTGTACACTATATCGATCAGAATGAAAGTGAGGATGTTTTTGCTTCATTAACTCATAACCTTTTGCTGTAGATGGACTATTCGAATCACAAGTGAATAATAAATCTAAAACTAAACAAGCATCAAATGCTCTCTCCTCTGCAAGGTCCTTCAATACAATTTGAATAACCACTTCCTTTGTTTTTTCCAAAGAGAGTGCGAAATGATTTTTTATAAGTTGAAAAACTTCGTGTTTATACGTGACATCTAAAAGAAGTCCTTCCTGTAACAACCATTTCATTTTGGCATCGGCGCTAACGAATATATTTTTATTCATCGCATCAATTGCAATTCGGTTCTGAAGCATGCTGTTTGCTTCTATCATTTCTGTAATATAATAATTTGCTTTTTTTTCATTTTTTTCACACAAATAGGCTAAACACTCTTTTACAATTTGAATTAAAAATGCAAGATCATTTTGCTGAAACTCTTTTTCAACATTTTCCTTATCCTTTTTTTTCAGTGCCGTTTGTCGTAGTGATAACATTCGCATCTTCTCTATTCCCATCATCATAATTGGTACGGCGTAATAGGAAATATGAGGTTTCATCTTCTCATTCCAAATTTGCTCCACATAAGAAAATGTAGACACTGGTAAACGACTCGATTCCTCAAGTTCTATTGATTCTTGCGTATCATTTCCCCATTTTCTTTCCCGCTTCAATTTCAGTTTTCCGTCCAAAATAAACGTTAGTAATAATAAAGCAATTTCTTTATGCTCAGGAAAAGAACATTTTTGCAGTAAGCAAGAAATTTTTTCAATAGATTTACTATCTTTTTCAGCTGTTTCTAATAAAAGAAGTGTCCATCTTGCAAACAACAACGGGTCCATTTTAATTTTCGTTTCGTTTAAGTAGCTACAAATTGTTCTCCATAATAACGGAGATATTTTAGAATGATTTTTAAAAATTAATTGAAATAATTCTTTTTGATGACTAAAAAGAAATTGTTCCACCAACCATTCTGCAAGTAATTCATCTACCTCATTATCGTTTGATGTAACTAAAAATAAATTTTGTAATTTCCCTTCTGCTTCAAGCCATTCCACCCATTCATAATCATGAGCAAATTCAACAAAGTAGCGGACTGTTTCAATTTTTTTTATGGATTGTTTTATGTATGATAATTGTTCCTGCTCTACTGACGGTGGAACTGTTACTATGTCACGAATTCGCATTCGTTTTGTAATATAATTATCTCCCATTAATTCTGCCCATCGCTTCACTGCTTTAACAAGAGATTGATGATTATTACCTTTATTCGGGTATACAATCGGCCGTATTCCTAAATGCTCCCAATGGTACGTATTTTCCCCTTGTGCAACAAATGCATAACGCCTTGTACTTGGCGGTAAACCAGTAGCCAAATATTTCATTACTGGGTCATTATGGCTATATCCAACGAATAAAACAGTATAATTCGAGAATAAATCAACTAAAAACCTTCTTGCCCAGCCTTCGGTCAAGTAAGCCCTTCCAAAATCACCATCTGTTAAAATTAAAGCTTCTTTCTCTTGTTCTATATTGCCATGTATGTAAGCGAGTCCTTTAAACGCTCTACCTGTAGGTAACGCAGGTGCGTAATATACGTTTAATTCTCTATTCATTTCTTTCATCGCAGTTGTAAAATGCCGATCAAAATTTGTCGTGACAATGCGGACTTCCGTATCTAAAGGAAACAACCTCGGAATCGCATAATGAAGCGGATTCGGCTTTGATTTTTCAATATGAACTAAATCTCTTGCAACTTGATGTATATCTTTTGTTTTCGCAATTTTACCAAGATAATAATCATGAGGTTCTGTTATTTCACGCGTTTCTACATATAACGTTTTCGCAATCTCATCAACTAGATCATCAAAATTCGGTAAGTTTGATTTCCCTTTCATAGAAACTCCCGCTCCAACAAATAGTACTAACTTTCCTTGTTCAAGATGATCAATTAACTCCTCTGGAATTTCTACTTCTGAAGTAATCCACATCATGGATTCCCCCTTACCTAAAAATGTCATATACTCTCATTTTACTATAACATTTTTTCTTTGTTTTTTTAATATTTAGACAAAAAACGAACATGAAAAAGTTTTATGTAAATATATTCGTTA
Organism: Bacillus sp. K2I17; assembly: GCF_002209985.1. Classification (NCBI taxonomy): domain Bacteria; kingdom Bacillati; phylum Bacillota; class Bacilli; order Caryophanales; family Bacillaceae; genus Bacillus; species Bacillus sp. K2I17. The sequence continues at coordinate 203,816 of NZ_NJGF01000008.1, forward strand.
CAATGTATGAACTCCTAAATTTATTGTAAAACTATGTATAAATCGGAGGTGTAAATATTGAATGGTTTTACTGTAGTACTTATCAAATTTATATCGTGCATTATCGCATTTAGTATTGGACTCGCTTTATTTTTCCCTGCAACGTTCGTCCAAATTATTTCATTTAGTCTCTTTGTTACAATCGTTTCCTATATGTTCGTCGATAAAATCATATTAAACCGAATAGGTAATACCGGTGCCATTATGTCGGATTTCTTACTAACGTATTTAAGCGTATGGATTTTCGGTAATATTTTATTAGACAATTACATGCAAATTGCATGGGGGAGTTTCCTTTCCGCTACTGTCTTTACATTATCTGAAGTAATCGTTCATCGCTTCTCTCACTCACACACAAGGCACAACAATGATAACATTCATATTAATCGCCGCTTTGCATATGGTACGGAATTTGCTGAAGAGCAGAATGTGTTGGATAAAGATAAGAAGAAGTAACATTTTGATGCAGGAGCGCCTCTTTTAATTATGTGGTGCTCCTTTTGTGTATTTTCATTATGGTATGTGAAATTATACGAACAATTTTTTTAATATATCTTATAATAAAAAACTGCCTCTTATTTAGAGGCAGTCACTTTCAAATCTTTTAACGCAACAACATTAGCAAACGCTCCAAACACTACATTATGATGCTTTACAATGTCTTCCGCACGTAACACGTCTGTATGAAACGTACTATGTGCATCACTCACTAACGTTACTTTATAACCTTCACTAAACGCTCTTCGCGTTGTCGTATCCACACAGTACTCTGTTTGCATTCCTGAAATAATAACGTGTTCAATGCCTTTTTCTTGTAATACTTCGTTTAAGTTTGTCTTATGGAAAGAATCTGGCGTCGTCTTTTCAACGATACGATCCCCTTTTTGCGGAGCAATCGCCTCATGCACTTTCCAGCCCTCTGTACCTTTTTCTAACGGATGATCTTTTGGTCCGTTATGTTGTACATAAATAACTGGAATATCATTAGAACGACATTCCCCAATAAGCTCTTGCAATATTTCTAAAAACTTTTCCCCGTTATGTACTGGCATTCCCGCTGTATACATACCTGCTTGCACATCAATTACTAATAAAGCTTTTTTCATTTCGCGCAGCTCCCTTTGTTTGTATTCTATCATCCAACAATCTTCTAATTTCCCCTCATGCAGCTCATGTTCCTTTAATATCTTCACTTTTTTAAAGCCGCATTTTTCATAACATTTTATCGCACGTTCATTATTTACTTTCGGATCCATTGCGATTGCTTCTGCTCTCGTGTTCTCCATAATATATGTAATTGCTGCCTGAACGAGTTTCGTTCCAATTCCTTTTCCCCAATAAGTCGGCTCTCCGATAAATTGATCCATTCCCCATACATTTTGTGATTCTTCATAGCCATATAATGTTTTCCACTCAGAATCAATTGGGTACATTTGTATGTAACCAATTGGAACAGCATCAAACTCTATTAAACATCTTTTTTCATGACTATTTGGATTATGTATAAAATGATTCAGTACCATTTCTACAGATTGCGGATTATCGCGTCCTTCGTAATACCGCAAGACTTCTGGGTCTGTTAGCCATTTTGAAATGATTGGTGCATCCTCTTCTTTTACGTATCTAATCGATATATTATCTTTTTGAAATAGCATATAATACCTCTTTTTAATTATTTATATTTTTTCTTGTTGTGAAATCTTTCATTACACCTATTAGTGCGTATGGTAACAATGTAATCGCAAAAAGAGCTGTAAACACATTAAAATGAGGGATTTCATATGGAGTGAACCATTCCGTGAAAAATTGGGAATGTAAAATTCTATTTGAAATTTTCCCACTAGGTTTAAAGTTTGGTGCACATCCTGTACTCTCAAACATAATAAATAGTAATTGAACAATTATAAATGCCCCTAAATAACGAAACCATGTCCGTTTCTATATAGGGTGTGTATTCTTTAATGTATCTTCCATCTAGCCCCCTCCTTTAAATATCCATCATATTGAGTATACACTTTCTTTACTTCATTTGTTAAAATTTTCTATATAATCATTCGTGTTGGAGGAATACATTATGTCTAATTCTATACTTAAATCAACTTTAATCATTCTTAGAGGAAACTCCGCAAGTGGTAAAACAACAATCGCAAAGCAACTACAAGAACATTTCGGACAAGGTACACTTTTAGTATCGCAGGATGTTGTACGTAGAGATATGCTTAGCGTACATGATACGATGGGGAACTTATCTCATGATCTACTATTTGAAATTACGAAGTACGGAAAAGGAAAGTGTGAGTTTGTTATTTTAGAAGGTATTTTAAACAGTCGTAGATACGGTGAAATGCTAAAAGAGTTAATACATTTTTTTGAAGGAAAGGCATATACATATTACTTTGATTTATCATTAAAAGAAACGATTCGACGACATAACACAAGGGACAAACGATATGAATTTGGTGAGGGTTCCCTACAAAAATGGTATAATCCGCACGATACAATTGAAGTTGCTCGAGAAACTATTTTTACAGATACATTCACGCAAAAAGATATATTTAATGCGATTCTTACTGATGTTGCGATACAAAAATAAAAGCCAGTCTCAATAAAGAGAACTGACTTCTATCTAGATAACTTTATTTATTAAAGAATTTTAACTTTAACAGTTTGTCTTCCCCAATTCATAGCTTTACTTTTTGAGCCCATTAAAACATCAATACGATTTCCTTTAATAGCACTTCCAGTATCACCAGCAATTGCTTCGCCATAACCTTCTACCCATACTTTAGATCCTAATGGGATTACTTTCGGATCTACTGCGATAATTCTCATATTCGGATTAGCCGTTAAATCATGCCCCATCGCAGTTAAAACACGTCCACCATATGTACCATTTTCACTTGGATCAGCAGTATATGCTGTCGCAACTACCGTTAATTCACGTTTAGCAGACTGTATGTTATTTTTAGACTCTTCTCTTGCTTTTGCTTCTTCCTTAGCCTTTGCTATTTCTCTTGCTTTCTCTTCTTCTTTTGCTTTTGCTATTTCCTTTGCTTTCTCTTCTTCTTTAGCCTTTGCTATTTCCCTTGCTTTCTCTTCTTCTTTAGCCTTTGCTA
>NZ_NJGF01000009.1:0-191073 GCF_002209985.1 Bacillus sp. K2I17
TAAATCTTTGTTTTGCATTCGTACAATTGTATGACGAATCAGTACAAATACAAAGGCAATACAATTTCCCGTAATCAGTGTAGAGGAAGAAGTTTGCTCTTTGAAAGTAAAACCAATTAAAATTGCAACTGAAAGATAAGGAAATATGACAAGAAGTTTCTTTCCAAATGTCGGATTAATAATAAAGTAATCTCTTCTAGAAGATGTACTCCTTGGAATAGTAGCAGCAATGGCAATAAATAATAGAAAAACTCTATACAAACACCTTAATAATATAAGTGAACGATGTGATAAATCATCTTGTAAATAGAAATATAAATAGTCCGTAATAGACAAGCCAGTTAATACTAAGATAAAAATAAACAATTTACTTTTCGCATTAAAAATTGCTGGTCGAAAAATAAGGCTAACTCCTAGTAATAGAAGCAATAGATCTATAATTGGGAAAATAAATGAAAGAAAAACATCTCCAATTGATAAGAATAAGATATTTGCAGAAGGTTTATTAAATAGGTACCATTCTAAGGTAAAAATAGCAGTAACAACAATACATAAATCACAAATTAAATACGCTTTTTCCCACTTGTTACATTCCATAATGATTTTATAAAAGAACGCAAGGAGAAAGAAGAATAAGAAAAACAACAAAAATACATCAGAGATATTAAAATTTTCTATTGGTAATTCTACATTAAGTACTTGAAAAGCAGATATAAAATTCCCTATCAAGAAACACCCTATTGCAATAGTAATACAAACCCAAAAGACTCCTAGTTTAATTTTTCTTGATACCATAGAGTAAAGTAATGAGATAAATACAGTAGTTTCAACAACTAAGGATGATAGTCGTATATTAAAATCTGATACAAAATAATGATTCGGAAAAACAAATAAAAATATAAAACAAAAGCTTAAATAAGCTAGTAGAGCTAATATCAATACATAAAATTGCACATGTGAATGTTTACGCAACGGACTCACCTTCTTAATTTTTTCTAGATTTTTATTAAAAATGACCTGATGCTGCACTGCTCGTATTCATCAAAATGAACTTACTTATTATTCCATATTATGAACTTTTTATAGGATTTCTTTCTACATACCACAGCCTGATTTACTTTCTGCAGATATTTCTTCTTTTTTAACTAAGCATTCCAAAAAGAATACGATGGAAAATGTTATTTTTCGGTATTTACTCATCGTAAATTTGAATAATACAACTTAGCTGTTCTTTGAATATGAGATAGAATCTAAACTTCCATAGCAACATAGTTATTCGCTTATTGTCACACTTAGAAAGAAGGGTAATATACTATCATTAATTTAGAAATTCGAATTAAATGACCGAACTCACTGTAACTATTATAGTTACAGTGAAGGGTGCTGTCAATTTCAAATACCTCCCCTTTTAATGGACAAAAGACGTGACATTTTGAACAAAAATAAGATGTTTATAAGAAAGATGTAATGTTATATCGACCTAACCAAAGAAATATAAATGATCTAGCATTAAGTGAAGATGATATTGCATCTCCCAAAAAAGAATGTTACTCTAAAAATAGAATGATGAAAGGAATGATGGATGAATAATGATTAACTAATTTATATTTTAAGTTGAATTTTATAACTTCAAACTACAAAATATAGGGTTAGTCTATCCATTTTTATAATTCATTTCATACTTTATTTGTCATGATTCAAATGATTAATAAGTACTTACTTAAGCGACAGACTAATCCTTCCGATTAAAAATCGGGGGATTTTTTTATTCCCTTTTATGTAAGTTAAAATTTATTAATCGCTAAATTTACCTAACAAATAAAGGAGCGAAAAAAATGGCTAATTCAGATACTATTGTTACACATGTAATGCTCTATATAAGTCGTTAATATCCATCAAACTTATATAGAGAAATTAAAAAATGGATGGATGTTCCGACTTTATATGAAACGTTTCGATATATAAAGGAGGAATTATTATGTCAATGATAAAAGTTCAAGACTTAACTTTTTCATACCCAGGTAGCTTTGATAATATTTTTGAAGATGTAAACTTTCAAATAGATACGGATTGGAAACTAGGATTTATCGGTAGAAACGGACGAGGTAAAACGACATTCTTTAATTTATTATTAGGAAATTACGAGTATAGTGGAAAAATCCTTGCTTCGGTAGAATTCAATTACTTCCCCTACACTGTTGCAGATAAGAACAAATTCACTCATGAAATCCTTGAAGAAATTTGTCCCCAAGCAGAAGATTGGGAATTTCTACGTGAAATATCCTATTTAAATGTTGATGCCGAGGTCATGTACAGACCGTTTAAAACTTTATCAAATGGAGAACAAACAAAGGTGTTGCTTGCTGCACTGTTTTTAAATGAGGGCCAATTCCTATTAATTGACGAACCAACAAACCACCTAGACACGGATGCACGAAAAATAGTCTCTGATTATCTAAGGAAGAAAAAAGGGTTTATTTTAATTTCACATGACAGAGTCTTTTTAGATGGATGCGTTGACCATATCTTATCTATAAATAGAGCAAATATTGAAGTTCAAAGCGGGAACTATTCTTCTTGGAAATTAAATTTCGATAGACAGCAAGAGCACGAAGAGGCTACAAATGATCGTCTACAAAAAGACATAGGAAGATTAAAACAGTCTTCCAAGCGTTCAGCAAGTTGGTCTCATGATGTAGAAGCTTCAAAAAATGGAACAAGAAATTCAGGTTCTAAGTTGGATAAGGGATTTGTAGGACATAAAGCAGCCAAGATGATGAAAAGGGCAAAAAACCTAGAATCAAGGCAACAAAAAGCTATTGAAGAAAAGTCAAAATTACTAAAAAATGTGGAGAAAACTGAGTCATTAAAATTAGAAGCATTAAAGTTCAAGTCAAATGAATTAGTTACTTTGGCTGACGTGTCTGTTACGTACGATGAACAAGTCGTGAATGAGCCAATTAACTTCGTAGTTGAACAAGGTGACCGAATTGTGCTTGATGGCAAAAATGGGAGCGGGAAAAGCAGTATCCTAAAACTAATTCTAGGGTATCCGATACAGCATACAGGTTCAGTTACTTTAGGTACAGGACTCACCATCTCCTATGTCCAACAAGATACTTCTCATTTGAAAGGATCGCTATCAAATTTTATTGAAGAGCACAAGATTGATGAGACATTATTTAAATCCATCCTACGAAAGATGGATTTTGACCGAATTCAATTTGAGAAAGATATATTTCATTATTCTGGTGGACAAAAGAAAAAACTGCTTATCGCTAAAAGTTTATGTGAAAAAGCCCATATGTATATATGGGATGAACCATTAAACTTTATAGATATTTATTCACGTATGCAAATTGAAGAGCTGATTCAACAATTTAATCCCACAATGATTATTGTTGAGCATGATAAGGCATTTCAACAAACCGTTGCAACGAAAACTATATCTATGTAACTCCACTCGAATCATTAATAAATCAAGCCATTAGTCTATAAAGTATTTGAATGAAGTGTCCAAAAAAGCCTAATTTCTCTACAATCCATTGAGAAATTAGGCTTTTTAACAGGAAAATTAGGATTCATAAACAATGAGTAATTTACATATTAGGCTTATCTGTTAAAGCAGAAATAATTCTGCTCACCAAATCTTCTGGCATCCATTCATAATTTGTATCATTCGATTCATTTGGTCCTAAAGAATCAATGAACTTTTTAAACTTTGGAAATAAAACAATAGAAGTGATCCAATGTATCGTATGATTTATAGAGAAGAAATGAAATACTCCTTGTTTCTCCCCCTCCTGCAATATTTCTTTTAACTGTTCAAAACTACCTACAAAATACGGTTTAATCTTTTCTAATCTTGCACTTTCCTTAATAATCTCCTCATATGCCAATGTGCCAATTTCAGGATTTTCTTTTATATGTGTAATAAAGACTGTTAAATATTCTCTTAGAGCATTAATAGGATTAAATTGATTCTTCTCAAGAAAATTAGGTAACTCATTAGCAAGACCATATTTCTTAAACACCTCATAATATAGGTTTTCTTTCCCATTAAAATAGTAAGAAGCCATAGCAACATTCACTTTCGCTTCTTTTGCAATTTCTTGTATGCTCGTACCTTCATAACCACGCTCTCCAAATTTTTTCTTAGCAGCCTTCAAAATATTTTCCATCGTCTGCTCTCGAGATTTCCCCATTTCACACACCTCAAATAATATATATTTCACTTCAAAAATCCACTAAGGACTTTGAATAGAGTATCTTTTTAATGAAGTTTAATTATATATTTAAAGTAATAACTTAACAACCGATGAAGACTTGCTTACTTTAAACTATTCGCCACACAACATACTCCTCAAAAAGAAACATCTCCTGAACATCGCCTACCCTATGTCATCATACAAAGAATTCATTTAAAAATGAAATAAAAATAAACACCCTACTTAAAACAATATCTCCCTGCGTGGCATGAATAGCTTTCAAATACCTCACGTTCTTTTCTAATTGCGTATAAGAATGAAAAAAATAATAAGGGCCAGAGTTTATCTATCTTTACAGATAAACTCTGGCCCTTTCATTTGCAATTCATTTACTGATTAGATTTGTTTAATCTCAATATAAGGTCCTTTGATGTTTAATTTGTTAATGTCATTCGAAATATTACCTACAGTTGTTTTTTCATTAAACGTATAGATCTTTTCACCATTCACAAAGATACCCCAATTTTTATCCTCGTAACTAATACCATAACCAGCATTGCTAGATGTCGCTTTGAGCTGATTTCCATTCATTGAAAAAGATAATTTCCCTTTGCCTTTGTTAAGTTGGTTATTCACATTGTTGATACTACTCATTTGTTCTTCAAGGGCTTTTTGGTTATCAAGAGTAACTTGATGGTTTTTCCAGTCTAACTTATAGTTGTTTGTAAAGAACTCATTATATGTATCTTTATTATTTGTTCCCCACCATTTCGAACTTACCCATTCGATATTGTACTGATCTGATATTCTACGATTTGTTATTTTTAAATCAGATGTAGATTCTGTTTTATCTGCAGTAATAACTGCTACTACATTAGGAGAAAAACCATATCCTGTTAAAGCTGGTACTGTATCTTTTGAAACAAAATTATTCGTTCCTTCATTGTAACTACGTGATTTCATAAATAGTTGATTACCGTAGAAAGTATTAAATGAATCACGATTATAAATTCCCCACTCCGGGTAATTAAATGATTGGAATCCTACTTTCCAATTTAATTTTTTATCTGTGTGAGTCTCTAATACCGTTTTATAGTCTACTTGATCATAAGATACACTTTCTTTCCAAGCAAAGCTACCTGTAATACTTGCATCAGCATTTGGGCCTTTATCATTTACCCCAACTTTAACACTTCCGCCAAGTGTATACCCTACTTCAGAAGTAACCTTTGCTGAAGTCATTGTATTAACTGGGGCAGCTTTATGGAATTGAGCGCTATCACCACTTGTTATTTCTGCTTCAGTATGATAAGCCGATGGCCACTTTAAACCTGCGTTATAGTATCCGCCATTAATTGTATATTTAGCATCTATATTACTACCATCAGTAGTAACAATTGCAATCTTTTTATCTGCGTAAGGATCCTCAATAAAAGAAACCTTTATTGAATTTTTAATATTTTGCTTCATGTCATAAGTAGTTTTAAAACTATTATAGACTTTTCCACCATTTTGAAGATTTTCTACAGTTCCTTTAGAATCTGCAAATACAGATGTTGCTTGTAAACCAAGTGATCCAGACATAATAACGGACGCTACCGCAACACTTTTAGCTATTCCATTTGTTTTTTTCATACAGACAGCCTCTCCTTCTTAAACATTTAAAAGGTATAAACATATTACTTTTAGCTCTCAATACTAGAGATAGGTTCATAACTTTACAATGTAGAAATTTATTAATCTTTATGACAATAACTATCAACACTTGTTTTTCTAATTTCCATCTCTTTTTTTACTGATAACTATTATCAATATTATTAAAACACATAATAACAATTTAAACAACAATTTTAAATACATATTTAAAATTGTTGTTTAAAAAAATGCAAAAAAATTATAGAATTCTTTATTTCGAGAATTACTATATTTTCATTTACTTATTGCAACCTATATTCAGATACATTATTCCCTTTCCATTCATAATAATCTAAAATCCCCTCATAAATGGCTTCTGCTGCAACCTGCCTTCCGTTTTCTGTAGATAACTTACTGTAATCAATACCATTATCTATAAAAGCAAGTTCCGTTAACACAGCTGGCATTTCATTTTCTCTTATAACATGAAGATCGCCATGTTTAACGCCTCTATCACGTGTTTGAAGAGCGTCTACTAATCGGGTTTGAATTTTTTCAGCTAAAACACGACTTTCTTCCACATGAGGATTTGTTTTTTCAGATTTAGAAGATTTATAGTAGTATGTTTCTGTCCCTTTTGCATTACCATTATAAGCATTTGCATGAACACTTATAAAGATATCCCCCTGATTTTGTTTAGCAAATTTAACACGTTCCTGTAAAGAGCTTTTTTGATCATGTCCAGGTCTAGTATCAGATTCACGAGTTAGTAAAACTGTAAATGGTGTATGTTTTTCAAGCAATTGTTGTAGACGTAAAGAAGTGTCAAGTACAATCTTACTTTCAGGTAATCCCTTTGTGTCTTTTCCAGGATCTGCGCCACCATGTCCGGGATCAATAATTATTGTCTTATTTTCTAAAGGATTACTTTGACTATATTGAAGCATATCTGTTTTTGCGGTTAGTTGTGCAGCTTCAGCGCGTGTTATGAACCTATTTGGTTGCCAACCATTATCTGTACCAACTGAAATTTTTAAATCAATTAAAGTATTTGCGAACTTTTCACCCCAATGTCCCTTTAAATCTTCAAATTTACTTTGTCCATTGCTAGTGTTTTTATTTTGTAGTTTATATGCATTCACTAGCATAGTAGCCATAGCAGCACGAGTAACTTTTCCAGAAGGATTAAATATTCCATTTCCTTCACCTTTAATTATTCCTGCCTTTTCAGCTGCGGCGATATAAGGGGTTCCCCAGTGGTTTTGTGAATCTTTAAAAGATGGTTTTGCATTTAAATCAATGTGTATACCAAGAGCCCTTGTCATAATGGTTGCTGCAGAAGCTCTATCTAGTGTATCACTTGAACCAAAAGTTCCATCTGGATAACCACTCAATACTTGTTTATCAACTAAATAAGTAACGGATTTGTCAGCCCATGCAGGAACATCTGGAAATTTGTGAGTATCTGCAAAAATACTAGTAGAATAAGATAGTAAACTTCCAGCAAGAATTCCTGTAGCAATTAATTTGTTCTTCAAAATTTAGCACCTCTAAAAAATTATTACAAGTCGGTAAATTATGTAAAATATAGTTAATCTTTAAATAATATGAATTCGAATAAATTATAGATTAAGTTGGCGTCATCACTATTATAAGATAAAGAATCTAGTATAGAATTATCATTCCGAAAAGAACCCTTCGGCATACACTTATAGATTGAGACTATTACATATATTCACCAACATTGTGTAACTAGTATAGTTACTTATATATACGAGTGTCAATTGAAATAACCTTACAGTTTTGTAAGGTAACAAACTTAATAATATATTAAGTAATTATTAAACGATATAAACAATTATCTCGTATTTTAAGCAAAGATTGATTCAAAGCACACTCCCTCTAAACTAGCATTGGTGCCTCCTTCAAGTCCTAATGCACATCTTAAAAAGAGCACTTTTGAAAAGTACTCTTTTTAGCTACAAACCTAGAACTCCTACAATCTGACGAGCCTTAACATTATCGATATAATAATGCATCTCTAACCCTCGTCTTTCTGCACGGAGCACGGTTCCCTTTAATTTTGATAGATGCTGTGAAACAGTAGATTGCGGGAGTCCTAATATTTCTGTCAACTGTGTAACATTACACAGTTTATGGTGCATTAATTCATTTACAATTTTCAATCGAACGGGATGTGCCATTACTTTTAATATATCTACATCTTCCTCTTGAATGTTAGCTAGATCTCTATTAGATATTAATATTGTCATTTCGCATTCCCCTTTATTATTAATTTCTATTTTCCAATTATCCTCATAAGTAGTACTTATAGATATTTACCATTTGTCCTGTTGAGAAAATGTATTCTCGTTCTTAAACAAAAAAAGACACCAATCCAATAAACAGCTTTTACTGTTCCAATGAATTGATGCCCTCTAATTTTTAGCCAAATTATATTTTGTTTTTAAAAAATTATTTTATAGTAGACATTCTCTCGTTGACACAAACTAGTAGATTAGCGATGGAAATATGAAAATGTATTAATAAGCGGTTGGAAGTAATTGTTTTTTGTTTAATAGCAAAAAACGAACATCCTCTCAAATTAGATAAGGTGCTCGTTTTCATTTTGATCGGTAATTCTCAATTCAATTTAGTTTCTTTCCAATAAGGAAAGATTAAATCAACTTAAAACAAAGCGTTTTAAATTTAATTCATAGATCTTACTGCAACTTGGAATTGTCCCTTAGAACCATCATCATTTGAAACGTAAATTTTATATGTTCCAATTGGTAATGGAGATAAAGCATTCCGTACATTTGTAACATTATTTTTTTGTTCTCCAGGTTTTATATAACCACCAACAATTAGCTCCATATTTGGACCTTTCACACTATATCCCATTGTATTTTGGCCATTATTTTTCATAAAGAAGCTTAAATTTTCACTCCCATTATATACAAAAGAAGTTACAGCCTCTCCACTATAATCCATTGTTTGAGTTAATAATAAGTCTACAGGAACATGTTCGACTATATGAATTGTATCATTCGTTTTGTGTATTTCTTCAGCATAAGTATTATTTCCTAACACACCAAGTGTTAATGCTGAAATTACTCCACAACTAAGCACTAGTTTATTTAACTTCATTTTAAGTTCCCCCTTGATGTTTGTAATCTATTACCATCATACATTCTTTTTCAGGTGCGTTTTTATGTAATAATTCATATCTTTAAACCTATATATTTTAACTTTACACCTTAATAGTTACTGAAAAACTCACATTGATAAAGCTACAGTATTATGATTCATAAAAAACATGTAAATTTCAAAATCTTTTTAACGAGAATTCATACAATTAAGTACCAAGCACGCAAATAAATAGCGTTTCCATTTTAGATAAAATATACTAATGAAAAATTTTGAAATTTACACTTTATAATTTGGTATATTCCATGTTAATATAACGAAGGCTACAAATAGAATCCACAAAATATATTTTTTCATAGAATATTCATACTTAAAATCCTATTATTTTATTAGTAACTCAATCCTAGTTTTCCTTATACAAAAGTCAATTTCTAGTTTCATATGTATAAATATCTAAGTAGATTTTTTTATCTATTATTTTTCCTAACTTCCTTATCAATTCTAATAAAGTGAAACTTTAATCAGTGGGGTTTTGTTCATCCCCCACTGATTATCAGCCCTCACCAATCGGGCTTTTACGGGCAGTTGATCCCCTACCTAACTTCTTTGCTTCCGCTGAATTTTGAGGTGGGGGTCTTACTGCCCGTTAATGCGGGATAAAAGTAATATTATAGTACTTTTTCAAGCGCTCTTCCTTTTTTAGATAGAAAGTCTACTGATAACTAAACATCTAAGTTTAACTCATACATAATCCAATATACAAACTATCGGAGATGCAAACCTATGGGAATATCTACTCTTTTATTAAATACCTTTATAATAATAATTTGTATCCTTAGCTACCACGTATTTTGGCTAGAATTTAAAGAAAAAAAAACATGTAATAATATATTGATTTCTATCCTTTCCTCCATTGCTATTATTTTTTGCATGACTTTTCCTTTTCATTTACATGCTGGATTTATTTATGATTTACGTTTTATTCCTATCATATTAGTTTTTCTATATGGAAATACAAAAAACATTGTTTTTATAGGAATTTTATATCTTTCTTATCGATTTTTCTTAGGCGGAAATGGAGTTCTTCCATCATTTATTATCTTTACTATTATTTCTGTTATAACAATGCTCTTTCGTTACTTATTACCAATGTATGTTAAAGAAAAAAAGATATTATTAAGCTTGCTTCTTATTTTAGTATGTACAACTTCACTTTCTATCTGCGGTATTGTAACTCAAATAAATACAGGTGGTAAAATTGACTCTACTCTCATAGAATTTTTATTAAATTATATAATCATTAATATATTTACGGTATTATTATCAGTGTATTTAATAGAGGGAATGATTGAGAAATATAAAATGAAAGAAAAGCTGCAACGGGCTGAAAAATTTTATATAGCTAGCGAACTAGCCGCGTCCATTGCACACGAAATCCACAATCCACTAACCACAGTACATGGATTCACTCAATTGTTAAATGAAAAACATGCCTCTAAGCTACCTCAGAATCAGTACTTAGAAATCATGTTAATTGAAATGCAACATATACAATCTACTATTAATAACTATTTATCTTTAACAAAACCACAGAACACCCTAAAAGAGAAAATAGATATTAATCATATTTTAAATCAAGTGAAAGACACTATTTCACCACTCGCTCTATCATACAAAGTTGAAATAATACAAAATAGTACAAATTCCTTTTATATAAATGGAGACCCCGAAAAATTCAGGATCTGTCTAAACAACATCATACAAAACGGAATTGAGGCCATGATAAATGGTGGAGTATTACAAATAAATATACAGAAAATTAAAGGTAATATTATAATCGATATTATTGATTCAGGGGTTGGAATGTCCTCTCAACAAATAAAGCGGATTGCTTTACCATTCTATTCAACAACAGAAAAAGGAACTGGGCTTGGTACTATGATTGCTTATAGTATTATTAAAGAATTAAACGGTGATATAGAAATAGAGAGTAAATTAGGCCAAGGTACACGATTTTCCATTAGTATCCCTTGCTAATATGACGGAATTATTTAAATAATTAAATTTTTCTATTTAACTTATAAAATAAATTTCAAAAATGCCGCTACTTAACTCATTAATCATCTTGATTTCGTGAATAAATTAAACGTAATAAGGACCAGAGCATATCTGTTTTTACGGATATACTCTAGTCCTTTAATTAAATCAAATATACTTAAATTTTATTACTTTGCTCACATCTCTATGAAATCATAATTCATCGATTGTATCTCATTTACTGATTAGGTCTACTTAACTTCAAGATAAGATCTCTTGATACTTGATTTCTTAATATCATTAGATACATTACCTATAGTTATTTTTTTATTTTAAATATTTAATTTTTAACATTCATAAAGATACCAATTTTTATCTTCATAACTGATATTGTAACCTGTATTACTTGATATAGACTTAAATTAATTTCCATTCATTGAAAGACAATTTCTCTTTTGCTATTTCACTTCTACCGTATAATTCCCTGTTCCTCCGCCATACTGATACACATGTAAATAATATTTCCCTGGATATGTGTAGTAACTTCCTACTAACTTATTCCCTTCTTGCTGGGCATACGTAACATAATTATTTAAATCCGCTTCTGAATAAAGAACCCAGTTTACTCCGATATTATTTTCCTTCGTTACATTAATTTGTAGGTTTTTCGCAGTTTCCACATTTATTTCAAAGTAATCACTCGTATCACCATTTCCTAAACTAGCACGTAAAACTTGATTTAATTGCAGTTTATTTGCTGTTTGGAATGAATTATTTGGCTCTTTTTCTACACTGTTATCTTCTTTCTTTTGAACCGTTACATTCGTTGTAACAATATTCGTTAATCCTTTGTCGTCTGTTACTGTCAATTTTACCGTGTACGTTCCTTCTTTTGTATACACATGAGTTGGATTTTGTTCATTGCTTACAGTACCATCACCAAACTCCCATTTATAAGCAACAATTTTTCCATCTTCATCTTTTGATCCATCGCTTTTAAACGAAATTGTTTCATTTAAATTTCCGTTATATGGACCATTTATAACCGCAACTGGTGCTTTATTCACAGCACCTTCTTCTGTATTCATACCATGGAATACAACATCATATTCAAATTGTCCTGATGCATTCACACGATAATTTACAAAGTAAGCTGTTACTGTTTTATAGCCTGTCCATTCTTTTGCACTTAAACGTTTTAACGTATCATTTACGTTTTGTGTAATTGTTTTCCAGTCTTCATATTCCCCTTTTGCAGTAGTACCTGTATACGTTCCTTGCAGTGTAAATGTATTAAAGAACTGTGATTTATTTTTCTTAACTGATACATTACTTAATTTTGCTTCTGCTGTAATTTCTGCCGCAATATTTGAAACTGGTTTTGGTGCGTGAGTTGTTAAATAATCATCTGATACTAATGGAACATTATATTTCTCTCGGTTATCGACTAACATTTGCATATAGTCTTGATACTCTTTATTTAAATTCGCATCTTTACTTAATGCAGAGCGGTATGCATCATATGCTGTTACATCATTTTTTCTAATAAGATCATGAACTTTGTCAAACATATCATATCTCTTATTGTACATATACGATTGTAAAGCGAATGAATAATTATAGAAATCCCACGTTCCATACTTTGCATTTAACGTTCGCTCTGCCGTATAACGTTCTGCTGGATTTGAAGATATTCCTCCTATAATGCTCTTTCTCGGTACAACATTATCCGTTCTCGTTGCCCCCGCAAAAAACTCCGCATTCCCTTCTTCAAACCAAGATAATCTCTCATTCTCATACATCTTACCTTGTCCCCAAAGCCCTGGTACTTCATATCTACCTTGTAAGTAATGAGTAAACTCATGTCGGAACAATTCTTCTAAACTATAAATACTTTCTTCTGGCGTACGTTCATAAGTAAAGAACGTACCTGTTCCTTCTATATATAGGCCACCGTTATTCGTTTCATATCCGTACAATTGACGATTAAATTGATATTCAGCTGGACTATTATAAATAACCATCGTTAATACATCATCAGGATTTCCTTTTTCTAAAGGTTGATCACTTTCAACTGTACGATGGAATTGTGCCTTTACTTCTTTTGCCGCCCAATATAGACGTTTTACTTTTTCTTCTGTCACTTTATCTCCAGCCTTTAAAACAATTGCCCCATCATCAAACGTATACGTTTTCGGCAAATATTTTTTCTTCCCGTCTTCTCGTATTTGATCTAAATTCACAACATTTCCATTTGCATCTTTCCCGCCATAGTTCGTCGCAATTTGCTCAGCCGCTACGAAATATTGCTCTCCTAAATACGGATACATTTTCATTGCGTCCGTTACAACTTGCAATCCTTTCGTTCCTGTACTATGGAACGTACCAAGTCTACCTGTATAATAAATACCATTATTAATTAACCAACCATTCTTCTCTGTCACCGTTCCAATTAAAGCAAAACGACTTAATTCATTAATATAGCTATCAATTTTTTGGTACCATACTGTATCTTTCGGTGCTTTTCTCGTATCGTACAAATACGATTGAATGTCGTAATCAACACCTTGCATAATATCGTAAATCGCATTTCCAGCTGAAAGATTGTCTACCAATGTAGAAAAATTATCGTTATATTGTTTAAAAATCTTTGCAGCTGATGTTATCGTTTCCACATCACTCGAAGCATTTCCTATTAATTTTCCGTATGATGATACTACTCTATTTTGTTCTAACGTACCGAGTTTGAAATTCGGGTTATTCGCAATCGTTTGTAATGCAGGTAAGCATTTATCATGATAGCTCCGCTCATTTAGTTTACTTAATTCCGCATGATAAAATCCTAAATAAAATCCTGAGCGTAATACCTCTACTAAAGTCTCAATCCCTTTGGAATCATCTTTCGTATAAGCTTGTCCTTGCTGCTTCAATTTATCAATAATTGCCTGCATTCTACTATCATTTTGATAGAATGCAAGGCTATCCTTATTAAATTGAAATAGACCCGTAATTTGCTCCCAATCAATTGTTACGAGTAGATCTACTAATTGCTGATTGTTTAATTGATTTAATTCAGCAATTGTATAAGTTTTCGCTGCAGCTAATTGCTTACTTTCTTTTTTTACTTCAGGTGGCCTTTGCGACAAATCAGCAAATTGTAGCCTTTTCTCAAAAGGCTTATTTTCAAGCACTTTTGATGGATGAGCTAATTCTTGCATTGGCAGTTGTACACCAACTGGCTCCATTTTGAGCACATTCCGATAAGAAACTTGCTCTCCCTTTTTACTTTCTGCCAATGTGCTCCCTTGAAAACTCCCTAACATTAAACTAGCAAAACTTACCCCTACTAACACTTTTTTTGAATAGCCTTTCATGCTCTCCCCTACCTTACATTTTTTAGTGTCCCGCACCATTATTTTACTATTCTTACTTTTTATTCTGTATTGAGAAAAAATAAGGGAACGTTCACATATGTATCCATACCGCGCAAAATTAACACTTGACTTTATGTGAATTTTATATCAAAAAAAGATAGATACTAGCGAAATTCCTGCTATATCTATCCTCGTTTTCAACGCTATGATTTTAACTTTATAAACGTAACTTCCGGTAATGTTTGCATATGCTGAATAAATTCATTCTTTTCTTCTGACGATATATTTTTCAGTTGCATCCCTACCTTATAAACTATTTCTGTACCTCGCTGTAAAGCTTCCACTTCATATGACAGTATTGGAATACCTTTCACTTGTAGCGTTTCTACTATTTGTTGTACCACCTCATGTTTATTTATACACATTTGCACTGTTATATTTTGCGGAAATAAAAATTGCACCTTAAAAATACGACTCACAATCTCTAAACCAATTAAAACTAAAATCGTCGCTCCAATGCCTACTACATACATGCCAGCCCCAATTGCTAATCCAATTCCTGCTGTAGCCCATAAACCAGCCGCTGTCGTTAATCCTTTCACTGCCTGTTTTTGAATAATAATTGTACCTGCACCTAAAAACCCTACTCCACTTACAACTTGTGCTGCAATACGGCTCGGATCAAGAGCCATATGTTCCTCATTCATAATATCTGAAAAAGCATATTTCGAAACGACCATTATTAATGCACTTCCTACCGCTACTAGGAAATGTGTTTTTAATCCCGCTTCTTTTGATCGAATTTCCCTTTCAATACCGATTATTGCTCCTAACAAACCCGCAACACCGATTCGTATAATCAAATCAAAATTTACACTCACGAGCCCTTCCCCCTTTCATTCATTATAGATAGATAAAACAAAAATTATCACACACATCCTTTTATCGATATGAAGGAATTTTGCTAAAATACACTTAATACTCTGACCGTTTTATGTTAATATTTTAAATATTAACATAAAACAAATAACTTATAGCTTTAAACCTCCACTAATTTTCTTTAAAAAAAGGCGGATTACATGAAATGAGGTTGAGAAAGTTTAGAAAACGCTTTCATTTTGTATCAAAATTTTTAAAAAATACTACATAAATAAAGGGGATTACCAACAATGAACGTCTCTTTACTAACACCTACTACCGATTTACAAGAAGAATACTTAGATTTTTATAACGAATGGAAAAATAGCGGTGAAACGATGATTCCGTGGGTTATTTCAAAGGACCCTTCTAACTTTCCGGCTATGATTCAAGAATTGCTCGATGCGCATAACGGAATAAACCTCCCTGAATCTTGGGTACCAGACTCTACGTATTGGCTCGTTACAGATGAAAATAAAATTGTAGGAGCTGTTAATATACGTCATAGTTTAACCGAACATTTATTTAACGCTGGAGGTCATATCGGTTATGGCATTCGCCCTTCTGAAAGAAGAAAAGGTTATGCTACGAAGTTATTAGAATTATCGCTAGAAAAAACGAAGGAATTAAACATTACGAAAGCACTTGTCGTTTGCGACGAAGTGAATACAGCTTCAGAAAAAACAATTTTACATAACGGCGGGCTTCGTGATGATGATTTCATTGAGGAAGATGGAAATGTAGTAAGAAGATTTTGGATTGAGCTATGAAGAAGTCATCGGATGAAAATAATCTTGTTATAGAGAAATATAGTAGAAGTAATGAGCTAAAAGTAAAACAACTTATTGATTTATACAATGAAGACTCTTATCTATTTAACTTATTACGAGATAATAAAACAAAATGTGTGTATATTGCCTACTATAAAAAAGATGTAGTAGGCGTCTTTTTCACGTGGAACAGTAACTTCCATCCATACTGCACATACTTTCGAATGTATACAAATCCGTTCTATTCAGAGGTACACATTGAACAATTTTTATTAAACGAGATTCAAAAACGAGAAAACTTCAAACTACCATTACAAACCTCTATATGGGGAACATCGGCTCATTTAAAAGCCTATTATGAAGAACATAATTTTATGGAAATCCGAAGAACATATATGCCGATATTAGAAGTACGCAAAATCATAGCTATCGATACAAAGCTTCATTCAAATTATGATGTACAAAGCTTATCAATCATCCTATCCAATAATAGCTCCTTTGAAAAGCTAGCTCACTTAGTAAAAACGAATTATGAGGATACTCACTTAGCAAATCCCGTTGCCTCATACCCGCTCGAAACTTGGAAAGAACAGATCTTAACTGATGATGTGTTACTAGATGGGAGCTTTGTAATGATAGATGAAGAGAATAAAATTATTGCGTACTCTTTCCTCCATACATCAGAAAAGGATAATACGGTAGAACTAGGATGGTGTGGGACTCACACTACAGAAAATTTATCCTTACTGAAACTTCTCGTTTTCAAACAAGCTATGTATACAAGTAAACACGGTTATTCTTTCATTCAAGGTGAATTCGATTCAACGAGTATATACGCAATGGAGATATTAAAATCTTTTCCTTTCAATCCTTGTGCTACTTGGATTACGTATCAAAAAGAAGTCGGAAAGTGATTATACACCTTCCGACTTCTTTTATGCTTTCTCTATTTCAAACTGCACTGTAATACCACTAGGATCTACTACTGTAAATCCGTTTGTACTTTCGTTTACTTTATGTTGTTTTTCTATTAATCTTTCTTTCACTTCATCTAACGCTTCTTTATGTGGTAATACAATTGTATACACTTTAAGTCCAGTTGCATGTGCGGATGGGTGTGGATTATTTACTCCGTTCCACGTATTTGCACCGATATGGTGATGATATCCTCCTGCAGAAATGAATAAGCAGTCATCTTCACGCTGTTGTACTTCAAATCCTACTGTCTCTACATAAAACTCATGTGACTTCTCTACATCTGCTATTCGTAAATGTACGTGCCCAACGACAGTATTAGCAGGCAACCCATCAACCTCATAATCAACGAGTGTTGCCAGTTCTTTTAAATCAAGCGGCGTACTGCCTCCTGGTCCTTCTCCCCATTGTTCGCGCGGACGGTCTGCATAAATTTCTATACCATTCCCCTCTAAATCTTGTAAATAAAACGCTTCGCTATACGTATGATCACTTGCACTATTAAACCTTGAGATCGGTAAAATTTCATTTGAATATGTATAACGTCCTTCTTGCTCAGCCGGACTATCAATTACATTCTTATTACGAATCACACCAAATAATGCCGAAGCAAAAGCCTCACGAGTCGGAACTAAAAAGGCTACATGATATATACCAGTCGTACGCGGTTCTTGCAGTACCCCGTCCTCTAATTTTTCAAGAACAAGTAACGTGTTCTTTCCACCTTTTCCTGATAAATATGCTTTATTCTCCTCTTGCTTAATTACTTCTAAGCCTACTACATTCTCATAAAATGCAATTTGGCGCTCTAAATCTTGCACTTTAAATTCAACATGACCAATACATGTTTTCGGATGAATTTGTACCATGAATTACTCCATCTCCTTATCCCGATATTTTCCTATTTCATATAACCGTTACTATGAAGGATACAACTAAAATCATCCTATGTAAATAAGAAAAGTCAGAATTTACACGCATTTTTTATTTTCATAATAAAAAAGTCACCTCTTCTAACTTTCAGAAAAGGTGACTTTACAAAAACAGTATGCTGTAACTCTTATTTCATTTTATGTACTTCGGCAACTAACTTTCCACCCTGAATGCCCATATAAAGTTTCACAGGTGCATCATTCGTGTTTTCAAACACTAAGTCTAAGTATGGATATGCAATTGTAGCATCTCTTCCTTGTGGAACATAACCTACCGTTTTAGAATGTGTCGTTCTCTCTACCATTTTCAAACCAGCTTGATCTGCTGCATTGTATAATGTTGATGATGTTTGACAAACACCACCGCCGTATCCATCTACTAATTTACCATCTACAATTTCTTTTCCTAGTTGATATCCTTTATCTGGCGTTGTATCACCAATTAATGCATTGAAAGAGAAACTGTCTCCTTTTGCTAATACAACTCCATTTATGCTCGCTGCTGACAAGCGAATATTCTCAATACGGCCACCTGCTGAGCCACCTAAATTCGTTTCATATCTACCAATTACCGTACCACTTCCTTGCGCATCACTTAATGTTGCGATAGGCTTTTTCTCAACAATAGGTAATTGATATGAAGAATCCCACATGCCAACGTTTAATAATTTATCTACTAATTCTTTTTCCATTAATTCATAAGAAGGTTTTCCTTCTTGCCAACTTCCATCAGGTGCTACACGTGAAGGGACCATCTTTTTGTCAACGCTTTTTCCAACCTCGCTAGCAACCTTCGTTACCGATTTTTTAAATTTTGCTTCGTCTTCAAAATAACCTAGACTCGATAAATCTAGCTTTTTCACTTCCGTACCAGTACGACCATCTACTAAACTAATAGAATCCTGTACCTCTGCTTTAGCCTCTACCGTGTGGCCACCAATATCACTTACTAATGCAACATCACTTACTTTTGCACCACAACCACTCACTATAGCTACACATAACACCCCAACTAATATACCCTTTACTTTACGGAACAATATACTCTCCCCTTTTTCCCAATATTACTTTTATGTATTATTTCATTTTTATGTATGTTTTGTTACAATCATTTTACAATATATTTATAAAATGTTACAAGTTATTTTTTACTCTATATAAATTACTCTTTTCTTTTCTAAATGTCTATACATATTTATATAAAAGTTGGAGTCCGATAGAATTGTAACCTTTATGTAACCTCACCTTTTTATCCAGTATATACCATAAAACAAAAGAAATACAAATGTAAAACTCCATATTCTTATTTATAAAGGAACACCTTGTGAACATAAATAGGTATTTGCCGTGCCACACTCCGCTTTTACACATACATTATGGTGAATTAACCTATTTTAAAGAAATGGAGGATGTTTTTATGTACCCCTACAATCCATACGATCCATATAACCAAAATGGTTATCAACCTCAATATGATTTACAAGCACAATACCAACAATATATAGATCCAGCAGAACAAGTTAATCCATATGATCAAAATCGACAATTCCAACTTCCAATCTCTTTTCCTGGTACTGGAAACCGTCAACTAGAAAGACGAGTAAATGAACTTGAGCAAAGAGTACGTCAATTAGAAAACACGGTTGAGCGTCATACACGTAGATTAAACCGCTTAAACCAGCGTTTACGTACAATAGAAAACAGACTAAACATTCCATTTTCAGCATTAGAAGACGGATTTTAATTTCGAAAGTAAAAAATATATAAAGGAAGGGGCTCCCCCTTCCTTATATAAATTGACGAAAGTTTTCTCCATCTCTATACTGATAAGAGTTAATGAAATGAAACAAGGTGATAAATATGGATTTTGAAATAAATTATCTTTCCTTTTATGTTGTACAAGTAGAAGGAAAAGGTGAAGCTGTTGATAAACGCTACAAACATTTTCAAACGTTAGACGCTGAAGAGTATGAAGATAGCTCCTTAAAAGAATTTTTGAATGGTGAATTATTAAAAATTTCAAAGCGAAAAGTAGAACGTCATGCGAAAACAGAACAAGCTCCGACAAAGATCGGTCGCTTCATTGTAGAAGAAGGGCACGAACTTGATTCAAACCCTCATTACAACCTCTTTAATCGCATTCGCTTTGCGGAAACAAAAGAAAACTTCAAAGATATGAGTGAACCTCTCGTTTATACATATCTGGACACAAGCGCTGTACGCGGTGGTGTATTTTTAATTGCGCAAGCAAAACTACGCAAATACTTTGATGATCCATTCGTTTTCGTTATGAAATGTGACTTCGAACCGAAAGTCGCTTCTATTTCAGATGAATCCACACTGATTCGTAACGTTGAAATGGCCATCACAACAAAAAACATGAAATCTATCCAATATCCGTACATGCCTGAAGAAGGTATGGTCGAAGTAGGCGAACTAAAAATTCACCAAGCATCTCACGCCCGTTATTTTGAGGACTTCTTAAAATTCGTCGAGTACGAACGCTCTATGCCTGAAATTATGAAAACACAAGTAATGGACATGGTATACGACCAAATTGAAGATGTATTTGAAGAAGGTACGGAAGAACGCGAACAATTCGACCAAGCAATGGAAGTATGGGCTGCCAGTCCGAAACGCGAAATTATGGAACAATTTTCAACCGAAGAAGTAATGGAAGCTACCGCTCAAATCGTCGAGCACGCTCCTGAAGTGGAATTAAAGCTAAAAGCAGACCACATCTCCGTAAAGGCCCTGCTTGCTGATTTCGGGGATCAAATACATATCGCAAAGGTAAATGACCGATACGTATTAATGATTGAAGCTGATACACTTACGTTTGAGAAAGGCTTCTCTCCGATTGAATTTCTGAAGCCAGATGAATTGCAAGATGTGATTGAGCGGATTGAGAATAAGCAACAGTATTCTTACGATCCGAACGGGATTGAATAAAGTGAAACTTTAATCAGTGGGGGTTTTGTTCATCCCCACTGATTATCAGCCCTCACCAATCGGGCTTTTACGGGCAGTTGATCCCCCACCTAACTTCGTTGCTTCAGCTGAATTTTAAGGTGGGGGGTCTTACTGCCCGTTAATGCGGGATAAATCCTTCCATATAACTATTTTTACTGAGCGCTGTTAACAAACGCTCTTTTATTTGGGACATAGTTGACAGTTATATAAAAAAACCGATTCTTCTAAGAATCGGTTTTTCTGCTTTAAAACAAAATATGCTTATTTTTAATCCAAGATAACAATTGTTGCAGAATCCAGTAGATTCCTTCCTTGTTGTACAAGTGTATTTCCATTAGAGTAGTCACTATGTATATTGGTAAAATGAAAATTTCACTTCACTACCTCAAATTTATTGTACTCGTAAAAAGATAATTGAAAACGATATTCTGGATGCTCTCTCACCCAATCGTAAGCTTCTTCTAAAATATCCATTTTGTTTTGTAAGTCATTAAGTTCACTACATTCGTCCCTTTTCTGTTTGCACAGAGGGCAGAATCCATTCACTATTTCGGCACTCTTCGCCCTAATAGTTTTACATTCTAAGTCAACTACTAGACGAAGAAGAAGAGAATGCTCTTCTTTTGTAGTCACGGTCATTTCAGCAATCCCATCCTCATTCCAAAAGACTCCGTTTAATTCCATCTTTACGGCGACGTCTTTAATATCCAAGTCTATCACCATCACACCTCCCTTGTATAAAACTCATATTTTACTCTTCGATTTTAACCTTTAATACACCATGATTTAAAGATATATTAAGCGTTTTCCAATTTTTCTTCTTTGCTATGAAAGGAAGTGTAATTACTGCTAATAGCGTGGTAAATATTATCCCAAAAACTAAAACTGTTACAATGTTAAAGATTGCTTCCATTTAACTCTACCCTCTTTCATTTCTATGGGCTCTAATTTTATGAATGTATTTAAAAATTCTTACCACACCTTAATTTTCAAAGCAATTATAATGGCCCAATCACAACAATTCAATTCCTATTTAATATGAATACTTTATTCATCCATCAGTACAATGACGTTAAATTTATGTAGCTAGAAATAGAGGAGAATGTCATTTAACCTCTACATTCTCCTCCATCTCAGCCAAATACCTAATCTGTCTTTCCGCTTTTCTAACCGCCGTACGAAAATGCTTTTTCAAAAGTTCTACTGTAGCTTCACTTATATAATATCTTTCTGTTATACTTTCCCACGTGTCACTATTTTCAAATGCACTCCAAACGAAAGGACGCTCTGTATTTTTTCTCATTTCTTTAAATACCCATTTTCGCATCTTTTTTTTCGCTTTTTCTGTTAGTTTTCCGTTCTCTACAAGTTCAAGCTCACCATGTCTTTTGTACCGTTTACGAATGTCTCTCTCGCTATATACTTTAAGAAGTATATTCGCTGTATTCTCAGCATCCGCTAAAGCTCGGTGCTGCTTCCCTTCCCACGTTAAACCGAGCTGTTCTACTGCAAATTGTAAACCTGGTGTATGCTCAAATAACTCTTCATACGCTTGGAAAACAAACTTCTGCAAATCAAATTTGCTCTCTTTTTCCATACATGGGCATTCTACACCGTGTAACGTACAATCATGAGATAAAAAACGATAATCTTCTCTTCCCCATGAAACAAATACAGAGTCTTCTCCGATAAATTGAATAAATTTCTCTATAATTTGCGGAAATTTCTCCACACCAATTAAATCTTCCTTTGTAATTCCCGTTAATTTTGTCGTATGACGAGTGAGTCGTGCACTCGGCTTTACTAACTCCGAAAATTCTCCAATTACCTTCATTGTACTTGCTTCTATTTTTACAGCTCCGATATCAACTATCTCTGACGGATCTTCTGATTTATACGGCCTGAAATTTCTCTCTATATCGAACACAATAAAATGTGTAGCGTTTTCCAATTTATTTACCTCTTTCTAAATTCCTTTTCACACACATACTCTATTTTCAGTATTTATTTATTCATTCATACACTTTATGCATGAAATACTTCGTCTAATAAACGAAAATTTAATCTCATTATTATATGTACATAGGAGGTTATTCAATAAAAATGCAAAAAAAAGAAGGGCAAGCCCTTCTTTTTTCCGTAATTACTTCTTGTTAACGTTTGTAGCTTGAGGTCCACGGTTACCTTGTTCTACTTCGAAAGTAACTTCTTGACCTTCTTCTAAAGATTTGAAGCCGTCGCCTTGGATAGCTGAGAAATGAACGAATACGTCTTCTCCGCCTTCAACTTCGATGAAACCGAAACCTTTTTCTGCGTTAAACCATTTTACTTTACCGTTTTGCATTTAAAAAATCCTCCTACAATGTACCTATATGTACATATTCATTTTCAACCACTTTACAATAATACTTCAAACATTAAAAAACTGCAACCCCAGAGGAGATTTAACATTGCTATCCTCCTCGGAAGTTACAGCTCATTTAAATCTCTATATTATTAAAAGTAAAATGGTTTAAAGTAACTATATCATATCAATATAATAAAAGTAAAGTTTTTTTGCTATATAATTTTTTTCTTCCACTGCATCGCTTTTGATTCACCTGATCCAGCTACAACATAACCCTCTTTTTGGTTAACGATGCGCCAGCCATGCCCTTTAACTGAGTCACATACTGTAACAAGTCCTTCTTCTAAAAGTACACGACAAACCGTACTAATCCCCGCCTTATTTTGCGTTGACGTTGTATATAGCACATGTTGATCTACACTCAAGGCTAAATAGCTACTTGCTTTCTGCTCACTTTGACATGTGTGCCAATATGTTTTTTCACTCTCAATACTTTCATCTATTTTACAAAAAGAAATATTCCCACTAATCCCCTTGCACGATCCACTCGCTGCTACTATATAAGAATTGTGTACAGTCAACGCTGAGATCATCTGATTCATCACGATTTTAATCCTCTTTAATTTACGTGTCTCCAAATTAAAGAGCCAAACACCACCATATTTAGCATGTATTTTCGTACCGATAAATAAGTAATGTTTATATAAAAATAACGATCGAATAGATGGTGCCCCGCCACCATACTCAAGAAATGGATGAATGGTTTCCCATGTCGAACCAAAATCATTAGAACGATACAACGTTTTATCTCCATGAGCAATGACTGTTCCTTGTACATTACTACACACATTCCAACTCGTTGCTTTTGTTGGAAAACGCTGAACCGTCCAGTTCTCTCCACCATTCATACTACGAATAAAAATCCCTTCGTCACCTACACCATACACTACATTATCTTCGCTATGTAAATCCCTAATTCGTTTTTGAAAACCTTTTAATATTTGTTTCCATTCTCCGTCTCGTTCAATAAATAAGCCATTATATGTAGTAGCTAACATAAGTTTTCCATCTCTTAACTTTGTAATAGCGGTCGCACTTAACATTGTCTCCACGTTGACACTCCCATTCTTAGAACTTCTCAGCAAATGCAATTGCAAAATTACTGCATTTTTCAACATCCTCTTCATCTTCTGGAGCTAGTTCGATTTTCAATCCTTCTTGTACAAGCTCTGCACCGCGTTCTACAAGTCTTTCTTCAAATATCGTTACCGCTTCACAAAATAGTTCATACGCCGTATCACCTGATCCGAATACCGCTACTTTCTTTCCTGATAAATCTATATTTTCTAAGTCCTCATGGAAATCTTCCGCCTCAAACGGTAATTCACCATCGCCCCACGTATAAGATCCTAAAATGATTCCATCATAGGCTAATAATTCTTCAGCATCCATGCCTTCCATTTCTTGCAATACTACTTCATGATCAAAAGCATCTAAACTAACTTTTATTAAATCAGCAATACTCTCTGTATTTCCTGACATACTTGCATAAGCTATTAAAATTTTTGCCACTTCGGCATCCCCCTCTTACAATAAATGATTCTCATTCTCATTATATTAATAATGAGAATCAATTTCAATTATATTTTTCATTTTTATTTATTCCATACAAAAAAGCACAGATGACTATACAATCACCTGTGCTTTTTTATTACTTTTTAAAAATACCAAACGGCTTTCCAACTGGTAATACAACTTTACCGAAGTGTGTATTTAACACTGCTGCTGCTGAACCATAGAAAGATAATAATGAAATACATAGTTCAGAATACGCTGCTAAATTATGCATTGCATGTGGCATAACACCTAAAGTACTTAATGAAAGACCAATAAATAAGAAATCAATAAGGACGAAAATCATAAATAATACTTTATGTGTTTCCATTGCACCAATTGTCATAAAGATTGTGAAAATCAAATATCCAATAAAGGCTACACCCAGCTGTTTTGAATCTGCAGCTTGTGCTAATTTTTCGCCAAATACTCCAAGTTGAATTAACCAAGTCATTCCAACACCTAACCAAAATAGGCCGTATGCACCGAATGCTGTTGTACCGAACGTATTGTTATGCTTTGCATCGTGAATGCACGCAAAGATTTGTGCAAATCCTCCTAAAAAGATTGCCCACGGTAATACAAGTGAAACGCCATCTGTTAAGCCTAACTTTTGAGATGATGCTACAAGTGTTACCATCGCTAATCCAAATAGACCAATTCCAGATGGATCTGCTGTTGTCATTTTCACATGATGTGTAGTTGTTTGATTGCTCATATAAACCTCCTGATTATAAACATACTCGAATACAATACTTAAATCAGAAGGCTATGTCAATGGTTTTTTTTGTATGTTGTCAGACCTTACTTTTTAT
Source organism: Bacillus sp. K2I17 (assembly GCF_002209985.1). Taxonomy (NCBI): domain Bacteria; kingdom Bacillati; phylum Bacillota; class Bacilli; order Caryophanales; family Bacillaceae; genus Bacillus; species Bacillus sp. K2I17. The sequence continues at coordinate 25,749 of NZ_NJGF01000009.1, forward strand.
AATGATTACATATACTTCCGACCACTTCATACGGTTTTATATTCACTTTCTCCAACTCGTGTATCGGCAACCATAATGGAATATAACTCCCTCTATCTTTCATTTCGAATTCTTCAGCTTTACCACTTCCGAAAACTCCACCTACAATATGGGCATTAAAATAATACTCCGTTCCCTTATACTCCACCTTTGCAATTAGATGCTCCACTTTTATATGTACCCCTAACTCTTCATAAGCCTCTCGCTTCGTTGCCTCTTCAGGTGTTTCTCCTTCTTCAATTCCTCCTCCCGGAAAAACATAATATATTTCTCCTTCTCGGATACGTTTTATAAGTACGATTTTCCCTTCCTGCACAATGATAGCCGCGCCGCGATTTCTTATCATTTTATTACCTCAATACGAATCGCAACTGTTCCCCACTTTTCTTCTTGTTCTTTCGTATATATTTTGTATGTACTTTCTAGCATTTCCTCTAAACTATCATTTTCACAATCCAATAATTTTTTATCAATTTGTTCGTACATCGCTTTAAAGCTTTCGTATCGTTTTATTTCCGTTACTTTGGCAGTCATCGTTTCCTCTGTCGTAAGGTTCGTAAATACAATATGATTGCCTTGTTTTATAAGTTGACGTTTTGCATCGTATAAACGTACTTCATATACTTTTTTTCCTAATTGAATTGATTGAAAAGGTTTATTATATAATCCCATTTCGTATATCATTCATTCCACTCCTTTTTTATGCATTACGCCTACTACTATTTTTGTGCATTACCAATTCATACAACACAGTTCGACTTATTCCAAGTTGCATATAATGTTCCATATCCATTACTTGCTTTAGAGAGGATGCTAAATTTGTTATGTTATTTTTAAATCAAAAACCTGAATATAATAAATATGATATTGGTGATTATACTTATAGTAAAGTAGGTCCAACCATTTTTTCTTGGAATGATGAAACAAAATTAAAAATAGGTAAGTTTTGTTCATTAGGAGAAGAAGTCGTTTTTATACTTGGCGGTGAACATCGCGCAGACTGGATAACGACATACCCATTTAATGCATTTTTTAATGAAGGAGCACATATTACTGGTCATCCTTCTTCAAAAGGTGACATCGTAGTCGGCAACGATGTATGGATTGGTTATCAATCCTGCATTTTATCTGGTGTTACAATTGGTAACGGAGCCATTATTGGGGCAAAGAGTGTTGTTACAAAAGACGTACCTCCATATGCAATTGTAGCTGGTAATCCTGCAAAATTTGTTCGATATCGTTTCCCGCAAGAAACGATTGACAAGCTAGAAAATCTCGCATGGTGGGATTGGGATATTTCTGTTATAAAAGGAGCCATTCCATTTCTACTTTCCAACAAAATCAACGAGTTTTTTACCTCACCCGAAAATGAATCTATGTGATTAATACAAAAAGAGCATCCTATTCTTTCAGGATGCTCTTTTTTGTTTTATTTTTTATGTTCGTGCAAATGATTACACGGAGAACATTGAAATGGAATTTTATCTAAGCAATTAAAGTTTGTTTCACAAATTTGTTCGATCGTTGGGACGAACGGTATGACCACAATATTACTTTCTATTATTTGTGTAACAGGCGGTAACACTGTACCTACTTGATGTTCGAAGCGAATACTCGCTTGATTTATATAATTTCCTGAACCACTTGGCGCGCTCTGAACTACTACTTGGAACGAGACTGTGCGTGCTTCACCTGGATTTAAACTTCCTATAAGAAATCCTGATATTGGGTTTACATTTGGCACTGGCGTATTATCAACCGTTACACTTCCAAGGACAAATTGAACACTACTATCTAACATATCTTGAAAACGAATATTTTGTATCGCTGTATCTCCCGTATTTGTAATAACTGTCGTAAACGTAATAACATCTCCTATTGTTGCTGTTTGATGGTCTGCCACTTTTACAACAGTCGTTGAGACATTTTGAGGAATAAACGGGATAACAACTGTATTGCTATCGCCTTCAACTACTACAGGCGGTTCATTTGGATTCACAATTGCAAGCCCACTCGCCGTAGCTGTATTTGTAACTAAGTTATTTATTTGCCCTCCTGTTATTACAACTTGGAAATTAATAATTGCTGCATCATTTGGCTGAAAATCACCTAACGGAATACCTGTATTCGGGTTGGCAAATGGAAAAGGTACATCATTTACCGTTACCGAGCCATTTATAAATAACGTATTCGGATCAATGATATCTGTTAAAACAATATTCGTCACAGGAACTGTACTATCATTTATAACAGCAATTCCGTAAGTGACAACATCTCCTACCATCGCTACTTCAAAATCCGCTCCTTTTGCAACAAATAAGATTGCCGTATTTACCGTCACTATAACTGTATTGCTCGTATCCATCACTGTAACTGGCGGTTCTCCTGGTACTAAAATATATTCTGCTAACGCCCCAGCAAGGTTCACTACTGTACCACCATCTGGAAAACTTGTAATCGTAGCTTCATATGTTACAAGTGCCGTCTCACCCACTGGGATGTCTGGTATCGTAAATCCAGCCTGTGGATTTAACCCTGGTTGCGGAACTCCATTTATCGTTACACTATTTGGAACAAACTCAGCTTCCTGAGATAACACGTCTATAAATTGAACATTCATCGCATCAGCCGTACCAGTATTTAATATACGAACAGTATACGTTACCGTTTCTCCCACTCCAACAGTCGGATGATCTACTTCTTTCAGCATATCTAAACTACCTCGATTTACTGGTGTGACTGTCGTATTACTTGAGTTCGTAATTGTAAACGGTGGCTCTCCTGGAATCAATTCGAAATCACCAGTTACTCTCGCTGTATTCATAATGCTACTAGAAGGCGGAATTGCGATTACATTTACTTCAAATGTAATTAATATACTGTCCCCTACTGCAAGATCTGGTAATGAAAAGCCTACAAATGGATCTAAACCTACTTGCGAAATTCCATTTATTTGTACACTTCCAGGAATGAATTCTAAACTAGGTGACGGAACATCGATAAACTGAACATTCGTCGCTAATACCGTTCCCGTATTTGTAACTTGCACACTATAAGTTAACGTATCCCCTAATCGTGTTGCTTGCTTATTTACGGTTTTTATAACATTAAATCTCCCTCTATTTACCCTTGTTATTGTCGTATTACTCGGTTCAGTTACTACAACCGGCGGCTCTCCTGGTACTAAAGTAAAGCTTCCTGTTATATTTGCAACGTTCGTAATGGTTCCTGATGACGGGATGTTTGTAACTGTCGCTTGAAACGTCACGATAACTGTTTCTCCAACTGGTATATCTCCAACTCCAAAGCCAGTAATCGGATTTAAGTTTGGTTGCGGGGCTCCATTTATCGTTACACTACTTGGTACAAATGACGCTCCTGCTGAAATCGTATCAATAAACTGAACATCATTAGCTGTTACTGTTCCTGTATTCGTTATTTGAACTGTATACGTTAATACATCTCCAACGAGAGTAGCAGCCCTATTTACTTGTTTAATAACATTAAATCGTCCTCTATTTACAGTTGTAAGTGTTGTATTGCTCGGTTGGTTTACTACAACTGGTGGTTCTCCTGGTACTAATATAAAGCTTCCCGTAATATTTGCAGTATTAGCAATTGTTCCGTTTGATGGAACACTGACAACTGTTACTTGGAACGTAACTTCTACACTTTCACCTGGGCTTATATCTGGAAGCGGGAATCCATTATTAGGATTGAATCCAGGTTGTAGCACACCATCTATCGTTACACTATCTGGTATAAATGTGATCGAGGACGGTAATACATCACTATATTGAACATTTGTCGCTACCACTGTACCTGTATTTTGAACTATTGTTGTATATGTGATTGTATCACCTACTGCAACAACCGGCTGACTTACTGATTTTAAAACATTTAAACCTGGTTCATTAATTTCTGTTAATGTCGTATTACTTGTTGTTGTTTCTGTAATAGGCGGCTCTGTTTCACTTACAGCAAATGTAGCTGTAACGTCTACAAAGTTAACAATCGTTCCCCCCTCAGGTATGCTCGTAACCACTTCCTGATATGTGACAAGTACAAAATCATCTACAGGGATATCTGGAACTGTAAAGCCAATGAAAGGATCTAATCCTGGTGCCGGCACCCCATTTATGCTCACACTTCCCGGTACAAATGCTACACCGGCGGAAGTTGTATCTATAAATTTAACATTCGTTGCTGCCACTGTACCGAAATTAAAGATTAATACATCATACGTTAATATTTCTCCAACCGTCGCTACCTCTTTATCGACTAGTTTTAATGGAAATATAGACGCTATATTAATTGTCGTAACGACTAAATTCGTTAATATCGTTTCCGTAATTGGTGGTTCCTGCGGATTTGGTTGTGAAGTAAATGTAACATCTGCATCATTTAATATGACTTCATTATCTGGAATCTCCGTAATCGTCACTTGGAACGTCACAGCAATATTTGCACCTGCATTTAATAACGGACTAACTGGAAATCCTGTTTCTGGATTTAAGCCAAGTTGCTGCGCCCCACCTATCGTTACACTATTTTCAACAAACGTCGTCCCTTCTGGAATGACATCTTGGAAGAGTACATCTGTAACAGGGATAATTCCTACATTTGTTATTAGCACTGTATACGTTAATACATCTCCAACAGCTCCTGAAGCAACGTCAACTGTTTTTACCGCTGTTACTTCACCAGGAGGAGGTAACGGTATCGTAACTACTGTCGTATTACTTGAATTGGTTGTTGTTACAGGGGGCTGTAAAGGATTTAATAAAAAAGTGGCTGTTGCAGATGCCGTGTTTAGTACAGCTCCGCGCGTGGATGGCGCAACTACTGTTACTTGGAACGTTACAGTCAATGATGTTCCAGCAGCGATATTAGGAAGCGTAAAACCTATATTTGGATCAAATCCAGGTTGAGATGTTCCATTTATCGTTACGCTATTTGCTACAAATGTTGTTTCTGGAGCAATTGGATCAATGAAGGAAACATTCGTTGCTGTTACTGTGCCGTTATTTCGAATGACTACAGAATACGTGTAAGTCTCTCCAAGTGCAGCTTGTTGTACAGATGAAGATTTTTGTATATTTAATCGAGCAGTGTTTACTTGCGTCACAACGAAATTACTATTCGTAACAGTCGTTATTGGAGGGTTTGCTGGATTTATAAGAAAACTTGCAGTAACGTTCGATTGGTTTCTTATATTTCCACCGCTCGGAACACTCGTCACTGTAACTTGAAACGTAATCGTAGATGTTTGCCCGACCGGAATATTTGGTACTGGGAAACCTACCATAGGATTCGCGCCTTGCTGAACAACTCCATTTATCGTCACACTATTTGCTACAAACGCAGTACCAGACGGAATTGGATCTTGAAAAATAATATTCGTTGCAGGAACAGTTCCTGTATTTTGAATGCGAATCGTATACGTTAACGTATCTCCTACTCCTGCTTGTGGTGTATTTACACTCTTCATTACATTAAGTGATCCTACATTCACTCGCGTCACAACAATGTTACTAATCGTTACAATTGTAACTGGTGGCTGGAGAGGACTTACTTGGAAATCAGCAGTTACATTCGCATTATTCGGAAGAACTCTATTTGGTGGTACACTCGTAATCGTCACTTGAAAAGTAACTGTTACCATCCCTCCTACCGGAATGTTAGCAAGTGGAAATCCAATTGTTGGGCTTAAACCTGGCTGAGGCGTTCCATTTATCGTTACACTATTTGCTACAAACGTTGTTCCAGATGGAATTGGATCAACGAATGATACATTTGTCGCTGCTACTGTTCCACTATTTTGTATACGAACTGTATACGTTAACGTATCTCCTACACCTGCTTCAGCAGCGCTTACACTTTTTATTACATTTAACCCTGAAGAATTCACCACTGTCATAACAGTATTACTTGGTACTGTTACAGTTATCGGTGGCTCTGTTGGATTTACAAGAAAATCTCCAGTTACATTCGCATTATTTACGACATTATTTCCTTGGGGAATTTCATCAATTAATACTTCAAACCCAACAATTACACTCGCACCAGTAGGCAAATCATTTAATGGGAATCCAAGTTCTGGATCTGCCCCTTCTTGTAAAACCCCATTAACAACTACACTGTTTTCAATAAATAATGTCCCTTGTGGAATTGAATCTTGAAAAAACACATTTGTAGCTGTTACACTACCTGCATTTATGATTTCAATTGTATATACTAAAACATCCCCTACCGTTGCAACATTCGTATTCACTGATTTCACAACTTCAAAGTTCCCTGATTGTACTGTTGTATTCACAACATTACTCGGAACATTGATTGTTACTGGTGGTTCACTCGGATTCACTTGAAAACTCGCTGTTACATTTGCTTGATTTAAAATATCTTCATTTTCTGGATCCTGTACAATTAATACGTCAAATGTGACTACAACTGTTTGAGCCGCAGGAATATTCGGAAGAGAGAATCCTGTATTCGGATTCAATCCACCTTGCGATACTCCATTAACGGTTACAGAATTTGCAACGAATGAAACAGCGGAAGGAATAGGGTCTTGGAAAAATACATTTGTTAACGGAACGTTTCCTGTATTTTGAACGGCAATCTTGTACGTTAAAGTATCCCCTACTGCCGCTTGCGTTGTATTCACTTCTTTTATTACATTTAAACCGCCTGTATTAACTTGTGTCACAACTGTATTCGTTTGTCTATTAATCGTCACTGGTGGTTGATTCGGAATAACGACGAAATTAGCAGATACATTTCCACGATTCGCAATCGTACCTCCTGATGGCGTAGATGTCACTCGGACTTGAAAACGCACTGTCCTACTTCCACCTGGAGAAATATTTGCTACCGCAAACCCAGTCGAAGGATTTGCTCCTGGTTGTGAAACCCCATCTACAGTCACACTATTTGCGATAAAAGTTGTTCCAATTGGAATTGGATCTTGAAAAATAACATTTGTCGCAAGTACATTTCCGGCATTCTCAATTGTAATAGTGTACGTAAGAACGTCATTCACTGTCGCAAAAGCTCTATCAACTGCTTTTCTCGTTCTTATATCAGCTACATTAATTGTAGTAAATACAGTGTTACTTGTCGCCTGTCCTGAAATTGGTTGTTGACCAGGTACTGGAGTAAAGTTAAATGTTACACTCGCACGATTTGGAATTGGATTTACAAGCGGATTAGATGTTACTCGAACTTGAAAACGCACTACCGTCGTTTGTGAAGCATTAATACTTCCTAGATTAATACTACTTGCTGGATTTGCTCCTGGACGTGCTACCCCATTTACCGTGACACTATTTGGAACAAATGTTGTGCCACCAGGGATACTATCAACAAAAACAACATTATTTGCAGTGACATTTCCATTATTCGTCACATTAACTGTGTATGTTAATACATCATTAAGGGTTGCTGTCTGTAAATCTACAGATTTTTGCATACTTATAGTTGCTTGATTCACTGTCGTTTGTACTGAATTTGAAGAAGACATACTTGTAATTGGTGGACTACCGACGAAAGGACGGAATTGATATGACACCATTGCGCGATTCGGAATAGGATTTGGGTTCGGAAACGATGTTATTCGCACTTGAAATGTAACAACTCTTTGCGCGTTAGTTGGGATTGTGCCTAAATTAATTCCATTAGCAGGGTTCGCATTCGGCTGTGTTACTCCACCTACCGTTACACTACCTGTAACAAACGTCGTTCCGTTCGGAATACTATCTTGTAATATAACATTTTCTGCACTTCCCGTACCTGTATTAGGAACTGTAATTGTGTAGGTAAGAATATCTCCAACTCCTGCAACTGTTCTATTGACCGATTTAACAGGATTAATAATTGGCCCCGTTGCATCAATTTGAACCCCAAAACCAGCTGCAGCATATCCATCTCCATTAGTAACGAATCGAACCGTTGCTGACGTTTGATTATTTACTAATGATGCAGAGGCATTTACATTTGTAATATCCCACCCTTGTCTTCGGACGGCTAAAGCTATCCCTAAAGGCTGATTCAAATCTCCAAACGTTCCAGTTGTATCTAACTCTCCAATATCGTTACAAATTTGTGACTGAAAAAAATTATTTGCGGGGTTTCTCGGGCCGGATAATGCAACTGTAGTATTTGCATTCGGTCCAAAACGAAGTTGATCTCCAACAATGTTAGAATCACCTTCTTGAGCAGTTACGAGCACCCGTCCTGTTACAGCTCCTGTGGCTGGAGTAGCAAATCCTGAAATAGTAGCATCCACTGGTGGTGATGAAGCATCGATAATTTCTTGACCTGCATAAACTGATAAATTCCGAAGTGGCAAACCAGCATTTTGATACACAACCTCAAGCGTCCACCCAGCCGAACGACTAATAGTTGGATCAGATGAAGTTCTTGCAGCTGGCACAGCCCCGGTTGTATATGTGCCTGCCCCACCCGCACTAACAAGATTCGTTACATTGGCAGAGCGCGCATAATAAAACTGATTCCCTACTGAACCTTGCTGCGCAGTAGCAGGATCTGGCGTAACAGAAAAAGTCCCAGCCGGTGTTGTAAATGTAATATTATCATTTAAAAACGGTAAAACATCTTCCGTATCAGTCCGGAAAGTACCAGCCCAAACTAATTCTGCATATAACACACTACTTCCCGCTGGAAGATTTAAAATTGCACTTGAAGAATTCAATTGCCATTCATCTGTTGTCCCTACCGGGAATCCTGGTACTTGTAGCGCTGTATTTACTGTCGTAAACACAGCAAGTGTACCAAAAATATTACCTGGTGCAGGTGATGTAGGGCTAAGCCCTAACGTATTCCCAGTGAACGTGACGGCACCAGGTACTGTTGTTGTAAAACGATTTATAAAAGGCACACAATCATCTCATTTCAATTATAGTAAAAAGTGCTCTATACTATAAAATGTAGACAAACTATGCAATGTACTTTGTCCAACAAAATTCCGCACATACGAGAGGAGCTTACTACACTATGCGCTATGTTATCGTAACGGGAACTTCACAAGGTTTAGGTGAGGCAATTGCCGCACAATTGTTAGAAGAAAACACGAGTATCATCTCTATTTCTAGAAGAGAAAATAAAGAGCTTACGAAACTTGCACAGCAATATAACAGCAATTGTGTTTTCCACTCCTTAGATCTTCAAGATGTACATAATTTAGAAACGAACTTTAACGAAATCATTTCATCCATTCAAGAAGACACTGTATCATCTATTCATTTAATTAATAACGCTGGTACACTCGCACCAATGAGACCAATAGAAAAAGCTGAAAGCGAACTACTCATTACGAATGTTCAAATTAATTTACTTGCACCGATGATCCTTACCTCCACTTTCATGAAACATACGAAAGACTGGAAAGTAGATAAACGTGTTATAAACATTTCATCTGGTGCAGGGAAAAATCCTTATTTCGGATGGGGCGCTTATTGCACGACGAAAGCTGGTGTAAATATGTTTACACAGTGCGTAGCAACCGAAGAAGCAGAAAAAGAATATCCAGTAAAAATCGTCTCTTTTGCACCTGGTGTTGTTGACACAAGTATGCAAGCACAAATTCGTGAAACAAATAAAGAAGATTTCATAAATTTAGACCGCTTCATCGCACTAAAAGAAGAAGGAAAACTACTGTCACCTGAATACGTTGCGAAAGCAATTCGTAGCTTACTAGAAACTGAGAATTTCCCGCAAGGTGAAGTCATTCGAATTGATGAATAACAAAAAGGCACGCTCTAATAGCGTGCCTTTTCATTTTATTTCTCTAAAAATATAAGTACAGACTCCGCAATTTGTTCATAACCAATTTCTTGATAAATTTTATTAGACGTAGGATTCGCTAGATCAGTATATAACGTAGTCGTCTTATACCCTTCATCTAACATACGTTGACTAAGTGCAGCGACACAACGAGATGCGTACCCTTTTTTCCGCGCTTCTTTCGGTGTATATACGAAATTAACTGTTATATTGTTTGTAGTCGGTCTCGTTTTTGCAGCTACAGAAACAAGCTTCCCATCTACATCTAAACCAAATAGACGACGGTTCGTAATTAATGTATGAGCGGTTTGTTTCGCTTCTTCTTTCGTAGTAGGAAGCCTTACATCTTCGCAAAATTGATAAATCCACTGTTCTATTAATGGTAGCTCATCACTACCTATTTCTCGAAAAGCCCCATCCTCGGTCCACTTCTTCTTAACTTGTTGTAATGCATACACACCTTGTTCCATTACAACATTCGTTTTCTTATTTTCTAACACGGCAATCTCTTCCGCTAATCTCTGTACAGTTTTCTTATTACCGATCAATCCAGGAACATTTGGATATACTTCTGCTAATCTTTTTGCAAGTTCCACAATTTCCTCTTCCATCATTTCAGACGTAGCAACAATGATTTGTTTCTTCTCTTCTGTTTGAAGAAATACAACTTTAATTTCTTCTCTTTGTTTTGCTACTCCCATAAATATCGGTTGTTGAACCATTTGTAATACACCTAATATGAGATTATTTTCCTGCTCATTCTTTTCTAAAAATGGTGTAACCTCTTTTTTAAAAGTAAGAATCTCTTCATATACATGTAATTGAATCATCGACAATCTCTTCTCTCTATTTATAGTTTCATTAAGTATTGGCGATTAATTCATTAAATTCCTCTTTTACGATTCAATAATATTCGAAACTAACGTATTTAAATCATTTTCCGCTTGTAAAATTCTCTGTTTTTCCTTTTCAAATACCTCTTCTTCTTTTTGAAATGACTCTTTTCGATTTTTAATCATACGCTCCATTTCTTTTTTACTCGGTCCACCGTATACATTTCTTTTTTGTATAAAAGCTTCTGGTGATACAATTTCTTCCCACTCTTTTTCTAATAATTTTATTTTAAATTTTTCTTGTAAGTATATATTTACATCTTTTACATGTAATTCATGCAGCTCTTTTTTTTGCTCCAATGACATATTCGCAATAACACTCGCTGCATGATGCGCATGCCGAAATGGAATGCTATAGTTTTTTGTTAAAACATCTGCGAAATCAGTTATCGTAATTGCATGTTTATAAGAACGACTCTTCAACGTTTCTTCTTCTACTTTCATCGTTCGAATCACTGCATTCATAATACAAAAAACACGAATGGTCTTTTCAATCCCTTTATATAAATACGGCTGCAAATCATCTTCTGTATCGACAATATCACCAAATGGTGTATTATGAATCATTTGAAATACTGTAAATGCTTCTCCTAAAGCGCTACTCGTAATCGCACGGGCATGTTCAATGGAAACTGGATTTCGCTTTTGCGGCATAATGCTACTTATTTGTACATATGGCTTTGCGACAGTAATACCATCATATTCTTTCGTCGCTAATAGTAAGAAATCATGGATCCATCTGCTCGTATTCGTCATAATTACCATAAGTAACGAGCTAACTTCTAATAAATAATCCGCTCCAGCAACAGCATCATATGAGTTCTCAATTACATTTGTAAACCCAAGTAAATTGGCAACTCGCTCTCGTTTAATTGGGAAACTTGTTGTAGAAAGAGCGGCGGCTCCCATTGGAGACTGATTTAAAAGTTTGTACGTTCGTTTCATTCGTTCTAAATCTCTCTGCATCGTATCATAAATCGCTAACGTATAATGACCAAATGTTGTGGGCTGCGCTGGTTGTGTATGTGTATAAGCTGGCATAATCGTTTCCTTATGATCATCGGCAAGTTGTAATATACTTTCTTGCAATAATAAATGATGTTCCATTAATCGTAATACATATCGTCTTAAACTCATGCGATACATCGTTACCCCCATATCATTTCTACTTCTACCAATATGCATATTACTTACAAAATCGCATTTCGCTTCTTGAGAAATTAAATGTTCCACTAAAAAAAAGAGATCTTCATGCTGCTTTGTATATAGCAATTGATCTTTTGGAATTCCCTCTATCTTTTTTAGTGCGTGTAGTATAACTTTAGCTTCTTCCTTTTTCATTAAATTTTCTTCAGTCAGCATCGTGATATGCGCTTTATGCACTTGAAACATATCTTTCAATAAGTAATTTCGCTGAAAATGAAATACATGTTGTAATACGCAATCTACATATGTTTTTCCAGGGAAATCAGCGCCTTCACTCTTTATAAACTCTTCTTTACTTTGTTTCATCACCTTTTCCCCTCTCATCTAAGTATTACTACCCATCATACCCAGAGAGAGTAAAAAAGTGCTTGTATATAAAAATAAACTCGATGCTCTCTGCACCGAGTTTACTTAATAAAAGTCGCATCATACTTATCACTTTGCAACACTTGGAAATGTAAGTTTGCTAAATGTTTCCGTATTTCTGCACTGTCGTCCTCATTTAAATTATTGGCTAAAAACACTATTTCTGTACAGTTCCCACGTTTATCCATCGCATAAACTGCTTTTGTAACTGTCCATGGCGTATAACCATTCTTTTGCCCTGCATGTCTAAATGTTTTACGATATTTTTTAGCACTCATATCCGTTTCAACGATATTAGCCCACACTTTTTCTTCTGCGTCTGTTAGGCCACCTTTATGATTCGCCTTTTGAAGCAGTACCATATAATCGTTTGCAGAAGCTGCTGGTAATCGATCTGACCAAATTTTATCGTAACGTTCCTCTAAATAAAGAGGTATTTCCTTCTGTAATAATGGCCCCTTCTTTTTTAAGCGTTCATGAATAATCATCGCATATTCACGATATTGCTCTTGAGACATTTCTTTTAACTTTTTCTCTATTTTATATTTCGGAACATGTAGTTCTTTATGCAAATACCCAGGGATGTATAAAGATGAAACAATCGGAAATAGCGGCTGATGTGCTGGAAGCGATAAACTTTGTAAATTACGATTAATATTATCTAATCCTAACACTTCCATTAAATATTCAGCATTCGCATTCGAACTAAACTTAACCATTCCTTTTGCCACTTCTTCTAAAGAAACTGCCCCTTCTGTTATCTTGTCTGTCTTTTGCAAATACGTTTGCCATCTATCTTGTGCACCGCCATCTGTATTCGGCACATAATAACGATTTATATCATTAATGGAAACGAAACTTGACGGATCAATTTTCCCTTCCGTAACTTGTTTCGTATATTCAAGCGCCACAATTAACTTCATCGTACTAGCAACTGGCAATACAACATTTGGATTCACAGAATAAACAACTTTATCATTTCTCTTCACGAGAAGTGCACTATTTTTTTCATCTTTATGTTCTTCAATAAAGGATGCGATATACTGTGCATCATCATTATTTGAACTCCACACTTTTTTCACTAAAAAATTACCCGATATTAGCAAAACAAAAATACCCACAATCACTGCGCATACTATAGTTTTTTTCAAGTAAAATTCCTCTCCTATTGTATAACTCTTCTCTATCTATCTCTTTCAAACAAAATAATGGAGATGATTATTTTAGTAATCATCTCCATTATTTTAACTTGTATTCTCCTATTATGTCTACGTCATAATTTTTACGAAGTCTTCGAGAAATTTTTTATAATGTAATGACCAACCAATTCGCACCCAATTCTTTAAGGATTTTGCATCAGGTTGTGGACGGAAATCAGCAATACTTTCTCCCTTTGCAATCCCTACTGTATCTACATCGACACGACGGTACACATAATCCAAAATAGACGGATTCGCCGCAACCATCATTGTAACAACGTCATGCACTGGGCTACCTGTTATTTTCGGATTTAACTTTTTATACGCTTTATAATAATACGTAAATATTGGTTCAATTAATTTATTAAAATTCGTTTTAGAGTGTTTCGTAATATATTTCACCATTTCTGGCGTAATAATTGCTTCAGATGTAACGTTAAGTGGCACTAATGTCACATTCTTGGCATTTTGCATAACTAATTGTGATGCAATCGGATCACCATGGAAATTCGCCTCTGCGACTGGTGTCACATTGCCGGGCATTAAAAAAGCACCGCCCATTATATAATATTCTTTCACATACTTCATCATCGGTTTTTCTAAAATAAATGCTGTCGCTAGTGTCGTTGACCTACCAGCATCAACAATGATTAATTCTCCTTTATACTTTTCAAGAATATCAAAAAAAGAACAAAAAGGTTTTATATTTGGCGAAAAAGCTTTTGGAGGTTTAATTGGTCCTAATCCATCTGCCCCATGAATTTCTGGATAATACGTTGTAACATCCCCGGATAAAGGGATCTTTGCACCATTTATAACAGGTATATCTTCCCGCCCCGCCATTTGCAGCAAATATGCTGCATTACTCGTCGCCTTTTCTTGCGTTACATTTCCATATCCGGTTACAACACCAACAATATCAATATCAGGATGCATAATTCCGTACATGATGGCTAAAGAGTCATCAATTCCTGGGTCTCCCAAAAATAATACTTTTTTCATCGACCTCAACTCCATCCCCTCAATTGTTATTAATTTATGAATAACCTTACATATACAGAATAAAAAAGAATAAATTCACACAAAAAAACGTAGTCCTCTATAAGGACTACGTTCTTCCTCTAACCTATACTGTTTTTCTTCACAGCACTCATACTTCCAATGATATAAGCTATAAACGCAAAACAAATTGGGAAGACAACTGTATGTATACCGAACGGATTTGGATAGAAAAGATGAATACACATATATGAGCCTACCCCAACTAAAATAGAGGCAAGCGCTCCTGTTGCATTTCCTTTACTCCAATATAACCCTAATACGATTGGCCAAATGAATGCTGCTTCTAACCCACCGAAAGAAAATAAATTTAACCATATTAAAAAATCTGGTGGTTTAATTGCTGCTGCATAAACGAGCAGCCCTACGATACCAGTAATCCACAAACTTCCTTTTCTAATCGTACTGTCTGCTGCATCTTTATTTATGTAATTTACGTATATGTCTTTAATAATTGATGAACTTACAAGTAACAATAACGAGTTTACTGTAGACATAATTGCTGCCATTGGCGCAGCTAAGAAAACTCCAGCTAGCCAAGGTGGCAACACTTCCATCGCGAGTAGCGGCATGACTTTATCCGGTACCGTTATACCCGGAAGTACGACTCGCGCAAATACACCTGTTAAATGCATACCAATCATAATTGTACCTACAACAACCGTTCCAATTATTAACGCTTGGTGCATAGCTTTTGAATTTTTATAAGACATGGCACGCACGCTAATTTGCGGTAACCCAACAACACCAATTCCAATTAAAATCCAAAATGATGTCACATATGATTTCGTTAAACTATCATCCGCTCCGAATGGTGTAATTAAATTTGGATTGATTTGAATAAGCTCCTGCATAATCTTTTCAATTCCACCACCAGCAATGACAGTAGCAATTAAAATGATTGTCGTTCCAACTAACATAATGATTCCTAATAACGTATCTGATAAAGCAACTGCACGAAATCCACCAATTAATACGTACACAAGTACAGAAAAAGTAAATAAAAATAGTGCTGTTGTATAAGATAGACCCGTTAGTGATTCAATTAATCGGCCACCACCGACCCATTGAGCTACTGTTGCTGAAAATAAGAAGATAATAATACATAACGCAGAAAGTATAACAACTGCTTTATTATTGTATCTTCCCTTTAAATAATCGATAAGAGTAATGGCTTCCATCTTCCTAGCGATAATTGCAAACTTTTTACCGATAACCGTTAAAACGATATACCCTGTTACAACTTGAATCGCAGATAATAATACCCATCCGAGGCCCATATTGTACGCAATACCTGGACCACCAATAAAGCTACTAGCACTACCGTACGTAGCAATCATTGTCATCGCTAATAATAAACCGCCAAGTTCACGCCCACCAAGAAAATATTCTTGTAAAAATTTATTATTAGCAGTCGCTTGTACGCGTCTTGAAGCATATACACCAATTAAAAATACAACGATAAACGAAATTATCATTGGAATGATTACATACCAATTCATCTATTATTCCTCACTTTTTTCTTCCTCATCGAGTGAAATATCTTGAAATACAAAACGAACAACTAAACTAAGTAAAATAACCATAACGATAAATCCAACGATACAGCTATAAAAAAACCATGCTGGAAAACCGAATACATATGTATATTCACTTGGATTTTTACTACCAAGCCCATAAGCAAATCCGTACCATATTATAAAATTGATAATAGCAAGTCCAAGGCCAATTAACGCTTCTCTATGGGCAATTCGAAAGCGCGGATCATCATGATAATTCTTCATTTTCTCCCTCCTCTCACGATGTATTATTGTACCATTGTTCTTCTAGTTTTTCCTACTAGAAAGCAAAAACAAGCAGGATTTTTTATAATCATATAGAAGTTTCTCTTACATTACATATTTTTTACAATTGTAACACAAATGAAATTTGAATTTTCAGTATTTGTTAATTATGATTAAAATTAGAGGCTTTCCATCTAGTTCCCACATCCTTGATTTCGGAATAAACGCCGTCTCGTACTGCGTTTACATTATATTTTCAAGGGGGTTATACAATGAGTCAACTAGCTGTAAATCTTCATGAAAAGGTAGAAAAGTTTCTTCAAGGTACAAAAAAGTTATATGTGAATGGATCTTTCATCGAAAGCGCTTCCGGAAAAACATTTAAAACACCTAACCCAGCAACCGGCGAAACACTTGCCGTCGTTTCTGAGGCTGGTCGAGAAGATATTCATAAAGCTGTCGTTGCAGCTCGCATGGCTTTCGACGAAGGTCCTTGGTCTCGCATGAGCACTGCTGAGCGAAGCCGTCTTATGTACAAGTTAGCTGATTTAATGGAAGAACATAAAGAAGAGCTCGCACAGCTCGAAACATTAGATAACGGAAAGCCAATCCGTGAAACAATGGCAGCAGACATACCACTTGCAATTGAACATATGCGCTATTATGCTGGCTGGGCTACGAAAATCGTTGGTCAAACAATTCCTGTTTCTGGTAATTACTTTAACTATACACGCCATGAGGCTGTTGGTGTCGTCGGTCAAATTATTCCTTGGAACTTCCCACTTCTTATGGCAATGTGGAAAATGGGAGCAGCGCTTGCTACAGGATGTACAATCGTTTTAAAACCTGCAGAGCAAACTCCACTATCCGCTCTATACTTAGCTGAATTAATTGAAGAAGCTGGATTCCCGAAAGGTGTTATTAATATCGTTCCTGGATTCGGTGAATCAGCTGGACAAGCTCTCGTTAATCATCCACTCGTTGATAAAATTGCATTTACTGGTTCTACTCCAGTCGGTAAACAAATTATGCGACAAGCATCTGAATCATTAAAACGCGTTACACTTGAGTTAGGCGGTAAATCACCAAATATCATCTTGCCAGATGCTGATTTATCTCGCGCGATTCCTGGTGCACTTTCTGGTGTTATGTTTAACCAAGGACAAGTATGCTCTGCTGGATCACGCTTATTTGTTCCGAAGAAAATGTATGATAATGTCATGGCTGATCTCGTCCTCTATTCTAAAAAACTAAATCAAGGTGTCGGTCTTAACCCTGAAACAACAATCGGTCCTCTCGTTTCCGAAGAACAACAAAAACGTGTAATGGGCTACATTGAAAAAGGGATTGAAGAAGGCGCTGAAGTACTTTGCGGAGGAGGCAATCCATTCGATCAAGGCTACTTCGTTTCTCCTACAGTATTCGCTGACGTAAATGACGAAATGACCATCGCAAAAGAAGAAATTTTCGGTCCAGTTATTTCTGCAATACCTTTTAACGATATTGATGAAGTAATTGAACGTGCAAATAAATCACAATTCGGCTTAGCGGCTGGTGTGTGGACAGAAAATGTTAAAACAGCACATTATGTTGCAAGTAAAGTACGTGCTGGTACAGTATGGGTAAACTGTTATAACGTCTTTGATGCAGCATCTCCATTCGGAGGATTTAAACAATCTGGTCTTGGTCGTGAAATGGGATCTTACGCATTAAATAACTATACAGAAGTGAAGAGTGTTTGGCTCAACTTAAATTAACGAAAAAAGAACCTGGCCTATCCGGTCAGGTTCTTTTCATTATGTATTCATTTAAACTTGCAATCCCCCGCTCACATTTAATACTTCTCCTGTAATATAGGATGCGTACTCTGATGCTAAAAAGGCCGCTGCGTTCGCAATATCTTCTGGCGTTCCAATTCTACCAACCGGAATCGCGCCAACCATCTTTTCTTTCACTTTATCTGGTATCGTTTTTGTCATATCTGTATCCATAAATCCTGGGCAAATCGCGTTACACGTAATGCCGAAACTTCCAACTTCTTTCGCTGCCGTTTTCGTTAAACCTACAACGCCTGCCTTCGTAGCCGCATAATTCGCTTGACCTATGTTTCCTTCTCTACTAATTGAAGATATATTAATAATGCGTCCATACCCTTGTTGTCTCATGTAAAGAAGTGCTGGCTGCATACAATAAAAAACACCTGTTAAATTTACTTGCAGTACTTGTTCCCATTCCGGTTTCTCCATTTTATGTAACATAGCATCTCGCGTAATTCCTGCATTATTTACTAAAATGTGCAGTGTACCAAATGTTTGGACAGCGTATTCAATTAAGGACTTCGCATCATTTTGATTACTCACATCACAACGATACTGCTTCACTTCATATCCTTCATCTGATAACTCACGTGTCGTTTTTTGTAGCTTCTCTTCATTTACATCGCTAATTAATACTTTAGCCCCTAGTTTTGCATAAACCCTTGCAATCTCTTTTCCAATTCCCTGTGCAGCTCCTGTTACTACAGCTGTTTTCCCATTTAAAAACTCCATCCCTATCCCCCATTTCTATTACTTATACTGTATATTTCGGCTCTTTGCTTCCCAATTCCTCTTTGTATAAAAAAGTCTATTTGTGTCAAACTAACTTTGCAACGTCGCATAAAACACAAGGAGATTGTGTCGAATGAACAAAAAAAATTTCAAGCAAAACAAAGCTGCTGATGGCATTGATGTTGAGTTCTCTCGTGAACTCGCTGACCACAATGACTTAGAAGCGAACGCACGTGCAAATGCCGCTGATGCACGTCAAAAACGCCAGTCAATAGAAAAATAAGGAACGCACAACCTTATTCTTTTCAACAGGGACCTACTACCCAATAAAATAAACCGAGAGATATCCTCTCGGTTTATTTTCTATATTTTTTTATATAATGTGCCAAAGTAAGTAGCGGATATATATATGCATAGCTATGATAACGAATATAAAACCCACCTGGTAAACCTGTTCCGGTAGGATAGTGTTCATTATCATCAGGATTCGCAAGCAAATATGAAATACCTTTTCGAATAGCTGGCGTTTCTTCATCATGGTAAGAAATGAGAGCATCTAGCGCCCATGCTGTTTGGGATGGTGTACTAAATGGTAAAGTAACGAACCTTTTTTCCACGCTACTGTGGCACGATTCCCCCCACCCACCATCTTCATGCTGTATATGTTCCAGCCATAAAGCTGCTCTTTTCATTGATCGATTGCTAGATGGAATTCCGAGTGACCGTAAACCAGTCATAACAGCCCACGTACCATATATATAACAAATCCCCCATTTCCCATACCATGATCCATTTTCCTCTTGCACATTCATTAACCAATTTATCGCACTTTGTTTTTGTTTCTCAGGCAATTCATTTTGCGCGTATGTCCCGAAAAGCTCTAACACTCTTCCTGTAATATCTGGTGTGGAAGGATCTGTAATCATATCGCTTGCATTTTCGATTGGTAAATTTGCTAATAAATTGCTCGTCACACCTTTTTCAAACGCTCCCCAGCCACCATCATTATTTTGTAATCCTTTAACCCAATTGACCCCTTTCTTCCAAGCATTATCTACATTTTCGTTCCCTCTACTTCTTGCCAACGCTCTTAGCACAGCTGTTGTATCATCGACATCTGGAATTGTCGTATTCACATCCGAAAAACCCCAACCGCCTGGAGTCAGCGCCGGAGCATGTACGCTCCAATCAGCTTTTTTTGTATGCTGTTTTTTTAATACATACGCTGCTGCATGTTGAATCATCTTATTATCTTTCGAAGCGTGGGCCTCTTGTAACGTATAGCTGAGTAAAGCCGTATCCCATACAGTTGAAGGAGAATTTTGCAAATGATTCCCTCTTTCCATCTTCCATATATAAGATGTTATCCCTGCTATAGCTTTTTGAATCATTGATGATTGAAGAGAATGTCCTAACGCGAGTAAAGCATAAATCATATAAAATGAGGCAGTTGCGTAACTATATAACGTTCCATTTTCATCGATACGCTCTTTCATAAAACGTTCGACTTCCTCATATCCTTTATGGTGTAAAGAAAGTGGATACGATATGATTTGTTTTACATCACTTAATAACGTTTGAAACAACGGAGACCGCTCCTCCCGAAACCATTTCCCGCCCCCGCCTGCGATATGATTTAAATTTGGCAGTAACTTTTTTCCTACTCGAAATCTTTTATTTAAACAAACCATCATCGGAATTAAATGGATACGTGCTGAGCTACTCAATTCAAATATACTGAGGGGTGAATCATTTTGCAGAAACATAATCGGTGTTGGCAAATGAAAGAGCGAAGGGTATTCATATTCTCCATGAATTGCTAATAAAAACTTCGTCATAAAATGAGCACGCGCCACGCCTCCACGTTCCTTAATAAACATTTCGGCTCGCCTCATATTCGCATCTTCTTTTGTATATTTTTTTGAAGCTAGTAAGGCAGCATAAGATTGAATTGTAGCAGATAAATTGCCACCCACTTCATCTTCATACAATTTCCATGTTCCTTCATTTGTTTGAAGTGATGCTAATCTTTTTACAAACGGTTCTATCTCTTTATCTCTACCTAATAATTTTAATAAAAAAATCATATGGCAATCTGTTAATGGTGCTCCTTCAAAGCAAAACTGCCACGTACCATCTTGCCGTTGCATCGTTTGAAGTGCAGTTGTTCTTCTCGCTATTTCTTCATGCACTTTTTCATATAATAACAAGTTACTCACCCACCCTTTCGAAATCCGTATAACGATATTCAAAAAGGTAGCTAAATATGTATGAAAACAAAGAAAAACAGAACATATAAAATGTTCTGCTCATAAGCAATATCCCACTCCGACAATAATCCCTACCAAAGCACCGACTACTACTTCATACGGTGTATGCCCGACAAGTTCATTTAACTTCTTATATTCTGTTTGTCTACCGTGAAAGAACTCATTCAATATTTTCGCTTGTTTACTAACTGCAAGTCTTACTCCTGAAGCATCATACATAACAATTATTGCAAAGATAGCAGCAATAGCAAATAAGGTACTTTCCACACCTTCTACAACGCCAACACCTGTCGCAAGTGCTGTAACAGTTGAAGCATGAGAACTCGGCATCCCACCTGAAGCGAAAAACTTTGCAAAATCAAATTCACCCGTTTTGAATAATTTAAAGACTACTTTCGTTAATTGTGCTAGAAACCATGAAATTACAGCGGCCATAAGCGGATCATTATGTAAAATTGTTTCCACGTTCTCAGCTCCCTACTGACTATAATGGAAATCTATATAGTATCAGTATAAAGAAAAATGCGTAGAAAATACTACGCATTATGATACTTTTGCTGATTTATTTTTTATAAATTTCGGTTGTTTCTGCAATAAAAACTTTGTTTTCGCTATTGAAAACACAAATAATGCAACCCATATACAGAAAAATGCCATCATATGAGTAGATGTGAAATGTTCACCAAATACGAATACACCTAAAATTAAACTAATCGTTGGTGCAATATATTGTAAAAATCCTACCATATAAAGCGGAATAAGTTGTGCTCCTTTTGCAAAATAAAAAAGTGGTAAAGCTGTAACAATGCCCGCTCCTATTAATAGTAACGTCGATGACATGGAAATAGATCCAAATGAACCGAATCCATGCGCTCCTGTCATAACGAGATAGATAATCGCAAACGGCGTCACTAACATCGTTTCCATCGTAAGACCAATTGTCGCATCATAGTTTAACAATTTTTTTGTTAATCCATATAATCCAAATGAAAAGGCAAGTGATAAAGAAACCCACGGAATAGATCCGAAACGGACTGTTAAAATGATAACCCCTATTCCAGCTAAACCAACTGCAACATATTGCCAAAAGTTTAACTTTTCCTTTAAAACGACTGTACCAAGTAAAATACTAATAAGCGGATTAATATAATATCCAAGACTTGCTTCAATGACATGATTATGATTAACGGCCCATATGTAGACAAACCAGTTTCCGCTAATCAAGACTGAAGCTATTGTTAATGACATTAATAATTTAGGTCGTTTAAAAAGATTCACGAACTCCCCAATAAACTGACGAAACCTCTTCGTAACACCTAACACAAGTAACATAAAAACGAACGCCCAAACGATGCGGTGTGCTAATATTTCATCTGCTGGAACTTCCTCAACCCATTTCCAATAGATTGGTAGGATTCCCCACATCGTATAAGCACCAGCCGCATATATAATTCCTTTTTTTTGCTGTGCTGATTGACTCCCCATCTTCCCTTTTCTCCTCTTCTCATTTTTCTCCATTATACGGTCCCGCATGCTCACTTTACCAATAATCAATCTGCAATTCTTTCGACATTTCTCATACAGCAAAAAGTAAACATACTGTTATAACGACAAGTAACGGTATACCGAAAACAAATTTCTTTTTATGTGTTTTATGGTGAAACATATACATACCAATCCAAGCACCAACTGCGCCTCCAGCTACCGCTGATAAAAACAACGTACTTTCTGGCGTTCTCCACTGTTTCTTCTTCGCTTTTCGTTTATCAAGCCCCATAAGGCTAAAAGCTATAACGTTAATAATAATAAAATAAATCCATTTCATCGCTTTCTCTCCCTATGAAAAATTCGCTTAATAGTAACATGAAAAAACGATGGAAACAACTGAAGAACACTTTTTATTAATTGGTTACCTTTATATTTAAATAACCAACTAAAATCGCAGTTACAGCAATTAAATAGAAAGATATTATGAGCAGAATCTTATATTGCATTCCCTTCATCCACTACCATATCATCGAAAAAACTTCTCTCAATCTCTTTTTCATCAAAATGAAGAACTACAATTAGTCCTACATATAAAGAAACGAAATTTAGAAACCATTCCCCATTATCATCTTTCTTAGCTAAACATTTAAATATCTCTTGAAATTGCATACGTTCATCTGCAGCAACAACCGGGCGCACACCAAAATATTTCAATACGAAATGTAGGTTCAGCTGCACGGATAATGATAAAATATATTTTAATATCTCCGTATACTCCGCACTATCTTTTTGACTATACAACTTCACAAGCTTTTGATGTAAAGTAGAAATCGATAATTCTTCGTTAGTCACTTTAGTTGCTTCTATCGTTTCAATCATCTTTTTCATATTCATTACATTCACCCCTTCTGCAAAAAAACAAAAGCCAAAGCGTATTTATTTTATAATCAGCAATAATTGAGTATTTCTCATCTCTCGTTCTTCTTCACTAACCAAATCATACTTTTTTAAAAGATGAAAGATATCATTTAATATTTCCTGTGAATGATTCCCTCGCAAAAATACCTTTAACTCTTTAAAAATCACTTCCGGTAAAAAACTCTTTTGACTTTCAAGTTTACTCATTACATCTTCCATAGAATGATCGATATTACACGCCATACTAAACTTCCCCCTCTATCCTCTATAAATAATATCCTCCGCTAACGATGTAAACACTTCTCCTACAAGAGACTCTTCATCATATACAGATGAACCGTTATTTTCTTCTCGTCTTGCAAAAGGTATTTGTGCAATCACTTCTGTTTGCAATTGTTCTGCAAGCATTTCGCCGCCTCCTTTTCCGAAGAGATAATTTTTCGATCCATCTTGTTCTTCATAATAAGCCATATTTTCTACAATTCCTAAAATCTCGTGTTTCGTATGTTTTGCCATAACACCTACTCTAGATGCTACGAATGAAGCTACGTTGTGTGGTGTTGTAACGATAATTTCTTGCGCCTGCGGGATCATTGCTGCAACATCAATAGCTACATCTCCTGTGCCAGGTGGTAAATCAAGAAGTAAATAATCTAATTCTCCCCAGTGCGTATTCGCAAGGAAATTTTGAATCCATTTATTTAACATCGGTCCGCGCCACATAACCGGGTTATTTCCTTCTGCAAAAAATCCCATCGACATAATTTTAACACCGTGACTTACAACCGGAATTGCCGTTTGATCAATCATCGTCGGTTTTTGATTCGTTTCCATCATAGCTGGAATGCTAAAACCATATATATCTGCATCTAATATCCCCACTTTTTTTCCCATACGAGCTAAAGCAGTTGCAAGGTTAATTGTCACTGTTGATTTTCCAACTCCACCTTTACCGCTCGTTACAGTAATAAATCGTACCCCTGAATCAAGGCGAAGCATGCTCGGCATTCCAGTTTCTGTTCTACTATTTTTCTTTAACTTCTCTGTTAGCGCAGCTCGTTCTTCTTGTGTCATAGAACCAAATGTCAAATCTACTTTAGATGCACCAATTGCCTGAAGAGACTCTTCCACATCTTGTTGAATTTTTGCCTTTAATGGACAACCTTGAATCGTTAGCACTACTTCAAGTTTAACCTCTGTTCCATTCATTTGTATATTTCTAACCATATTTAATTCTACAATACTTTTGTGTAACTCCGGATCCTCTACATGTTTTAATGCGTTCATTATTTGTTCTTGAGTAATCATAGAACTCATCCCTTCTCGTATTCGAATTTATATACAACATCTTCTTGGCGAAAAAGCTTATTATCCCCCACTAACGGGCGGGATTAATGCGACTATATCTCCAGCTTTTATCATCTCTTCATCCGTTACAAATTCTTCATTAACAGCCACCATCACTCTATCAAGCAATTGTAAGCAATAGCTTGCTTTGAGCCATTCTTTTAATTGCTGCACTGTCATTTCTTGTTTTTCTGAAATTATTAATTGATCCGATCCGATTTCCTCACGCAAATTTGCGAACAATAAAATTGTAATCATCTTCTC
This sequence comes from Bacillus sp. K2I17, assembly GCF_002209985.1. Lineage (NCBI taxonomy): Bacteria > Bacillati > Bacillota > Bacilli > Caryophanales > Bacillaceae > Bacillus > Bacillus sp. K2I17. The sequence continues at coordinate 50,938 of NZ_NJGF01000009.1, forward strand.
ATTCTTCCTTCTTCGGTTTTCCTTCTGGATATGCCGTATTTTCAAGTTGATCTCCAATCCACATCGTCCCATCTTCCCAAAATTCTTTTTTCCAAATTGGGACGATTTGTTTTATACGTTCAATCGCGTATTCATTCGCTTCATACGCTACTTTACGATGCGGTGATGAGACTGCAATAACGACCGCAATATCCATGATTTCTAGCCGCCCTACACGGTGCTTAATTGCTACTTTTGCGTCCGGCCATTTTCCGTTAATTTCTTCACCAATTTTCGTAAGTTGTTTTACTGCCATCGGTTTATATGCTTCATACTCTAAATGTAGTGTTCGTTTTCCTTTTGTTAATTCTCTCACTGTACCAATAAATGTTGTAATTGCACCTGCTTCTCTTCTTGCGACTTTATTCGTTACTTCTTCAACTACAATCGGTATATCTACAATCTCAAATAGCGCTTGTCCCATTAGAAACACCTCTCACTTTATAAAATGCCCAAGGCCATTCACTACCTTCGTTATCTTCCAGCAAGAGAACATCTACGAACATATCTTTTTTATAACCTCTCGTACCACCTGGAAGTACAATAAATATATTTGTCTCTGCTAGAGAAGAAACCGAGCTAGATTTATCAAACCCTGACGGATAAGCGATTAATTGCCCTTCGTTATATGTCAGTTTTGCTCGCACAAATCTGGTAAATGGATTTGGTTTTAGAAAATCTTCTCCTAATAACGCTTTTTCTCTTCTTACATGTGCTTTCTCACTAAACATATACGTCCGAATACAAGGCCTTACAAATAATTCAAATCCTACGTAACAAGCAGATGGATTTCCTGATAAACCAAATAATAACTTGCCATTTAATTGTGCTACAGTCGTAACACTACCTGGCCGCATTGCAACTTTATTGAAAAGAACCGATGCACCTAACTTTTCGTAAATAGCTGGTAAATAATCGTAATCCCCTACTGATACACCACCTGTTGTAATGAGCATATCCACTTGGCTTAACGCTTCTTTTACAGCTGTGAAGCATGTATGAAACTCATCGCTAAACTTCCCAAAATATTTTACTCTTCCGCCCGCTCTTCGAATTTGAGACAATATCATATACGTATTACTATTTCGGATTTTCCCTGGCTGTAATGAATCATTTACATCCAGTAATTCACTACCAGTCGCTAACAATCCAATTACAGGCTTTCTTGCCACTGGTACCTCACTATATCCGAACGTAGCAAGAAGAGCTGAAATACCTGAATGAATGTATGATCCTTTTTTTGCAAGAACCGTTCCTTTACGAGCATCTTCACCTTGAAAAGAAATATTGTCACCCGTTTTGAATGATCGCTTCACTTCCATATAATTGTTGCCAGCTTCCTCATATTGACGAGTCAGCTCTAACATAACAACCGCATCACACCCATTCGGAATTTGCGCTCCCGTCATAATTCGAACCGCTTGAAACGGCCCTACTTTCTCGTGAAATATTGATCCCGCACCAATTTCACCAATTACTTCAAACACAATTGGTGTTTCATAACTTGCTACATTCGTATCTTCTGCTCTAATAGCAAATCCATCATACGGTGAACGATTGAATGAAGGTACGTCATGGTCAGCTATTAAATCCTCCGCTAATATACGTCCGTAAGCTAATTCAATAGGTAGTAACTCCTTTAATCCCTCATTAGCAAATCCCATTACTTTACGAACAGCTTCTTCAACCGTAATTGGCACTCTTCTTTCCATTATTGACAACCCTTTCTATTAACCGAATACGCGATAATATAATTGTTTCGCTTTCGAAATATCATTTGTACCATGAATGAAAACACGACCATCTCGAAAAATAACGACGCGGTAATCATCTAGTTGGCAAGATAGTAAATACGGATTCCGATCTACTTCCCCCAATTTTTTTAATACTTTTTCTATATCGTCAAAATCGTACTTCCTATTTTCTACCGGCCTAATTTGCACTGTATTTCTTCCGCATAAAACAGCCACCTTCGTTTGGTTTTCGTATGATAAATAAGGATAAGTTCGATTCAAACCGCACGAGGGGCAATCTTCTGTTTTGATTTTCCCTAGTTTTATAAAATGGTTTTGATTACTCCATATATCAAACATGAAAAATGTTTTTCTAATTGCTGAGAAATCTCCGACTAAAATTTTGAGTGCTTCCGCCACTTGATATGCTGCGACGATTTGAACAGTCGGGCTAATAATTCCAGCGGTATCACATGTCACACCTGTAACAGGAACGTTCTTCAGCACACAATGTAAACACGGTGTCTCTTGCGGAATAACCGTATAACTCATACCGTACGATCCAACGCAAGAACCATATACCCACGGGATATTATGTTTTTGTGATAAGTCATTTATTATAAATCGAATATCAAAATTATCTGTTGCATCAATTATTACATCTACATTTTTTAATAGGTCCTCCATATTTTCTGCAACTGCATCCATTACGAAAGCATGTATTTGTACTTCCGAATTAATTTGTTCTAGCCGATTTTTAGCAGCGATTGCTTTCGGCATTTTCTCTCTCACATCTTGTTCAGAGTACAGTTGTTGCCTTTGTAAATTACTCCATTCAACGTAATCACGATCAATAATCGTCAATTTGCCAATACCTGCACGTACGAAACTTTCAGCACTTGCACTTCCTAATGCGCCTGCTCCTACAATTAACACATGTTTATTCCGAATTTTTTCTTGCCCTCTACTCCCAATTGGTTTGAACAACTGTTGTCGTGAATACCGCTCATCCATTACATATCCTTCCTCTCACGAACTCTATTTCATATTAGAATGTTGTTTTTGATAACAAGCAAAATAAGCAAATCCAACAAATCCAGCTCCCCCAATTACATTTCCGATAAAAACAGGAACAAAATTTCTAGCAAGATCCATCCACGTCAGATGACCTGCAAAAATAACTGCTGAAATAACAAACATATTTGCTACCACTTGCTGAAATCCAATCACTACAAATGCCATAATCGGAATCCAAATTCCGATTATTTTCCCGACAAAATCACTCGTCCCATAAGCGAGCCAAAGCGCAAGACAAACGAGCCAATTACAACCAATTGCTAAAATTAAAGTTCTCCCAAATGATTCATGTAATTTCCCTTCCGCTATCGCTACCGTTTTATTTAAATAATCTCCCTCTGTTAATCCGCCAAGATGACCGAAACAATACGCAACAAAAATAGCTCCCACGAAATTCATGAAAGTAATCCAAACCCAATTATTTAGTACACTTACCAATGTAATTTTCTTTGCATAAAGCGCCATAGAAAGTGACATCATATTTCCGGTAATTAATTCTCCTCCTGCTAATACGACGAGCATTAATCCAACAGGGAAAACCGCTCCTCCTAAAACATTGACTAAACTACCCCAGCGCTCAGGTAAATTACCTAAAACACGAATATTAAGCAAAAAACCTAACGAAATAAACGCTCCTCCTAAAAAACCGAGAATAAGCATTGCTGGCAACGTCTGACTTACTTTTTGAACACCGGCCTCAATTACAAGCTCAGCAATTTGTTCCGGTTTATGAAATGCCATTACTAATTCCTCCATTTTCTCCAAATAAAAAAGCAGCTTCAAAAAACCTCCTCAAAATAAAGGTTTTTGAATGCTGCTTAATTTCTCTGCACATCTTTTACAGAGATATCAATCATCACTTTTACTATAAAATAGAAAATCTACAAACGTTGCATACTTTCCATTTTGTATATACTTCCTCAAAGCGTCACTCTTATATATCAACCACCAATATGTGACATTTCAATTTTAGGCGATCTTTTTTTACTTGTATGACTTAAGCGTTCATCTGAATAACGATCTTCTCGGTTGTTCCATATATCACGTACGATATCTGTTATTTCCTCGTCACTGTATCCAGATCGAAGTAGTTCCCTCAAGTCATTTCCTTTAGAAGCGAACAAACAAGTATATAATTTTCCTTCTGCAGAAATACGTGCTCTCGTACATGATGAACAGAAGGAATCTGTTACTGATGAAATAATACCTATCTCTTCTTCATTTCCAATATAACGATAGCGAGTCGCAACTTCACCTGCATAATTTGCTTCTATCCGTTCTAATGGCATAACTTGATGAATGGCATCTACTATCTCTTGTTTCGAGACGACCTCTCTTAATTCCCAACCGTTATAATTTCCAACGTCCATATACTCAATAAAACGAAGAATATGCTTATTTTCCTTAAAGTATTGCGCCATCTGCAAAATATCTTGTTCATTTTTCCCTTTTTGAACGACCATGTTAATTTTAATTTTCATACCAACTTCAGCTGCAGCCTGTATGCCTTCCAGGACCCTTTGCACTTTGCTTCTATTACCATTCAAATAGAAAAACCGATCTTCTTCTAAGGAATCTAAACTAACTGTCACACGTGATAAACCCGCCTTATATAAATCAGGAGCAAACTTTTTCAGTAGTGATCCATTGGTTGTTAAACCGATATCCTCCACACCATCTATTTTATTAAGGCGCTCAATAAGCTGCGGAAGACCTCTTCGAAGTAACGGTTCTCCGCCCGTAATTCGTAACTTTCTTACACCTAAAGAAACAAAAATACGTGTTATCCTTTCAATCTCATCAAAAGATAAAATTTTATCATTAGACAAAAACGAATAATCAGGACCAAATATTTCTTCTGGCATACAATAACGACAGCGGAAATTACAGCGATCAGTAACAGAAATACGTAAATCCTTTAAAGGACGTTGTAGTTTGTCTAATGTGACAGATTTCATATTTATTGCCTCACTTTTACTTATTTTATATTTATAACACGCTCTGGATGCGTATATACATTTAAGGATTGATTCCGAATAAACCCTATCGTAGTAATACCTAATTCTTCTGCTAGCTGCAAAGCCAATTCGGTTGGAGCTGATTTTGACAATATAATTTCACAACCGATCTTTGCAACTTTCAATAATATTTCCGAAGAAATACGACCACTAAATACAATGACTTTATCTTTTATAGAAATATTATTTTTTAAGCAATAACCGTAAATTTTATCTAATGCATTATGTCTACCGATATCCATTCGGCTTAAAATAATGCCATTCACATCACACAAAGATGCATTATGAACGCCACCTGTATGTTGAAACGTCTCCGCAGATTGCTGCATTTCTTTCATTAATCGAAAGCAGTCTTCTGCAGCAACCTGTACATGGACACCATTCATTTTTTTAGCGCTTAGTGCATCATTTGCAAAAACAAACCCTTGTCTACTCATACCACAGCATGAAGTAATATAACGTTTATTTTGCATTTGTTCGTAATACGGATTCACTTTTTTCGTTGTGACATGCACAAATCCTTCTTTCTCTTGTACCCATATGTCATCAATATCTTCATACTTCCGAATGATTCCTTCAGATGCTAAAAAGCCTATTACCATATCTTCTATATATTCTGGAGTACTAACCATTGTAACAAACTCCTGTCCGTTCATTTTAATCGTGACAGGAAACTCTGTTACAATACTGTCCTCTATATGTTTAAACGCCCCTTGTTCATAACGAAAGATTTCTCTTTCTACCTGTATCGGTTTCACGATCAGTATCCTTCTCTCACGTTATATTTTTATCAAAAACAAATACCGAAACTGCAATATCTTCTTCTACTTTCATATCTGAAAATAAATTCACTAATTTCGCTCCAACAAGTTCCTCCAAATGTTCACGGGAATTCGCAGCATACACTTCTTGAATCATTTTCGTTCTAGCCATATGAACCATTTCCGCACCGTCCATCGTACTTGAAATGAATTTTTCAGTAGGTGTTAAGTTTCCGTAAAGGGTCGCAATCGCCATATTTTCAGCAAAAACAGTATGAATTCGTTCTGGTCCTTTTCCGAAAAGTTCCTTTCGAAGTTTTCGTATCATATCATTAAATTCATGTACTTTTTTTGACATACAATTATACCTCCGAAAAATCCTCATTTTACTTTATTATATATTTTACCAAAATGACCCTTCCGCCCAAAATATTTCGTACAAACATTTGGGCGAAAAGATTCACTTCATGAAGATTATTCGTCTTTTAACCCTTTACCCATACCTTTTAAGAAATGAAGCCCAAACCCTATAGCACGGTTAATATCTGGGTCTTTCAATACTTTCATAAGGTCAAATACCCCTACTTTTTTATTACTCTCTAGATGTTCATTACCTTCTTCTAACCCTACTAATAAGCTACCTATAAGCTTTTTCGTAAGTTCTGGATCAAGTTCTGTTAAAGCACCCGCAGCACCCATCATATTATTAATTAAATTCGTAACAGGCTCACGAGTCACTTGGCCAAGTACAATCTTTGCGATCGGTTCTTTCGCCTTTAACATAGAATTTGCAGCTTCTAGCATTCCGATGTCATTTAATTCCCCAACAATATTAAACATTTGATTTAAAGCCTCTTCATTATTAGCTAGAAGCTCTTTTAAATCATCTAATTTTTGCTGTTTTATTTCTTCCTCAGTTAATTCTTGTTTTTGAATCACTTTTATAGGTGCAGCCATATTTTTCTCCTCCTACTTATCCGTTAAATGCACATACCCTGGACGTGCCCACTTACGATTTACCTCAATACCAGCTTGAGGATGACGTTTTTTGTTACGCGGGTTCGCTTTTGGCATCGGATTTGCGCCATCAACTTCTAGCACTTCCATACGCACTTTCGTCTGTTTATAAGCAGGTGTGTTCGTACGTACGTCCACAGCAGGACCTGTTAAGAAATTAATTGCTGTTTCATTATCTGTAGAGTTCATCGGTAAATATAACTCATTTTCTTTTACACGGTCTGTTACAAGTGCACGTAATTTTAATGCTCCAAAAGGAGAAACAAGACGAACTAATGAACCTGTTTTCACTCCACGTTCTTTTGCAAGTGCTGGAGAAACTTCTACAAACACACCAGGTACTTTCGTTTGAATACCTGTTGATTTATTTGTCATATTCCCTTCATGGAAATGCTCAAGCATACGACCGTTATTAATGTGAAGATCGAACTCCGCTGGGAATTCAGCTGGACGTACCCAGTCAGCAATCGCAAAACGAGCTCTTTTATCTGGGAAGTTAAATCCATCTTGGAACAGAAGTGGTGTATTCGTTCCATCAAAACTTCCCCAATGGAAACTATTCCACCCTTCAAGTACTTCATAGTTTGCTTGTGAGAATAGTGGTGATAAACTTGCCATTTCAGCAAAAATTTCACTTGGATGGCTATAATTCCAGTTTGCACCTAATTTATTCGCAATCTCCTGCACAATCCACCAATCTGGCTTCGCATCTCCAAGCGTAGGAAGAACTTGATACAATCTTTGTACACGACGCTCTGTATTTGTGAAAGTACCTTCTTTCTCAAGAGACGGTGCTGCCGGTAATACAACATCTGCATATTGAGCAGTTTTAGATAAGAAAACGTCTTGTACAACGAAGAAATCAAGGCTTGATAACACTTCATGTACGTGGTTCGCATTAGAGTCTACAAGAGCCATATCCTCTCCGACAAGATACATAGCTTTCATTTTCCCTTCATCAATTGCGTGAAGCATTTCAATATTATTAAGACCTGGTTCACTATTAATTTTCACTCCGTAAGCCATTTCAAATTTCGCACGTTCCATATCGTTAGTAACGTGCTGATATCCAGGAAGCCATCCTGGTAAAGTACCCATATCACAAGCACCTTGTACGTTATTATGACCTCGAAGTGGATATGCACCAGCACCTGGACGACGATAATTACCTGTTGCAAGCAGTAAGTTTGAAATCGCAGCGGAAGTATCCGATCCACCTGTATTTTGCGTTACTCCCATACCCCAAAGGATACATGTACCATCTGCATCACGAATCATTTCAGCCATTTGAATAAGTATTTCTTTTGAAATACCAGTCATTTCTTCTGCATAATCAAGTGTATATTCTGTAAGACTCTCTTTAAAATCTTCAAAGAAGTTTACATTCTCATCAATAAATCGTTGATCGTGCCAGCCTTGGTCAATCATATATTTCGTAACAGCCATTAACCATACTTGATCTGTTCCTTGTTTTGGACTAATAAAAACGTCTGAACGCTCTGCCATTTCTGTTTTACGAAGATCAGCCACAATTAATTTTTGTCCGTGTAATTTATGCGCACGTTTAATACGTGTAGCTAAAACAGGATGACCTTCTGTCGGATTACAACCTACAATAATAACAAGACCGGATTTTGCGATATCTTTAATCGTTCCAGCATCTCCGCCCATACCAATTGTACGGAATAATCCGTCTGTCGCTGGCGATTGACAATAACGTGAGCAGTTATCAATATTATTCGTTTCAAATACTTGTCGAGCTAATTTCTGAATTACATAATTGTCTTCATTCGTAATTTTAGATGAAGAAATAAAGCCGACAGCATCTTTACCGTATTCTTCTTTAATAGATCCTAATTTACTTGCAACTACATTTAGTGCTTCTTCCCATGTAGATTCAACAAACGTTCCATTTTTACGAATTAAAGGTTTCGTAATTCTTTCTTTAGAATTTACGAAATCCCAACCGAATTTTCCTTTTACACAAGTAGAAATTGCGTTAACTGGCGCATCAGAAGAAGGTTGTACTTTAAGGATTTTACGCCCTTTCGTCCACACTTCAAATGAACAACCTACACCACAAAATGTACATACTGTTTTCGTTTTCTTCGTACGAGTATCACGCATAGCCGCTTCCACTTCTGATACCGCAAAAATGCCGCTATATCCAGGCTCAACTTCTTTAATTAAATCTACCATCGGTTCAAGAATATCTGGTTTTAATCCCGTCATAAATCCAGCTTCACCGAGCATCGTTTTCTCCATTAAAGCATTACAAGGACAAATGGTTACACATTGACCACAGCTCACGCATGAAGAATCATTAATATTTACTCCTTCATCCCAAATAACTCGTGGACGTTCCGCTTCCCAGTCTATTGATAACGTTTCATTTACTTGTAAGTTTTGACAAACCTCAACACATTGACCGCATGTAATACATTGATTAGGATCATAGCGATAAAACGGATGCGTCATATCAACTTCACTTGCATCTACTTTTGGTTCATAAGGATATTTTTGATGTTCAATCTCCATTAATTCTGCTGTATTATGCAGTTTACAGTTCCCATTGTTGTTGTCACATACTGTACAGTATAATAAATGATTTTCTAGTAACCGATCCATTGCCTCTGTTTGTGCTTCTTTGGCATGAGCAGAATTACGTTCAATGTTCATACCTTCTGTCACTACTGCCGAACAAGAGCGCACTAACTTTCCGTCAACCTCTACAATACAAGTGTCACATGTTTGAATAGGATCTACTTCTGGCACGTAACAAATTTGCGGATGTTCAATCACGTTCTCATTAATAACACCCAATATCGTTGAACCAGGCTCCGCTGTATACTTTTTTCCGTCAATTGTAATATGAACCATGTTGTTATTCATGGTCTTTCCCCCTTTTTGAGAATAAAAAAACTCCACCACGAAAATATACGCACCACATTTCGGCACGTTATTATCATGGTGGAGTAGTTTATTAGCACATCTTGCTAAAATACCAATCCATTTATTCATAAATAAAACGATAGATTCATAACAGGTCATATCACGATTCCATCTTTAACACTATAATTATAGCGTTAAAGATGGAAATATACAATATAAAATTTAAACTACGCATATGTCAGCACGGAACTATCCATAATAACCCATATAAAACATAACAAGGAGTAAGCGAACAAATGGGGTCTTTTAATAAATGGATACGTGGTGAAAAATCTTTCTCTGCACAAGAACAAGCTGATCAACTTTTAAATAAATCTATCTCTTCCTCTCTTTCCCTTAATCTAAAGCACTTGTCCAAACTTTTTAGCGGTATTCCAGAATTAATTACACGTACTTTTCCGTTAAAAAACGGAAAAGTAGCTGCAATTATATATATGGAAGGACTTGTAGACAAAACCGTTATTAACATTGATATTCTTCGACCTCTCCTATTTAAAGAGTGGAATGAAGTTGATTGTTGGGAATCCTCAGTTACAGTCGGGAATATAAAGAAAGTTCAGCAGTGGTCCGACATTGAACATTCCCTTTTACATGGTAAAAGCATTTTATTTATAAATGGACAACTTACAGCATTAGAACTAGATACGCAATCGGCGCCAAAAAGAAGTATTGAAGAACCTACAACAGAAACTGCTATAAAAAGCTCCCACGAAGGATTTAATGAAGTAGCGAGCGACAGTCTTGCACTTATTCGTCGATATATTCCAAATCGCGAATTGAAAGTGAAGGAATTCACTGTTGGTGAACGAGCTACTTCAAAGGTTTTTTTGCTGTACTTAGCAGACGTTGCAAACGAAGACGTTGTACAAGAAATGGCATGCCGTATCGAATCAATCAAAGTGGATGCCATTATTACTACTGGAGAATTAGAAGGGTTTGTTGAAGATAATTCCTATACTCTCTTTCCGCAATTATCAATAACCGAACGCCCTGATACAACGGCCCATCACATTTTGGATGGACGAATTGCTGTTGTTGTAGACCGCTCACCCGGCGTATTAATTGGACCTATGACCTTTTCATCTTTTTTTCAGACGATAGATGATTACAGCTTCCGGCCAATGATTCCATCTTTCATACGACTACTTCGTTTTACCGGACTATTTATTGCAATATTTGCTCCAGCTCTTTATATTGCTATGATTTCCTTTCATTATGAAGTGATTCCACTTAAATTATTGTTAACAATTGGAGAATCTCGAGCTAAAATTCCTTTCCCCCCTATATTAGAAGCACTTTTGATGGAACTAGTACTTGAAATGCTCCGCGAAGCTGCGGTTCGGCTTCCTGGTCCCGTTGGACAAACGATTGGAGTCGTAGGAGGGATTGTCATTGGACAAGCTGCTGTCCAAGCAGGAATAGTAAGTAATGTTATGGTTATCGTCGTATCTATTACTGCAGTCGCTTCTTTTATCATCCCTAACATGGAAATGTCAGCAGGAATTCGGCTTCTTCGCTTTCCAATGATGATAACCGCTTCTTTGTTTGGGGTCATTGGAATTATGGTCGGGATGGCAGTTATCATCATCCATATTCTTTCTATGGAATCACTTGGTGTTCCTTATGGTAGTCCTTTTTCTCCGTCATTTGCTTCAGATTTAAAAGACATTCTTGTACGTTTACCATGGAAACTAATGAAGAAACGACCACTATCCCTTAACTTAAAACAAGAGAATCGACAACGCGATATAGAAGAAACGGAGGAAGATAAGTGACAAAGCGTGCAAAGAGGGAGATTAGTTTATTTCAATACATTTTAACGATTAGTGGTGTTCAAGTAGGGTTCGGTGTACTTACACTGCCACGTGAAGTTGCGCAAGGGGCGAATACAGATGGCTGGATGTCTATTATAATAGGATGCGCTATCACTACTTTAGTCAGTCTATGTATTGTGAAAATTATGGAAAAACACCCCGGGTATACTTTACTTGATGTGCTAACTCGTTATCTTGGGAAGTGGCTAGGAAGAGTAGGAATGATTTTTTGGATTTTATATGCTGTTCTTGCAGCTGTATCCTTAATTTTTTCCCTCTTATGCGTTATTCACATTTGGATTTTACCTAGATCTCCAATGTTTTTAATAATGATGTTATTATCTATCCCAATGGTTATGCTCGCATGTAAAGGTGTTCTTATTATTAGCCGCTATGCTGTTTTTACTGTCTTATTTACACTCTGGATGCCATTGCTATTATTTATCCCGCTTAAAGACGGGCATTGGGTTTATCTTCTTCCTCTCCTTAAAGAGGGATGGCTACCAGTTTTCAACACAGTAAAATCAACTATTATTGCCTTTCTCGGATTTGAGTTTGCATTTGTCCTTTATCCTTATCTCAGTAATAAATCATCTGCAAAAAAAGGAATCGTTATTGCAAATATGATTACTTTATTCGTTTACCTGCAAGTTACGTTCGTTTCTTTCGTTTATTTTAGCCCAGATGGTATAACTAAGTTTTTATGGCCCACTCTTTCTCTTGTTACACCATTTCACTTTTCATTTCTGGAACGGTTTGAAATTATCTTTTTGTCATTTTATCTCTTCATTTTTTTTGATTCTTGCATTCCTTATATTTTTACTGCCTCAGATGGAATCAATCAGTTACTTAACAAAAAAGGGAGTTCATTACCTATTTGGTTTTTATTATTCGGGTGTGTTTTCGTTTTATTTTTTTATATCCCATCCTCGTATCAAATAAGTGCATTGCGGGAATTTTGGGGAACTGCAAGTTATTTTATCGTTTTTCTATTCCCAGTCGTATTTCTCTTATACATGACACTTTATCAGCATTGGAAAAGGAGAAAAATTTAAATGAGGCGCTTTATTTTCACTATATTTTACTTTCTCATAACCTTTTTAACAGGATGTGGAGGAGATCGGCTCGACTTAGAAAAACAATCCATTTCATTAATTTACGGGTTTGATGCAAAAGCAAAAGGAAAATTAATTGTATACCACGTAAACCCTATTTTTAATGAAGATGTGGAGAAAAAATACGAAACTCATGAAGCGACAGTACATACCCCTCGAGAAGCAAAAGCAACATTTAATAGTTCAAGTAGCGGTTTAGTATCTACAGAAAAGTTACAACTCATTTTATTTAGTACGAAATTTTTAAAACAAGAAGGAGCTATGCCTTACCTTGATGTTTGGTATCGCGACCCTAAAAATACTGGAAATATGCGCATGGTTGCAGTAGACGGTCCAATCTCTTCAGTTATATATAATAATTTTAAAGATAAGCCTGCACTTCCTGAATATTTAACAGATTTAATTAATACGAACAAACTATACAATCGAACCGCGTTTACGACATTCCATGAATTCCATAGGCAAACTTTTAATAAAGGTATAACACCTGCTATCTCAGAAATAAAAAAAGGTAAAAAAGATATTCTCGTTACCGGCTCTGCATTATTAACTTCTCGCGGAATCTATAAAATGTCTTTAAATCGATATGAAAGTGCCCTTCTTCTTCTATTACAAAAGAAAGCGAATATACCCGTTTCACTTACACTGAAAATCCCTTCTCATTCAGTTGAAAGTAATAGTCATCTAAAAGATACAGACGGCGACGACTTCGTAACAATAAATGTTCTTAGCATGAATCGTGACATTCACACAGGCTATAACGATAACCACTTCAAATTTAATATTGCAATGAATTTTAAAGTTTCCGTATCTGAGCTTACATTCAACATGGATATAGACAAAGGTAGAAAGAAATTAACTTCACTTATTACAAAACAACTAAACAAAGATTTAAACGATTTAATCCACAAAATTCAAAAACAGCAACTTGATCCATTCGGGTTTGGTGATTATGCGAGAGCATTTCAATATAAAGAATGGAAAACGGTTGAAGACGATTGGCCGAGTGCCTTTTCAAAGTCTAATGTGAAAGTAGCACCTACTATTAAAATTTTAGAGAACGGGATTATTAAATAAAAAAAACACGCTATTTACTCTTTGCTCTTATACGTGTAAAGAGTAAGTAGCGTGTTATCATTTTTATTTTGAAGCTTCCTATACAGTTACGCTTCTGTTTCTGGTTCCTCGTTTTCCGCCTGTTCCAATCTTTGCTGCTCCGCAAGTTCGGCTGAAATCATTCCATAATAAATTTCTGGATACAATCCAAATATTTGATATACACTTCCTAAAAACGGCATCGGAATCCCTCTTTTCTAAAGTTGTATTACCACTTTTAAGGATTCCCTTTTCATTCATTATACATTCGTTTTTGGCGTTTCTTCTTCATCATGAACGCTTAATAAATTTTGCCATTTTTTATAAGGAGCACTATTTGGATCTACATAACCTTTCGCGTACGAACGATCCCACAATTGTTTAATAAACATTTCTTTCTCTTTTTTTGCAACCATATCGGCACCTGTACCGTAATAGTTTTGGAAATATAACTCAATTTCGTCAAGGAATAATCTTAATAATTCATCAGAAGTTTCTTCTAACGTTGGATCATATTTTGCTTCACGGTCATACATTAAAATCATATCTAAAATATTATGGACATGCTCTTTACGAAGCCATCTAATATCTTGAGCACCTAATACGAACGGATGTGTATATAAATGTCCGCCCTGTATCATAGCTTTTTCTTGTTCTTCTTCAAATCTGGACAAGATGTTTTCATAAATAAACGGATTATGAAGCAATGCTCTGTGTAATTTGTAACTTTCACTTGAAATATTTTTTCCCATCGACTGAATTAAGAAGCTACGTCCAACACCGTTATATTGATACACGAACTGGCCATCAACAGCAACTAAACTAATCCAACGATACATATACGCGTATAGAAGAGCGCGATTACATTTATCGTAATCCAACTTCGTTTGCGTTGCATTTAAGTCTGGCATGAAAGCTGGCAAGTGCCAATATTTATCTAAATGCGGCGTTAAACTAGATTTTTTACTATTCAACTTGTTCACACGGCGATAGTAAGACTGAAAATAATCACCTTTATCATTCATAAATCCATTTGCAATATGTCCAGACGACAGCTTAGGAAAGTCTTGTAGTGATAAACCGTAATGCGCACGATAACAAATGACTTCAAATGGCGAAAAAGCTTCATGTACTGTATCTTTTTCTTTAAACATTTCTTGAATTAATTCCTCTTGCAATTCTTTCTTTAAAGATGGATGTATACCCCAATATTGTAATTCCCTATGATGGGAAACTTTCGGAACGAATGGACTTGCTAAATGGAACAAGTCTTCAATTTTTTCACGGACGTATTCATCACGATCACGCTTCTTATAATCCGCCTCTTTTCGTAATGCCTCAACGATATTCAGCTCTAATTTATCACGATAGCGTATTTGTAATTCATCGTAGCAATAACTTAGTATGTGCTCACGATAAAAATCTTCTACTTTTTTCGATTGAATCTCTTCTGTTTTTGCATCCCGGCAATATTCCCCGTATAAACTCATATAAATTTCCGCAGATATATCTTTCGGTAATACTCCCAAATTTAAATGTTGCTGCATATCTTGCCATATCTTTTCTTGCAACTTCTCTTCAGCTAATACGTATACATTCGTTGGGTTTGTTTTCCCTTCAAATTCCTTGCTTCGTTTTTGAATTTCAAACAATAAATTTTCACGCGTTTCGTGTAAATTATCAAAAAACCTTTCCCAATATTGAATCATTTTATTAACTGCTTGATAAAGCGATTGATAAACGAGTTCTAATAGCATTTCTTTGCGATACTCGTTTAATTTGTGTACATACTGCGTTACAATATCTTCAAATTCTTTTTTAAACAAACGCTGCTGATTATTAATCATTTTTCCAAACCAGCCTTGTTGCTGCGCGATTTCTACTCGGCGAACAGCTGTTACCGTTCCATCAATATTACTCACATTAAATTTCTTATCGTAGTTTTGAATTAAATTACGCTTTTGTTCATTATTTTCATGTAGTCGATTCATTTTCTCGACTAACTGCTTTCGAATTTCATACAACATAAAACGAGCTGATACTGGATGAACAGGATCCGTTTTCTTTAAAAACCATGTATTTAATTGATAGGACTGCCCTTCAGAACCACTTGGTGCAAAACGGTCTGATTCAATCATGTCATACAATAGTGTCGTTACATGCTCATGTACGCGGCTCGGAATCGCATACGCATATAAACGAACCGCATGATCCACCCTTGCTACTTCACCTTTCATTTGCTCCATCATTTTCAGTTTAGCAGCCGAAATTTTACACTCGTGCTGCAGTCGGTTTAATTCCTCATCTTTTTGCACCGTACGCTGTACATAACTTTCTACAGCCTCTAAAAACAGTTTAGATTTCGCAACACCGACCTTACCGCCCTCTGCTCCTTCACGCGTTTCATTGTACATTTGTCTATAAAAAATATGAGCCTGTTCTGGACGGGTAGCAAGATGTTCTAAGTCTTCTAAATAACTTTTCCCACGCTCTGGCTTTTCACGTTGCATCCCGCGTTTGACGTCTTGGTCATATCTTTGCTTCTTCTCTTGAAACAGTTGATCTAAATGCAACCAAGACTCATCTAAACCTTGCACAGCCCATTTTAAAGCACAATATTTTAACACGTGCTCATACGGATAAATAATCTTTGCCGTTCCTGCCCCGCAATATCGTCCTTTCCCACTTGATTCTGCTAATTGCTGAATTTGATTATCTTCCTGTGCAAAATGATTTGCAGACATCGGACTAAATAACTGTAAATAAATCGTATTTGCCATTTGCTCCATATAATCTGATAAATTGTGCAGATGGTGTCCATGTAGATTTTCGTAATCGTATAGGAAACAATAATTGTATGGTAAATGATGTTGTTTAATCGTATGATTCGTTCTTCCGTCTTCATCTACTTGATCAGGTCGATATTCTAATTCAATCGTCACACCGCCACGTTTTGATAATTCTCCAGTGGAACCGAGTGTAATGGCATGTAATTCTTTTAACGAGGCATAGCCGTTTGCTTGCACCGTTTCAAACTCTTTCGCACTAACCGTTCTCGTCTTAACTAAAACATCCGGCATTAAAAATGCACCACGTATTAAAATGTTGTGATGCTGCAGTTTTTTCCGAAGCATTTCACGTAAATATAATGCAATTTGTAGAAACATCCCTGAACCTGTTCCGCCCGCTAGTGATGTTACGATAATGACACGCACTCCATATTCCGTTTGATCGCTTGTAACCGGAAAAATCTTCTCGATTTCTTGCCAAAAGGATGTCAATTTATCTTCTTTCATCGCAGCAAGTAACGCTAAACGGGAAATGACGCGTAACTGTCCTGCCCCTTCTGTCAGTGGTTTATCAAGTATAGTCGGGTCCATCGGAAACCACTCTGGAATCGTTGGATCTCCTGCAATATACTCTCTTGGCGTTTTACTAGAACTCGTTTGCGTCTTAAACTTTCGAATATGATCAAATTTACTCAATGTATTCACATCTGTATCAAATACGTGCATTGCTACCTTTTTTCGGCGCTCCTCAGGTAGCCTTTCATATATTTGATGTGTCACAGTACTACCGATTCCACCTAAACCAATTAATATCGTTGGAACTTGTAACGTCATGTGAACCACCTTCCTATTCTTGCTTGTTTGAAAAGAGGGGAGAAAGATAAGACTCCCTCCTTTTCCCTATCTACTATTCACACTCATATTTGTAAATTTCTTTACCATACCCTCTATCAATTACTAAAAGTTCATTTGGATATAACGTCTTATGTTCCATTCCAACCTCATCTTCTGTTATAAACATCCCATCAATAATCATTCCTACTACTTGTGACTCTTTCGCTACAAATATTGATTTCGATCCTTTCTTTGCTATAAACGTAACGGATTGCACAGTCTTTCTTTCTGCTCGGAATGGAATACCAAAATAGTGCTTCCACCATTTATTTTTAAGTAATTCTGGCTCAGATTGATATAACCAATCTTTCGCTACCTCTTGATCCCATTCGTAATACAATAGTGCTTTTCGGTGAAATCTTGGACGAACAATCCATCCTAAAACAATTATTCCTACTACTAACAATAATAAAGTAATAGGAATAACAAACTTAAAAATAAGCGCATATTTTTCATAGAACGGTGCATTTTGAATATGAAGTGATATATTTTTCTTTACTTCTTGTAATTTTGAATCTTGCACTACGATGGTAGCTTCTACGGTGCCGGTATCTGTAAAATTGAATGTGTCGGAGTAATGAGGGCGAGGATAAATATAAATTTGATTATCCTGTTGTTTTATTTCATAGTTGATTGATTGTTTAGATGTGACACCAGTAGATTTTAATAGTTTCTTTACAGCTTCTTCTGTCATCGGCTTACCATCTAACTGTGGTTGTATAATAAACGGTTTACTATTCTCTAAATTCGTTACTTTTTCCTCATAATCTTTCGTAATAGTTTGCAATGATAATTTTGGTTTTCCAGTTACTTCGATTTTAAATTCCTTCGTCTGTCTGTAAAACCCCTTTATGTTCATATGAACTTTCCCGCGAACTAACCCTTTATCGATCTTCGTTTCGTAGTAAAATACATGTTTTTTATCGTCCCACTTCATCGGGTACTGTTTTCCGTCTATTTCTACTTCTGACTGAAAATATGAAGACTGAATTGGTAATTCCGTAGGCTTCGCTCCAATAACAGCAGTAACACCTTCGTACATTTTCTCCACATTTTTTTGACTACTATCGTCTTTGTCATAAGTAGAAACAGTATAGTTAAGCGCCGGTTCAACTAGTACTTGTAATCCTTCTTTCTCAATATCTCGATCCACTTCTATCGTATACGTTCCTGGTTTAATAACTTCCTGATTTTCCGTACTTATATGAACTATATTTCCGAATAATTTCGCTTCTCCTGGTGCATGTATGGAATAAGAAGATTGTAATTGTAATGGTTTAGAAATTTGTGTGACCTGATAATTAGACAAAGAAGGCGATTGCCGTACAAGCGTCATACGCTTTAACGGGAATGGTGTTGTAATCTCTACTTTCTTTCCTACTACTTTCGTTTTTACAATCGATTCAACCGAGGAGAACGGATCACGATTTGCAACTAATGCTGCCACTTGATTGACGCTTTTTACAATACCATCCTCTCCACTAGATGGCATCGTAACGCCATTTATCTCTTTCTTCCATATTTCTTTAAACGTATTTAGTTGTGCCTTTTCTTGCTGCCCTAAATCCTCTTCCATCGTAATTAAAATTGGGTGTAACGATATCTTTTTTGCATCCATTTCTTTCTTAAACTGTGCTAGCTTCTGTGTAATTTGTTCTTTTCCGCCAACCTTATCTTTCTCTAAATCATTAAATGCCCCGTCAGTTAAGACAATAAGCCAAAATTCACGTTTTCCATCTATATCTGCTTCCTTTTTTATAGATTGCATCGCCGTCTCTACTGCGCTAAACGGAGTATTTAAATACGTTTTCCATGCTCCAATTCCCTCAATTTCTGTTTGTCTCTTATCCTTCGTTAACGAAATGTTTAATGGATCATTCGGCTTGCTCATTGGAACATAAGAGAATTTATCTTTTTCATCTAATAGCGCAACTAAACTTTGCAAAGCATAATTGGCATATTTCCAGCGATCGTTATTTCTCATGCTGCCCGAATCATCATATACAAGTGAAACGACCCTTTCCTTTGCCTCCTCTCCTTTTGCAAAAGTCCAAAAAGGATGTAACCATATAAATAGAAACAACATGAATGTGGCACAAATTCGAATTTTCATGATGAGGCTTCGCCACCTTTGTAGACAAATTCCTATGTTTAAATTTATGAGAGGATACAAGATATATGACTTGTATTTTAGGACAACTAGCGCAGCATAACTTTATTATGTAAACAGATATATATACTGAATATGATTCCTTCTAGCGTTTTCTATCCGATACTATAAGTAAAAAAGCCTGTTTAAGCTCTACACTTAAAACAGACTTTTCCTACTTTTCATATTGAAAACAAGCATCAAAAAGTTTGATTTTAAATTAACACATCACTTCAATTGTAAATCCGCCAGGTGCTTCAACATAAAACGTATACGCATGTGCACGTTTAGGAGCCTCAACCGAAAATCCATCTTCCTTCAATCTTTGATTTATCTTATCTACTTGTTCATTATTTTCTTGTGGAAATCCTACATGAAATGTTTTTGGATAATGTACGTCTTTCCCTTTCATTAACGTTAATATAAACCCATCATTATCACGCATAACTGCAAAGCCATTTCCCCTTGTTCCACTACAAGTTAAACCAAAATATTTTTCTAAAAACTCTCTAGCAGCTACTACATCTGAAACTGTTAAATTAAGATGTTTAATTTTCAAACCATCACCTTCTTTCTTAATTTTCTAACATTTTATCATATAAAGTGAAACTTTAATCAGTGGGGGTTTTGTTCATCCCCCACTGATTATCAGCCCTCACCCATCGGGCTTTTACGGGCAGTTGATCCCCTACCTAACTTCTTTGCTTCCGCTGAATTTTGAGGTGGGGGTCTTACTGCCCGTTAATGCGGGACAAATAAAAAACACGCCTTTCACAGCGTGTTTTATTGCTTCACATACACTTCAACAATTGGATTATCTTTATGATCCGCATGTAAGCGTATATTCTCTTCACTTGTACTATAAATGTTAGCTAATAACATAATCGTTAACACATTAGGAGTTTTTGCATCGCTCCCATATTTCCTTTCCAGTGCTTCCTTATATTCAAAATCCAAATCCCCCTGCACATATGTATACACTTCAAAACCATCTTTTAAATTGCAAACTACTGTATCAATAATATCTGCCCCAACTTGCTTCTTCATTTCCTGTCGCAAAGCTTCAATAAACTCTTCCCACGGTACTTCGTATATCTGAAACTGATCTGTAGATTTCATTGCCTTTTCCTCCTTATATATCCTTCTCCTATATTTCCCCTTTCCTATAACAATTATGATAGATAGGACATTCGTACAAGCCGCACTTGTCCCCATTACATATCGTATTACTGTAATGGGGAAGGAGGAAAGAACATGCATAGACAAAAATGTTACGATACGTGCCAACGTTATTTCGGTAAAGTCGTTCGAATTGAAGATCGTGATGGTCGCATTCATTTAGGCAAAATAATTGATGTGACAAACAGCTCTGTATGGATTGAACCAGTGCAACAGCGCTCATCTTTTGATACAGGATTTGGATACTATGACGCATATGCAAACGGTGGCTGTGACCTTTGTGGCGGCCTTAGCAGATGTGATAGTTGCGGATTTGGTTGTGGTGGTGGATTCAGTGGCTGTGGATGTGGCGGTCGTGGTTGCGGTAGTTGTGGTGGCTGGGGCGGCGGCGGCTGGGGCGTTGAACTCGGATTTGGTTTCATCTTCGGAATTACATTAGCTGCATTATTTTTCATTTAACATAGTAAAGAGTTGACTAGCTTTAGTCAACTCTCTTTCTTTATTTTTCACATATAAAAATACGATGTCCTAAAATATGTTGGTACATAAGTCGTACATTTTCATGCTGTACCCATGCCTCATATAATTCATTTGGAATATGCGAGGATACATTCCATTCTGGCTCTTCTATATAGCCCGAGATTGTTTCTGCAATTGTACCACCGCCAGCAATTGTAATTCTTTTAAAATTTGCTTTCTGAAATAATTGTACCCATTCATTCTCAGTTAATAGTTCTTTCATCCCGTATAGTTGGGCAATTTTTTCTTCCTCATCCTTATCAATGTGCCTATCAATAATCATTTCAATAACAACAAGCTTACCGTCTTTCTGTAGTACACGATAGCATTCCGAAATAACCTTTTCTTTCTCTGTAAAAGCGAGTATCGACTCTCCGAGTACGAACTCAAATGAGTCATGCAAACATGGTAATTGCTCTACACTTCCTTCAATTAATTGAATATCTATTCCTTCAAACGACCATCTATCTTTCGCCTTTTGAATCATAATCTCATTCTTTTCAACCGCCGTTACTTTATAACCACATTCTTTTGTCATATACGCCGCTGTTTTCCCCGTACCGCAGCCTATCTCAAGGACATTCGCTCTATATTTAAAAGGTAATTGTGCTAACAATTGTTTTGTTAACGTAAAACCACCAGGATGAGCACTCCCTATTCCATAATAAGCCAGGAAATCGATGTAAGTATTTCGTTTCATAAAATTCTCCTTTAAATTTTCTATAATACATATATTCACCCATCAATAAATCGTGCACATAAAAAAAGCATTTCCAAGTGCTATACCGCAACTTGAAAATGCTCTTCTCTTTTTTATTTCTCTTCTACATACGCCCATTTGAAACTATATTCCGGACTAATATTATGTTTCACAATTCCCTTTACATTCGATTTCATAACATATGATTTAGCACTTTGATATAAAGGTACAAGTGCTACATCTTCCTCAAGTAACAATTTCTCTGCCTTCCCTAGCTCTGTCCAACGTTTTTTTGCATCAGCCATCCATTCTGTCTTACCTTTAGTAATAATATCATCATATTTTGAATTTGAGTAGCTCATCTGGTTTTGAGAATTTTTCGTTTCAAACATATCAAGGTACGTCATTGGATCCGCATAATCTGGATTCCAGCCACCATATGAAAAATCATAATCTTGGTCTGATTCTAATTTTAGTTTTTGCTTAAATGGTTGCAATTTAATATTTACTGTCACGCCTTTTAAATTCTTTTCAACTTGATCTTTTACATACTCCCCAACTTTTTTCGCATTACCAGTATCATAATTTAACAATTCAATTGTTACTTGATCTTTTCCAAGCTCTTTTTTCGCTTCTTCCCATGCTGCTGCTGCCTTTTTAGAATCTTGTTTTAAACCATTCTTGAACGTTTCTGCGAAATCTTTACCGTCTGGTCCACTCGCTAAACCTTTTGGTACTAAATAATCCACTGGTTTTGAACCATCATTTAAAATAACATTCGTTAAAGCTTTCTTATCAATGGATAATGCGATTGCTTCACGTAGCTTTTTGCTCTTTAACGGTGTATCTTGCCCACCACGCTTTTGATTTAGACGCAAGTAAAACGTACTTGTTTCTGAATATGCTCCAAATTCCTCTTTATTATTTCTATACTTATCAACAAATTCTCCTGATAAAATTGCGAAATCAATTGCACCTGTATCATATAAATTCACTCTAGTAGCTGGTTCTTTTACTACACTATAGTTAATTTCATCTAGTTTTACAGTCTTTTTATCCCAATACTGCTCATTCTTCTTCAATTTCCAACCTTGCTCATGCTTCCAATCAGTAAGAACAAAAGGTCCGTTATATACTGTTGTATCAGACTCTAAACCGAATTTATTTCCTTTTTCTTTTACGAATTTTTCATTTAATGGATAGTATGACGCAAATGCCATTAAATTCAAGAAATATGGTACTGGTCTTTCTAGTTCAACTTCAAGCGTATGATCATCTACCGCTTTTACACCTAATGTAGCTACTTCTGCTTTTCCTTGATTAATTGTTTCTGCATTTTTAAGATAGTAAGCAATAAATGCATACTCAGCAGCTGTTTTTGGATCTACTAGACGTTGCCATGCAAATACGAAATCTTTCGCTGTTACAGGATCACCGTTCGACCATTTTGCATCTTTCCGTAATTTAAATGTATATTTTTTACCATCCTCGCTTTTTGTGCTTGATTCTGCCACAGCAGGGATTGGCTTATTATCTTTATCAAGGCGATATAAACCTTCCATTGTATTCCCTAAAATTTGTGCCCCAAGTGTATCCGTACTTTTTGAAGTGTCCATCGTCGGAATTTCATTCGTTTCTGTACGATTTAACACTTGCTTTGCCGCATATTTAATATCAGATTTCTTCTCTTCTCCACCATTATTAGATGTCGTTGTCGTTTTCTTCTCCCCACCAGAAGATCCAGAACACGCTGTTAACGCCATACTCATCGCTAAAACTGGCACTACAACCGCCGTAAACTTTTTCATCTTTTTCTTCATTCTTGTACCCTCCCCAATTTATATGTACGAAACTAACTTTGAGAGATTTCAAATTTAAATTATCAGAAAATTATTACTAATTATCATTCTACTAATTTTTCGCGATTTGTAAAGTATTTTTAAAGAATATTCATAATGATTAATTTATTTAAATCAATAACAATCTATTACTACTATACGAATTCTCCCCCATCTACTATATGTAAGTACCACTTTTCTTATTCTTCTCTATTTATTTAAATTTAATTGAATAGTAAAAGAGCGTTAAAAAAATAAATAATATATTTTTTTAACGCTCTTTTTTCCTATTTCCCTTCCGTTACATAAGCCCACTTAAAGCTATATTCTGGACTAATGTTATGTTTCACAATTCCTTTTACATTCGGTTTCATTACATACGCTCTTCCTGTTTGATATAAAGGAACTAACCCTGCATCTTCTTCAAGGAATAATTTTTCTGCTTTCCCTAACGTCTCCCAACGTTTCTTCGCATCACTCATTAATTCATTCCCTGATTTTTGTACCATTTCGTCGTATTTTGCATTTGAATAACTCATTTGGTTATATGGGCTCTTCGATTCAAACATATCAATAAATGTCATTGGATCCGCATAGTCTGGACTCCAACCTGCATAAGAAATTTCATAATCTTGTGCAGTCTCTAATTTTAGTTTTTGTTTGAACGGCTGAATTTTTGTATTAATCGTTACACCTTTTAAATTTTTCTCAATTTGATCTTTTACATAATCAGCAATCTTTTTCGCAGTTCCATCATCATAACTTAGTAATTCAATTGTAACTTGATCTTTTCCAAGTTCTTTTTTCGCTGCTTCCCATGCTGCTGCACCTTTTTTCGGATCATATTTCAGACCATTTTTAAATGTATCTTGGAAATCTTTACCGTCTGGTCCTGTCGCCAGCCCTTTTGGAACCAATTGATCCGTTGCTTTTGAACCATTATTTAAAATAACGTTTGCCAGCCCTTTTTTATCAACCGATAATGCGATTGCTTCACGAAGCTTTTTGCTCTTTAACGGTGTATCTTGTCCGTTACGCTTTTGATTTAAACGTAAGAAGAATGTACTTGCTTCTGAATACTCACCGTACTCATCTTTGTTCGATTTATATTTATCTACAAATTCTCCTGATAGTAATGTAAAATCAATTGATCCTGTATCATATAAGTTTACTTTCGTCGCAACTTCTTTTACTACACTATAGTTAATTTCTTCTAATTTCACAGTCTTCTTATCCCAATACTTATCATTTTTCTTTAGCTGCCATCCTTGTTCATGTTTCCATGAAGACATCACGAACGGCCCGTTATACACAGTTGTATCTGCTTCTAAACCGTACTTATCGCCTTTTTCTTTTACGAATTTTTCATTTAACGGATAGTATGACGGGAATGCTAGTAAATTCAAGAAATATGGTACTGGCTTTTCTAATTCTACTTCTAGTGTATAATCATCTACCGCTTTTGCCCCCAAATCTGTTAGAGGTTTTTCACCCTTATTAATTGCTTCTGCGTTTTTAATATAGTAAGCAATAAATGCGTATTCTGACGCTGTATTTTTATCGAGTAAGCGCTGCCATGCAAATACGAAATCTTTCGCTGTTACAGGATCACCATTCGACCATTTTGCATCTTTCCGTAATTTAAATGTATATTTTTTGCCATCCTCGCTTTTCGTACTAGATTCTGCAGCAGCTGGGATTGGCTTATTATCTTTATCCAAACGATATAATCCTTCCATCGTGTTCCCTAAAATTTGTGACCCTAACGTATCAGTAGATTTAGAAGTATCCATCGTCGGAATTTCTTGATTCTCTGTACGATTTAATACTTGTTTTGCTGCGTATTTAATTTCGGATTTGTTCTCTTCCCCACCACCATTAGACGTCGTAGTTGTTTTCTTCTCCCCACCTGATCCAGAACACGCTGTCAACGCCATACTCATCGCTAAAACTGGCGCTACAAGCGCCGTGAACTTTTTCATCTTTTTCTTCATTTTTGTACCCTCCCCAATTATATGTACGAAACTAGATTTGAGTAATTTCCTAATAATTAGTTATCAGAAAATTCTTATTAATTAATATTCTACTATTTTTTCTGGTTTTGTAAAGTTATTTTTAAAATATTCTAAAAATTATTCCTTTCACAATAGAAACCTTATATCCATTATTTTTTACATTTAATCTCATAATAAAAAGCATTCCAAAAGTAAAGAATCTACCTTTGGAATGCTCTATTATTTTATCCTTCTATTGTGGACAGCGAGATTCTCAATGCAAGAATAAGATAAGGAACTTGCATATATCCACTTAAAGATAAAACCACTATTTAAAAATTATTTTCCATCTTTTTCAGTCATATATGCCCACTTGAAGCTATACTCTGGGCTAATGTTATGGTGAACGATGCCTTTTGTATTTGGTTTTTGAACGTATGCATCACCACGTTGGTATAAAGGTACAATTGCTACATCTTTCTCAAGAAGCAATTTCTCAGCTTGTCCTAGCTCTTCCCAACGTTTCTTCGCATCGCCCATTAATTCTCCGCCAGCTTTTTTAATCATTTCATCATACTTCTGATTAGAGAAGCTCATTTGGTTATGAGAATGCTTAGACTCAAACATATCTAAGAATGTCATTGGATCCGCATAATCTGGATTCCAACCGCCATATGAAATATCATAATCTTGCTCTGTTTCTAATTTTAGTTTTTGCTTGAACGGCTGAAGTTTAATATTAACTGTTACACCTTTTAAATTCTTCTCGATTTGATCTTTAACATATTCTCCAACTTTTTTCGCATTACCAGTATCATAGTTTAATAGCTCAATTGTAACTTGATCTTTTCCAAGTTCTTTTTTCGCTGCTTCCCATGCAGCAGCTGCTTTTTTCGCATCTGGTTTAATACCGTTTTTAAATGTTTCTTGGAAATCTTTACCGTCTGGTCCAGTTGCTAATCCTTTCGGCACTAAGAAGTCCGCAGGTTTAGATCCATCATTTAAAATAACATTTGCTAAATTTTTCTTATCAATAGAGTAGGCAATTGCTTCACGTAATTTTTGACTCTTTAATGGTGTATCTTGTCCACCACGTTTTTGGTTCATACGAATAAAGTAAGTACTTACTTGTGAATAAGTCCCAAACTCTTCTTTATTGTTTCTATACTTATCAACGAATTCACCTGATAGAAGTGCAAAATCAATTGCATTTGTATCATATAAATTTACTTTTGTAGCTACTTCTTTTACTACACTATAGTTGATTTCATCTAGTTTTACAGTCTTTTTATCCCAATATTGATCATTTTTCTTTAGTTTCCATCCTTGCTCATGCTTCCAATCAGTAAGAACGAACGGTCCATTATAGACTGTTGTATCAGACTCTAAACCGTATTTATCTCCTTTTTCCTTCACGAACTTCTCATTTAATGGATAGTACGATGGAAATGCTACTAAGTTTAAGAAGTATGGTACTGCTTGTTCTAATTCAACTTCTAAAGTAAGGTCATCTACTGCTTTTACTCCTAGTTCCGTTACAGGTTTTTCACCTTTATTAACCGCTTCTGCATTTTTGACTGGGAATGCAATAAATGCATACTCAGCAGCTGTTTTTGGATCTAATAAACGTTGCCATGCAAATACGAAATCTTTTGCTGTTACTGGATCACCATTTGACCATTTTGCATCTTTACGTAATTTGAATGTATATTTTTTACCATCCTCACTCTTCGTGCTTGATTCTGCCGCAGCTGGGATTGGTTTATTATCTTTATCTAAACGGTATAAACCTTCCATTGTGTTCCCCAAAATTTGAGAACCTAATGTATCTGTATTTTTAGAAGTATCCATCGTTGGAATTTCATTTGTTTCAGTACGATTTAATACTTGTTTCGCTGCTAATTTTTCTTCTGATTTGCTATCTCCGCCAGAGCTAGAGTTTGTGCTTGTCTTCTTATCTCCACCTGATGTAGAACATGCTGTTAATGCCATACTCATTGCTAAAACTGGTGCTACAACCGCTGTTAGTTTTTTCATTTTTTTCTTTTTCACTTTCTGTACCCTCCCTAATTCTTAACGCTCTCATTTAAGAATCTTCTGATAATTCTGTTTTTCTTTATATATTTATCAGAAGATTCTTATTAACTATTATTCTACTAATTTTTTGAGTTTTGTAAAGTGTTATTATTGAAAATTTTTAAAAAATTATTTTTTTACAGTAATATTCATAAAAATTCCATAATCTTTTAAAACACTATACCTCATTGAATTCTATGTATTGATTTAATAGTCTTTATATCCCTTCGCTATAAAACACTTGTAAATTATTGTTAATAAATAATGTATATCGTAACAAACCTCTTTTCTACAAAAATAAAAAAGTCAGCTTTGCTGACTTTTTTATCCGGCCATTTTCTTTTTTTTCATTTCCTCTATTACTCTCGTATACTTCTCTTCATCAAATTCATTTTCACTTTTTGCAACAACTACAGTCGCAATACCGTTACCAATTAAATTGACGATAGCACGTGCCTCTGACATGAAACGATCTACACCAAGTAATAGTGCTAACCCTTCTAATGGAATAACATTCATTGCTGACAAAGTAGAGGCTAATACAATAAATCCCCCGCCTGTTACTGCCGCTGCTCCTTTAGATGTAACTAATAAAATAGCTATTATAGTTAATTGTTGACCTAGTGAAAGATCGACGTGAAAGACTTGAGCTAAAAATATAGTAGCCATAGATAAGTAAATTGTCGTTCCATCTAAATTAAAAGAGTACCCAGTCGGAATGACTAAACCTACTACCGGCTTCGAACATCCGAAGTCTTCCATCTTTGTCATCATTCGCGGCAATACTGATTCTGATGATGATGTCCCGAGAACAATGAGTAATTCTTCTTTAATGTGAGCTAAATATTTCCACAAACTAAATTTGTACAGTTTACAAATAAAATTTAAAACAATAAAAACAAATAATGCCATTGTTGCATATACACAAATCATTAATTTACCAAGTGGTATGAGCGTGCTTAAACCATATTTACCAATTGTAAACGCCATCCCGCCGAATGCTCCAACCGGCGCTAACTTCATAACAATAGATAAAATATTAAAAAATACTTTTGATAATCTTTCAAAAAAGTCAATAACCGGTTGTCCATTTTTCCCGAGCATTGTTAACCCTGCACCGAATAAAATGGAGAAAAACAGAACTTGTAAAATATCACCTTTTGCAAATGCTTCAAACATGTTAGACGGTACAATATGTAAAAAGAAATCCATCCACTTCATTTCTTGCCCGCTTTGTACATATTGTGAAACATCTCCGCCCTTTAGTTTCGAAGGATCTAATCCATCTCCGGGACGTACAACATTCGCTATGATGATACCAATAATTAAAGCCGCTGTTGTAACAATTTCAAAATATAATAGTGCCTTACCACCAACACGACCTACCTTTTTCATACTTCCCATACTTGCAATACCAAGCACAATCGTTAAAAAGATTATCGGTGCAATAACCATTTTAATCATATTGATGAATGTTTCACCAATTGGCTTCATCTCTTGTCCAACACTAGGCCAAATTGCCCCTACTGCAATACCACAAATAATTGCCACAATAACTTGGAATGTTAAATTCTTTACAATTCTCATTTTTAATACTCCCCTGTTTCGTTCATTTCTCCCATACGATTTCAATAATTGCTAATGATGTATTTTATGTAATAGCCCCCCTGCTATTTAACTTAAACCATATAATTATGTTACACTATTATCAATAATTTGAAAATAGTATATAATATTTGAATTTAAATGCCATACTATTAAACGTAATAAAAAAGCAGACATTATGCCTGCTTTAATTCTCCTCAATCTGCTTTTCACTTAATCCTAGATGTGTTCTAAGCGTATTACTCAAACTCTGTAGATTTTTTTTATTAGGGTTATAATAATATACACGTTGCCCATTTGGACCGTTAGGTAAATATAAATCATCTCCGCCTAATTGAATCTTTTCAACTGAACCATTTAAACCGTATTTATAAAAAGATAAAATATCATCCATTACTAAATTTGTTTTAAAATCGCCGTCAATCGCCTCAACTATTTTTTCTAGCTTCGTAATCGAGCCTACACTTTTTAATTTACTTAACATCGCTTCAATAACAAGTTGTTGGCGCTGACCTCTCATTGCATCACTATCAATATGACGCGTTCTTGCCAGTGCAAGTGCTTCTTCCCCTGTTAATTTTTGTAGTCCTTTTTTCAAATGGATTGCGTCAGGCTCATCTTTACTATTTTGCTCCGTAAATTCAACTGGGACATTTACTTCAATTCCATCTAATCCATCAACAATTTTAGTAAATGAATTAAAATTAAACTTCACAAAATAATCAACAGGCACTTGTAACAACTTTTCTACTGCTTCCACTGAAGCTTGCGGTCCTCCATCTTTACCATTTTTAACGAAACCACTTCCATATGCATGCGTTATTTTATCTTTTTTCTTTTCAACTGGAACATATGTATATGTATCACGTGGTATGCTCGTTAATTTCACTGTCTTATCATCTTTATTAAAAGTAGCTAACAGTAGTGCATCTGTATGGAAAGCACCATTATACTCCTTTTGTCGTTCTTGATTTTCATCAATTCCCATAATTAAAAGTGAAACATTGTTTGCAATTGGCTTTACAGTTTCCTCACGTAAATGTGATTTTTCACCACGCGCTAAATTTAAACTAGACTTTTGTACGAGATTAGAAGTTTTCATATATACATAAGTACCATATCCAACTCCGCCAAATAGTAATACTGCTAACAAGACACTTATTATCGTTGTCTTTTTATATTTTCTTTTATTTTTCTTTTCTCTTGAAGAAGAGGTATTCTCCATATCGTTCCCTCCGTTTTCTATTCATCTAATATATTTTTCAATTTTTCATAATTAGTACTATCCTTTTGAAATACATTCTCTTTCAACCCTTTGTTTATTTGTATCCATTCAGTTGTAATCGAATATTGAATCATACCTTCGTGGAAACTAAGGAACTTTAGCATAATCCCCGTATTTTTCTCTACAACCATTTCAAATTTCCCTCTTAAATCTTCAGATGTACTTACAGGCATTTCTATGTTTATTGTCCCTTCTATTTTGTAGCAATCAAGTCCAAGATACTTCGTTTCTTTATAATTCCAATCTTTATATCGGATTAATAGCTCAGCAAATTCTGATTGCATACTATACTTCGCAAATCCCACATATTCGTCATCATATCGTTTCTTTTCACCTGATTTTCTCAATAATCTTTCCGTAGGATTTAATTTTAATAGTTCATAGTTTCTTTCCTTCGGGCTCCATTTTGTCTCTCTATATGTATACTTCTCATCATCAAATTCTTTTTTCTTGCCCTCGTTATATATAATTGTTCGTTTTTTCGTTAGCTTATCTTCTTTCGAAGAGATACCTCTTTGTTGCTCCGTATCAATCGCATATTTGTATGTTGTAGCGATTCTTGACGAACTAGAATATTCCTCAAATTGTCCTGAAATATTTTTAAAATGATCAATGGAATCCAGCATCTTTTCATGAATCTTTTCTTTATCTGGATAGTTTACGTTCGATTTTATTTCTTCTTCATTTTCATAATCAGAAAACGCCTTTTTCTTTACATATTCAAATACCCCACCATTTTGAGCAAAAATTTGATCAGAAAACTCCGACATAGACACAATGGACAGTGTTAGAACCGCAGCACTTATAGCCATCATATAAACTCTGTAACCTTTCTTTTTTACCGGAAGATTATGTAGTGTACGATTAATCTTTTCATTTAACTCTGGTGGTACTATAACATTCTCTTCTTTTATTCTCTTTTTTATTTTCTCATCAAATAATTTTTCGTTATCCACCCTATACACCTCCTATTCCATCTTTAATCGCTTTTGCAATTGTTCCCTCGCGCGTGACAATCTCGATTTCACTGTTCCTTTTGGCACTTCTAAAAGCTTCGCTATACTTTCTTGATTCATATCTTCATAATAAAAAAGCACCGTAACCGCTCTTAACTCTTCATGTAATGATTGAATCGCATTACACAAATCTATATCTTCATACTGATCACAAGCACTCATATTGTAATCATTTTCTTCTATTACCATTATCTTTTTGTATGATCTAATAATGTTGTTACACTCATTTATCAAAATTCGAATTAACCAAGTTTGAAAAAACTCTTCTTTCTTTAATTTTTTTATATTTTCATAGGCTTTTAAAATTGTTGCCTGTATCGCATCCTCTATATTTGTCTCATCACGTAACAGAGCCTTTGCAATACGATACATCTTCATTTTTTCTGTATGTATAAGCGCCATAAACGCTTCATGATCACCTTTTTTCGCTAAGGAAACATCGGTTTCTTCTTTTACAATCATTTTATATAAAGGGATTACTTTCACAATTGCTCCTCCTGTTTCATCCTCACTTCAAATTTAACTTTACATGTATTAGACGGATGAGCCTAGAAAAAGGTTCATTTTTTTGAATATTTCCATAAAAAAAGGTAAACATTCTTCATGTTTACCTTTTTTATACGTAACTCTGAGGACATATCCATTTGGATCGACAACTTTAAAACAATTATTTTCTCATAAAACAATAATGACTTTTCTACATCATATATATAGCTGCACCCCATTCGTTTCCTCCTCATCAAAAAAAGCCCACTCTATCCGTGGACTTTCTACTTTACAACGGTAAATCCCTCTTTCTAAACACTACAATTGCTACTATGAAAATACAAAGTGCTCCAGTAGTTAAACCTATACTCACTGGCCATATATTATATGTTCCCTCAGCAATTTCTTTCGGACGAAATAGCGTAAATAATGATATATTTCTCATCCACTCTAACTTATCGCTTAATTTACCTACCATGTCCGTTACGAAAAATAAAATAGTTAAACTTGCTGAGTAG
Source organism: Bacillus sp. K2I17 (assembly GCF_002209985.1). Lineage (NCBI taxonomy): Bacteria > Bacillati > Bacillota > Bacilli > Caryophanales > Bacillaceae > Bacillus > Bacillus sp. K2I17. The sequence goes on from NZ_NJGF01000009.1 coordinate 83,607, forward strand.
CTAAGTGCCTTTCTTTCGTCATTACATATACAAGAAAAGAAAAAAGAATACGCACTAACGACTAAAAATATTAACCCACCGACTATATTTATCTTCAGGAATAATTCTTTATTTAAGTTATTATCTTGTAGAAACCACTCTGCACCTACTATACCCGCTACATACGTAACAGTTACTATGATTAGTAGCCCTAATACGAGAATAGCCGCTTGCGTGATTGCAATTTGCACTCTAGATACAGGTGTTGTTAGCAAGTATGCCATCGCTCCTTTATCTACATGACGAGCAATTAAATGCGTTGCAACTGTTACACAAAAAATTGTTAATATGATAATAAACAATAGACTATAATATTCGCCAGCTAAAAAATCCATTACGTTTTGAATCGGACTTTCCATTCCAACAATTTTTTTCACACTATCAGGCATAGCACTTATTAATTCATTTAACCCTTTCGCTGATACCATTGAAGGGAAGATCCAAATTAATAACCATAAATATAGAGCTGCACCAGTTGCATAACTCAAAATACTTTTTTGTGTTTCTTTCAAACTAGCTAAAAACAATTGCTTATTCATGCTTTACCCCTTCTTTCTTATCGTAATAATGCATAAATAAATGTTCTAAATCCATTGCTCTCGTTTGAAGCGCCGTTACATTATAGTTTGAAAGTGTTTGTAAAACAGTTTGATAGTTTCCTTGCACAATAATCGATGCTTCTCTACCTTTCACCGCTTCAAATTGCAAATTACATTGTGTAAGAGATTCAATCTCTTCTTGCGATGATACGGTTACATCTATTACCTGTCGTCTCAAGCTTTGTAAATCATGAATATTTTCAACCGTTACAAGGCGACCATCTTTAATTATAGCCACTCTGTCACAAGTTCTCTCAATCTCAGTAAAAATGTGCGATGACATAAGGATTGTTTTCCCTCTTTGCTTTTCTTCTAATATTAAATCGATAAACACTTGCTGCATAAGTGGATCGAGTCCTGATGTTGGTTCATCTAAAATTAACACTTCCGGATCATGCATAAAAGCAGCAACAATTCCTACTTTTTGCTTCATTCCTTTAGACATTTTTCGAATCGGTGTTTTCACATCAAATTGTAGACGTTCTATTAATTCATCTCGTCTTTTCGTATCCTTTAACCCGCGCATTCCTTGCATTAACTTTAAAAAATCTAATCCGTTCATTCCTTCAATAAAAGAAATTTCACCTGGCAGATACCCAACTTTCCTTTGGATTTTCGCCGCTTTATTCCAACAATCTAATCCAAAAATTGTCGCTTTACCAGCTGTCGGTTTTATAAATCCCATTAAATTACGAATTGTTGTGGATTTCCCAGCACCATTTGGTCCTAAGTAACCAAATACTTCCCCTTCTTTTACATCAAATGTAATATGAAACAAACCTTTTCCATTTGAAAACTGTTTTGTAACATCTTGAACTGAAATCATAAGTCCACCTCATTTTTTGAAATATTTAATATGTGATATTTCAAAATTATTGTACTCCTCATCTTTCATATTCGCAACAACTTTTTGAAATATTTATTAGTCCATATTTCAAAAATATTGTTTTCCATTATTTTTTCTTGTATATTTTAAGTGAGGTGATTACATTGAACGGCTTTGAAAAAGTGAAAGAAAAGAAAAAACGCGCCATTAAAGAGGCGGCCTTCGTATTATTTTCAGAACGTGGATTTAATGAAGTAAAAATAGAACATATTGCAAAAGAAGCAAACGTTTCTCAAGTTACAATTTATAATCATTTCGGAAGTAAAGATGCATTATTTAGAGAGCTTATACAAGAATTTATCATATCTGAATTTCAATATTATAAAGATCTTGCAGAGGAAAAATTACCTTTTCATGAGATGATGCAAAAAATGATTGTAAGAAAAATGAATACTGGTGGGTTATTTCAGCCGGATATGTTACTACAAATGATGCAAAGAGATGAAGAGCTCCGAGAGTTTATTTATAGTTATCAAAACGAAAAAATCCTGCCTTGGTATTTAGAAATACTAGAACAAGCACAGCAAAAAAATGAAATTAACCCTCACCTTACTAAAGAAATGATGTTACTATACATTCAAATGTTCACTAAACTAGGTGATGATTTCGGGGCTCAGCTTCTTGAAGGAGATCGCGAAAAACATATACAAGATATCGTTACGATGTTCTTTTATGGACTGTCCGTCCCAGAAAAATAATGTTTCTAAAGAACAAATACCATCACAAAAAAAGCCCTTTGGATATTTAAATCTCAAGGGCTTTTTCATGTCAATAAAATGATTAAAACTAACTTTATCTTAAAGCAGTTAAATGCTGCTTTATAGATAATACCTTATTATAGATTAACTCTTTTAGCATAACTGGCTGAATTGAGATAATTGTTTCACCGAAATTCAGAAAGTAACTTGAAATAAACTCAACTTCTTGTTTGTTAAAATAGCCTGTTATACTATAATTTTCATTTTCTTTTTGTATCCTCATGGAAGGATAATTCTCTTTATCAAAAATATCTTTTCCTTTTTGATTAACAATGACACGAAAATCAATTGCATCCGGCTTTCTGTGAAAAGTTGTAAGATAACTTAACAACTCTTCAAGATTTTTTGGATTCGTATTGCTTGTTTCCTCAATAGAAAGAATTTTATCACATCTAATTATTTGAACATTATTTGTCTCAAAATTAAAGATTTTAGCATACCACTGGCCAAATTTAGATTCTATTCGAATAAATTGGGCGACCAATACTTTTTCCTCATCTTTTTTTAAATATGTTAAATGATAAACTCGCTCAGCAAAAATCCCCTGTAAAATTTCTTTTAAGAACGGACTAAAATTACTATGATTTGTTACTTCAAAAGAAAGCGTTCTTTCCATGATTGAAATATTTTCACTCACATTATCAGGTAATACATGTTTAAATTTATTTTCAAGCGCAATACTTTCTACATTAAATGGTTTTGTCTTGTATCCATTTAGCGTAAGAATCGAAAAGTATAACGCATACATTTCATCCACACTAAAATAAATTGGCGATAACACACTATTTTCTATAATTTTATAACTTCCATTTCTACCCAGTTCAGAATATATTGGTACACCTATTTCTTCCAATGATTGAATATCTCGCAACGCGGTACTTTTAGAAATATCATATCTAGCCATTAAATCTTTTAAATTAAAATATCTTTTATTATTTAAGAAAATAAGCATATCATTTATTCGTTCCGTTTTTTTCATATTTCCCTCCCAAAAAGGTGTCATGTATTGGAACCTTTTTAGTCTATATTATAATTATTAACTAATAAAGGAGTTATATATTTATGACATTAGAAATAGCTATTTTTCTTTCAATGAATGGGCAAGCAAAGGAGGCAATTAATTTTTACACACGTAATTTAGAAGCTACGCAGTTAATGATTGTTACGTATGGAGAACTGGCCAAAAGAGATAGTTCTTTTAAAATTACAAGTGAAAATAAAGATTATATTGCTCACTCTGTTTTACAAATTGGGAATACAAAGCTAATGATAGCAGAAGATACAATGAAGCCTAATGAACGTTATAACGTTGGAAATAATATGTCACTTTGCATTCAAAGCGCTAATTTAGAAGAAATACAAAGGTTTTATAATAATTTAATTTCCGATAAGCATGTGAAGATAATCTCTCCGCTAGAAAAAAATATATTTAGTGAAGCATATGGGATTATTGAAGATCCTTACGGCATACAAATCCAGTTAATGTATGACAAACGATTAAACTAAATAATTATCCATATTCACATATTCCTAATAAAAAAGACACGAAATTCGTGTCTTTTTTACTTTACAGTGATGACTCTACCGGTTTCACTACTTTCAATCGCTAATTGAATAAGTCGAATAACTTCTAAGCCTTCTTGTGCTGTTACAGGTGCTTTCTCACCATTTACTATACTATCTCTTACACCTTTATAATACATGTCATAACAGCCAACTTCTGTTGGAATACGCTCTAGCTTTTCTTCCGTATGTAAAGTAGCAAATTTCTCTTCAGCATCTACTCCATAACCGTTATCGCCTGGCTTCATTCCATTTTTTAATTGTTCTTCCTGTGAATCCATACCGTATTTCACGATAGAACCTTTATCTCCATGCAGTGTAAAGTGTGGACCTTCTTGCTTTACGTAACTGCTACTATGTAAAGTGACACGTTTAACACCGTAGTGAAGTATAACATGGAAGTAATCATCAATTTCTGCACCTGGTCGTTGTTTGATTACATCTGCACTTATCGCATCTGGTTTCCCAAATAATGATAATGCTTGGTCAATTAAATGCGATCCTAAATCATACAGTATACCTGATCCTGGTAAATTCTTTTCTCTCCAGCGATCACGTACATTCGGGCGAAAACGATCGAAATGTGCTTCATATGCGTATAGATTCCCTACTCTATTTTCTTCTAACAATTTCTTTATCGTTAAGAAATCATTATCAAAACGGCGATTATGATACACGCTTAACACCACATTATGCTGTTTTGCTAATGAAATTAGTTCTTCGCCTTCTTCAATTGAAACAACGAATGGCTTCTCCACAACTACATGCTTACCATGTAAAATTGCTTCTTTTACATATGGAAAATGAGTTGTATTCGGTGAAGTAATGACCACTAAGTCAATATCAGCACGATTTACTAATTCCTCAATTGTGCCAACAACTTCAGCATTTGGTAATGCTTGCTTCACTAGTTCTTCTTTTGAAGATAAAATAGCACGAATATCATATTCTTCTATCGTTTGTAATAATGGGATGTGAAATGTTGTACTAGAAAATCCAAATCCTACAATGCCTACACCTATTTTTTCCATGTTGCCCCTCCATCTGTCCCGCTTTAACGGACAGTAAGATTCCTACCTCAAAATTCAGCGAAAGCAAAGAAATTAGTTGAGGAATCAACTGCTCGTAAAAGTCCGATTGATTAAAGTTCCACTTTATGAGAACGATTTCATTCAGTTATTATAACAAGATTATTATTATTTACATAATAATTTGCCTAGAAAAAAGCATCTTGCCATTATTCATAGCAAGATGCTTTTTTACTCCGGTCGTTTTTTTGTCCACGTTTCAATAACTTCACCAGTATCATTAACATCTAGTACTAAACTACCGTTACTATACCGGTCTTTATTTCGATACGCTTTCGGATCAATTTCTTCTACAATATGTTTCTCAGTCTTCATATATACTAGTTCATCATCTCGAACAATTTCAATACCGACAATACGGTATGGATTACGTTTTAACTCTTTAAAAATAACAAGGCCTCGCTTCGCCCTCGTTGATTTCTCAATTTCTGATGCTTTTAGACGTTTTACAGCACCTCGCTGCGTAACAAGAATAAGTTGATCTTTGTCACCATTTAACGGTTTACCAGAAGCGACATAATCATCTTCTTTTAAGTTAATTGCTTTTACACCAGCGGCCCTTACACCGACTGGACTTACTTCATCTTCATGGAAAATAAGTGCATATGCACCATAGGTTGCAAGAACAATATCACTCGTTCCATCTGTTGCAAATATATCTACAACATAATCATCTTTTTTCAAATTCACAGCGACGAACGCTCTTGAATAACGCTGAACTTTATATTGGTTTAATTCTGTTTTCTTAATCATACCATTTCGTGTAACAAATACGATAAATCGTTTTTCTTCTTCAAAATTCGGTACGACGGTCGCCCAAATAATCATTTCATCCCGCTCGAGTGAAACGAGATTCGCAACGTGTTGACCTAAATCTTTCCAACGAATTTCTGGCATTTCATATACTGGCAGATATATATAGTTTCCTTTATTCGTAAATAAGAGGACTGTCTCTGTCGTATTCGTATCGAATCGCTCCAGTAAGATGTCACCCTCTTTCATACCGAAGTCTTTTCCGTTCGATGCATTATGTGAACGCCAACCTGTTCGTTTCACATATCCTTCTTTCGTTACAGTAACGATGACATCTTCCTGCGGAATCATAACTTCCACATCGATTTTAATTTCCTCAATTTGTTCTTCAATAATAGCACGGCGATCATCACTATATGTTTTCTTGACTCTCTTCAAATCTGTTTTAATAACTTGAAGAAGTCTTTTTTCACTTTGTAAAATTGACTGTAACTCTATAATCTTCTTATTAAGCTCGTCTGCTTCTTGTTCTAGCGCCGTAATATCTGTATTCGTTAAACGATATAGTTGCAGCGAAACAATTGCTTCTGATTGCGCTTCTGTAAATCCAAATTTCGTACTTAAATTATCTTTTGCATTACGTTTATCCTTAGAAGCACGGATTGTTTCAATCACTTCATCTAAAATCGATAATGCTTTCTTTAAACCTTCTACAATATGTTGACGGTTTTCTGCTTTTCTTAATTCATATTGTGAGCGTCTCGTAACAACTTCTTTTTGATGCCCAATATATGCATCCAAAATCTTAGGTAATGTCATAAGTGTCGGACGACGATTATTTATCGCTACCATATTAAAGTTATATGGAATTTGTAAATCTGTGTTCTTATATAAATAATTTAAAATACCTTCAGCATTTACTTCTTTTTTTAACTCTACAACGATGCGAAGACCTGTACGATCTGTCTCATCACGTACTTCAGCAATTCCATCTAGTTTTTTATCTAGACGTAATTCATCCATTTTTTTAACAAGGTTCGCTTTATTTACTTCATACGGAATTTCTGTAATAACGATTTGTTGCTTCCCACCACGGATTGTTTCAACTTCAGCTTTTCCGCGAATAATAATTTTACCTTTTCCTGTTTCATACGCTTTTTTGATACCATCAATCCCCTGAATAATACCACCTGTCGGGAAATCTGGTCCTTTCATAACTGTTAATAAATCATCAACAGTACTATTCGGCTTATCAATACGCATCATCGTCGCATCAATTACTTCCCCAAGGTGATGCGGAGGAATTTCTGTTGCATAACCAGCTGAAATTCCTGTCGATCCGTTCACTAGTAAGTTCGGGAACATCGCTGGAAGTACAACAGGTTCTTCACTCGTATCATCGAAATTTGACACGAATTCTACTGTTTCTTTATCGAGATCACGCAATAACTCAGATGCGATTGGTGATAATCGTGCTTCCGTATAACGCATTGCCGCTGCTGGATCGCCATCCACACTACCATTATTACCATGCATTTCAACTAAAACATTACGTACTTTCCAAGTTTGACTTAAACGTACCATCGCCTCATATACAGAGGAATCACCGTGTGGATGGTAGTTACCAATAACATTACCAACTGTTTTAGCTGATTTACGAAATGCTTTATCATGTACATTTCCTTCTACATACATAGAATATAAAATACGTCTTTGCACCGGTTTTAAACCGTCACGCGCATCTGGAAGCGCGCGATCTTGAATAATATATTTACTATAACGTGCAAAGCGGTCACCTAACACGTCTTCAAGCGGGAGGTCATGAAACTTCTCTGCCTGCATGTTATTCCACCTCCGTCTCCATAATCATTTCATTTTCTAAAATGTTTCCTTCTTCTTGCATACCAAATTGTACATTTCGTTCGATCCATTTACGGCGAGGTTCTACTTTATCACCCATCAATGTCGTAACTCGGCGCTCCGCTCTTGATGCATCGTCAATTTTCACACGAATCAACGTACGTGTTTCAGGATTCATCGTCGTTTCCCATAATTGGTCTGCATTCATTTCGCCAAGTCCTTTATAGCGCTGCAGCATGTAGCCTTTACCGACCTTTTTTGTTACACCATCTAATTCTTCATCAGACCATGCATACTCAATCACTTCACTCTTACCTTTTCCTTTACTTACTTTGTATAAAGGAGGAAGTGCAATAAATACTTTGCCAGCTTCGATAAGTGGTTTCATATATCTGTAGAAGAACGTTAGTAACAATACTTGAATGTGCGCACCATCTGTATCAGCATCGGTCATAATTACAATTTTATCGTAGTTAATATCTTCAACAGCGAATTCATTGCCTACACCACCGCCAATAGCATAAATAATTGTATTAATCTCTTCATTTTTAAAGATATCAGCAAGTTTTGCTTTTTCTGTATTGATTACTTTACCACGTAACGGTAATACCGCTTGGAAACGTCGGTCTCGACCTTGTTTCGCGGAACCACCCGCAGAGTCACCCTCTACTAGGTACAGTTCATTTTTTTGCGGGTTACGTGATTGTGCTGGTGTTAACTTACCACTTAATGTACCTTCTGATTTCTTTTTCTTTTTACCAGTACGCGCTTCTTCTCTCGCTTTACGAGCAGCCTCACGTGCCTGCGCTGCTTTAACTGCCTTTCTCACAAGAAGTGTAGCAACATCCGGGTTTTCTTCTAAAAAGTAAGCTAAATGCTCAGATACAATTGCATCAATTGAAGAACGAGCTTCACTTGTACCAAGTTTCCCTTTCGTTTGCCCTTCAAACTGAAGTACTTCTTCTGGTACACGTACAGAAACGATAGCCGCTACACCTTCACGAATATCTGTACCTTCTAAGTTTTTATCTTTTTCTTTTAATAACGATACTTTACGAGCATACTCATTGAACACACGAGTCATTGCTGTCTTAAACCCAGCTTCGTGTGTTCCACCATCTTTTGTACGTACATTATTTACAAACGAAAGAATATTTTCTGAGTAGCCATCGTTAAATTGAAAAGCTAGCTCTGCCTCAATTCCATTTTGTTCACCAGTAAAATATACAACCGGATGGATTGAATCTTTTTCTTCATTTAAGTATGAAACGAAAGCTTCGATTCCTGTTTCATAATGAAAGACATCTTCTAAATCATTTCGCTCATCTTTTATTGAGATTTTCATCCCTTTTAATAAGAATGCAGATTCACGTAATCTTTCACATAATGTTTCGTAATTGTAATTTGTTGTGCTGAAAATCGTTGTATCTGGTTTAAAATGTATTGTCGTACCAGACTCTTTCGTCTTCCCGATCTTTTCCAGTGTCGTTGCAGGAATACCACCATTTTCAAAGCGTTGTTCATAAATATTTCCGTCACGTTTAATCGTCACTACTAACCATTCTGACAAGGCATTTACAACTGATGCCCCAACACCGTGTAAACCACCACTTGTTTTATAGCCACCTTGACCAAACTTACCACCGGCATGAAGTACAGTTAAAATAACTTCAGGTGTAGGTTTCCCAAGTTTATGCATTCCCGTAGGCATTCCTCGCCCTTTATCAATAACGCTAATACTATTATCTTTATGTATTACGACAGAAATTTCGTCGCCAAATCCCGCTAACGCTTCATCAACGGAGTTATCTACTATTTCATATACTAAATGATGCAATCCACGGCTATCCGTACTCCCGATGTACATACCCGGGCGTTTTCGAACGGCTTCAAGTCCTTCTAGCACTTGAATTGCATCTTCATTATATTGGAACTGATGCTTTGCCAAACTCCTTGCCCCTTTCCTAATCAAATCAGAACATATGTTTCTATTATAGAATAACGCCTCGACTATAGTTTTGGCAAGTTATCTTATCTCTTTTATATACCATTTTCAATAGAAAAATCCTTGTTTTTTCACAAGGATTCCTCTAGGCTACTATTTCAGAAAAATAATCGTTTGTCAACGAGAAATGGATATGTATGCCAAGATTATACATTCCAAACCTTTATCATGATCCAAATGATCAATATCCAAAATGGGATAACAAGTAACAATCCCCAAAAACAGCCTTTAAAAAATCTCATGATGAACACCTCGTTCATCGGCCCTACTTATTTATAAAGAGGGCTGAATCAATCTTTCTCTCTTTAAAACCTATACTATTTTGTCATCGCATGTTCTACTTTAATGCAACGATCCATTATTACAGTATAGCCTTTTTCTTGCAAAAGTTTATATGTATCTTCATCTTGTACTCCTAATTGTGCCCAAAAAACATCTGCATCAATCTCTACAAACTCTTTCGCAACATCCATTAAAAATTCTGAACGACGGAATACATTTACAATATCAACATGTTCCTTAATATCCTTTAGTGAAGAAACTGCTTTTTCTCCAAGCACCTCATCTACTGTTGGGTTTACTGGAATAATGCGATACCCAGCATCTTGCATTGCTTTTGAAACCATATACGATGTACGTTCTGGCTTATCCGATAATCCAACAACTGCAATCGTTTTGCTTTTCTTTAATACTTCACCAATTTCCGTACGAGTTGGGTTTTCAATTGTCATAATTTATCCCTCCTATTCCTTTAGTATAGCCGATAAAGAAAGTCTCTTTCAATATGAAAGAGACTTTCTTTTATTTCAATTATTGATTCTTTGTAGCTGAATTATCTGCTAAAGTAGCTGTTTTCGTCATTTTTTGACCGTTACGATAGAATGTAACTTCTACTTTCTCGCCTACTTTTTTCTTTTCATATAAATATTTACGGAATTGAAGTGAATTTTCTACTTTTTGATCATCTAATGATACTACAATATCATATTGCTCTAAACCAGCTTTTTCTGCAGGTGATATTGGGTAAATTTTACCTAATACAACGCCGTTTGTTACTTCTTTCGGTACTTTCAATTGATTTACTGCATAAGCTTGCACATCTTCTAATGAAACGACACCTACTCCAAGAGCTGGACGTTTCACTACTCCGTCTTTTTCAAGTGATTCAATAACTGGCTTTGCAATATTAATTGGAATAGCAAATCCAATTCCTTCAACTTCTTGTTGTGCAATTTTACTTGAATTAATCCCAATTATTTCACCATTTTGGTTAAACAACGCACCACCACTATTACCTGGGTTAATTGCTGCATCTGTTTGAATAACTTGAGCATTCCAATCTGCACGCTTATCGCCATCGATATCTACTGGAATTTCACGTTCTTTGCTACTAATAATACCTTCCGTTACACTTCCATCAAACCCTAGTGGGTTACCAATTGCAATCGCTTTTTCACCCGCACGAAGTTTACTTGAATCACCTAAAGTGGCAACTTTATTTACATTAGATCCATCAATTTCTACAACCGCTAAATCTAACCAAGGGTCTTTCCCTACAAGTTTTGCATCTACCTTTTTACCATCACTTAGTTTTACAGCAAGTTTATTCGCTCCATCTACTACATGGTTGTTCGTTACAATATACGCTTTATTTCCTGCTTTTTTATAAATAACACCTGATCCTGAGCCAGCTTGTTGCTCTTGGCCTGTCGGTTGCATTGCAAATGGATCAACACTTTGTTGCATATTAATAACACCTACAACAACATCTTTCGCGCCTTCAATCATACCAGGTAAATCAGTTTCATTTTTTGCTTTATTGACAACAGGAACTACAGTACCTTCAACTTTTGAGTCCGAACTGAATGATGATACAGCCGCTCCATTATTTTGAGCCCATGGCATATATGGTGCCGCAAAACTAATTGTGACAGCCCCAACTACAGCTCCGACTAAACCTGTGAAAAAATAACCTTTTTTACTACCTGATTTTCTCACTTCTCTCGTTTCACTATGCTCTTCATTTAAATTTGGTCCGTCGTAATATCCCATGTTTACTTCCCCTCTCTGGTGAATTCGTATTTTCAGTATAGTCACGTTTTGTGTCCTTCTTGTGAACTCATCGTGAAATCCAATTAAAAAAATACTCTTATCTAACATTGTAGACAAGAAAAGTATTTTTTGTACATTCCACCTACAAAAGAGAGTATAAATTTGCTATATCCCAAAGCCAAAGCGCATAGTAATTTAAGGGTTATTCTTCAAATTTGTAACCCACTCGAATAACAGTACCGATATGCTTCGCTTTATCTCCTAGCTTATTTCGTAGTTTTTTAATATGAGTATCAACCGTTCGGTCATCACCGTAGTAATCATATCCCCATAACTGATCTAATAAATGTTGACGTGACAACACAATTCCTTTGTTCTCCATTAAATAAACAAGAAGTTCAAATTCCTTATGTGTCAATATAATTTCTTCTCCATCTACTAAAACGGTTCTAGATAGACGATTCACTTCTATTCCAGCTAAAGACATAGCATTTTCTTCCGCTACTCCTACCACACCATCCGCGCGTTTCAATAACGTCTTCGCACGAGCTACTAACACTTTCGGGCTGAAAGGTTTCGTTACATACTCATCTGCACCTAATTCGAACCCTAGTAGTGTATCATCCTCATCTGAACGTGCTGTCAACATAATGATCGGTACTGCTGATTCTTTTCTAATTCGTCTACAAACAGACCATCCATCTATTTCTGGTAACATAATATCTAACATAATTAAATCAATTTCATGCTCTGCAAATAATTCTAACGCTATTTTTCCGTCTTCTGCTTCGATTACTTCAAAGCCTTCATTACGAAAATAATCACTAACGATTTCACGTAATCTTCTTTCATCTTCAACAAGTAATACTGTTTTATTCATATAATCTATCCCGCCTTTTTACTCTTTCAATCGAATAATACGTTGATTGGAGCTTCCGCGAAATGGAAGTGTTAAATCTTTTTTCTCGATTTCAAACCTTCCATCGACTAAAACATCCCCATAATGTAACAACTCTATCATATCATTATTTTGAGAACTCTGTATCTCTTCTAACGTATAACCTGTATACATCCATAGATTTTTTTTCAAGTCTTTCACAGCTTTTGCTACTTTTTTCACTTCAGCAGCTTGGAAGAATGGATCTCCACCTGAAAATGTTACATCAGTTAATGAATTACTTGCAATCTCGTTCACAATTTCTTCTACTGTCATTTCAGTTCCATTACAAATATTCCACGATTTTGGATTATGGCAACCGAAACAACGATGCGGACAGCCCGCAAAAAACACGACTGTCCGCAACCCTTCCCCATCTACTACACTATCATGAATGATGTTCATCACTTTCATTTATGCTTCACCCGATCCATCTCTTCACTACGTTTCGCACTATTCCACTTCGACATATCTCCTACAAGATAACCTGTTATACGGCGAATTCTTTCTATATTAGCTTCGTCTTCATTTCCGCAACTTGGGCATTCATTTCCAATAACTCCGTGATAACTGCAGCACTTACAACGGTCAACAGGATGATTAATTGAACCGTATCCAACGCCATGATTTGCCATCGCTCGTACAATTTGTTTTAACGCCTGTTTGTTATGCATAGCTGCTCCGTCTAGCTCAATATACGTAATATGTCCCCCGTTACATAGAGCATGGAAAGGTCCTTCTAAACGAATTTTATTTATCGCTTGAATGCTATAGTAAACTGGGATATGGAATGAATTCGTATAATAATTATGGTTCGTTATACCGCTAATCACACCAAATTCTTCTCTATCTTTTTTCACAAACTTCCCTGATAACCCTTCTGCAGGAGTTGCAATTACTGAGAAATTCAGTTCATGTTCTTCCGTTGCTTTATCCATTCTATCTCTCATAAAGGAAATGATTTCATATCCGAGTTTCCATGATTCTTCATCTTCTCCATGATGCTTTCCTGTTAAAGCTACTAAACACTCCGCAAGACCGATAAAACCAAGACTTAACGTCCCTTGCTTTAAAATGGATGCTACAGAATCTTCAGGCTGTAACTTCTCTCCACCACGCCATACACCTTGTGAATATAAAAATCGAAAATCTCTTGCTCGCTTCGTACATTGATACTCAAATCTCTCTAATAATTGCTTAATCCCTAAATCTAAGTAATAATTTAACGCTTCAAAAAATGCTTCTTTTGAACCACTAATTAACGCTAATTTCACTAAGTTGATAGACGTAAATGATAAATTGCCTCTTCCAATCGCTGTTTCTTCTCCATGTATGTTAGACATGACACGGGTACGACATCCCATATAACATACTTCACTTTCCGGTCGTCCGTCATAATGCACTGCATTAAATGGCGCATCTAAAAATGAAAAGTTAGGGAATAATCGTTCAGCCGTTGTCTCTAACGCTAATTCAAATAAATCATAGTTCGGATCACATTCTTCAAAGTTCACACCTTTTTTCATTTTAAAAATTTGAATCGGAAAAATTGGTGTTTCTCCTTTACCAAGACCAGCTTGTGTCGCTTTTAAAAGTTGTCTAACTAATAACCGTCCCTCTTTTGATGTGTCTGTTCCATAATTAATAGAAATAAACGGTACTTGTCCCCCGCCCCTACTGTGCATACTATTTGAATTATGAACGAAAGCTTCACACGCCTGATACGTATCATTTTCTGTTTCTTTCCATGCAAATTCTTCTATTTGTTCTTTCGTAAGCGGATATGACTGTAATCGTTTCTTATGTCTCGCTACTGTTTTTCTCACATATGGAGCTAAATCAATATCAAAGAGTGCAAATGATTGACCACCGTGCTGCATATTTTGATTCGCCTGAAAAATAATAGACGAAAGAGCCAATGCACTTTTAATATCCTGCGGTTGTCTCATATGCCCATGTCCGGTATGAAAACCGTCCGCAAGCATTTGCGCTAACGGAATTTGCGAACAAGTCGTCGTTCCTGTCGCATAAAAATCTAAGTCATGTGGATATAATATATTTTGATTTATCGCTTTTTTCACTTGATCTGACAATAAATTTTCAACTGCATAATATTTCGCACTCTCTGATGCGAACGTTCCCATTACTCCCATTGGAGAGCGACCATCTACATTTGCATTTTCTTGCATTAAATCTTGCTCACTACCGTGGACAATCGTCTCAAACACTCTCATTAATTCTTCTCCACGTACATTTCGTTGTAACATTTATAACCCTCCACCAATATGTTGTTGTCTTTTGATTAAAATGTTACTACATATAGTCTTGGTGTTTCTGTGAGAAATGTAACATTCCTGTGAAATTTTTTTCACGAAATAATGAATTTTTCATTTACAAAAAAGAAATGTGCTCTTTACAAATGTATGGTACAATATACGGGAAAAACTCTTTTTACCCTTTATCAACACATTTGAATAAAGGAGACTGAACTTATGGTTATTACATATCTTTTATTTATCGTTGCCTACTTACTTGGCTCGATTCCATTCGCACTAGTCGTTGGAAAAATCGGCTACGGAATCGATATTCGCGAGCACGGAAGCGGTAATCTAGGCGGAACAAATACATTCCGCACACTAGGGAAAAAAGCAGGTTTTATCGTTACAATTGCTGACATTTTAAAAGGTACATTAGCAACAAGTCTACCGATTATTTTCGGTTTAGATGTTCACCCACTATGGTTCGGATTAGCAGCTGTTCTTGGACATGTGTATCCGATTTTCGCGAAATTCCGTGGTGGTAAAGCTGTTGCAACTTCTGCTGGCGTGCTATTATGCTACTCTCCAGTTGTTTTTGCAATATTAGCTGTTGTCTTTTTCAGCCTTTTATTTACAACAAGATACGTATCACTTTCTTCTATGGTAACAGCCGTCGTTGCTGTTATTGCATCCATTGTTAGCGGGGATAAAATCTTCATTATTGCGATGTGTTTATTAGCAGGTATGGTTATTTATAAACACCGTGCAAATATCGGACGAATTATAAATAAAACTGAACCGAAAGCAAACTTTTCAAAAAAGCAAAAATAAGATCGTAACCCACATAACGCAAAAAGAAAACGTGAAGCATATTAATAGCGTCTTTTTGCGTTATTTTTTATACTAAAGAAAAAGCAACATAATTTGGAGGAACTATACATGAATCTTTCCGTAACAAAAGAAGCAGCACAATGGTATAAAAACGAATTAAACTTACAATCGGGTGAAACACTCCGCCTTTTCGTACAATACGGCGGTTGCAGTACTGTGCAAAAAGGACTTTCTTTAGGTATTCGTAAAGATGATCCTGCACATCCTGCTGTTCAAACTCAAGAAGAAGGTATTAACTTCTTTATTGAAGGCGATGATGAGTGGTTCTTCGATGGACATAATTTAGCTGTTACATTTAACGACGGTGATGATTTCCCGCAATTTAATTATGAAAAATAAAAAAGCGTGGCTTCTGCCACGCTTTTTTATTTTTTCTTAATTTCCTCATATTTCGCATACCACTCTGGATATAACTTTTTAAATGATACAGGCCTGAACCCTTCTTTTTTCGCGCAAATATTCGTCGTACTTGCAGTAATACAAAGTTCACCTTCACCGTTATATATTTCATAACCATATACAACGCGAAGCGGACTAACAGTATCAATCCACGTTTTCACAATTGCTTTTTCTCCGTAACGCATCGCTTTACGATATGAAATTTGCAAATCTAACACAGGAGAAATAATTCCCTCTTTCTCCATTTCAACATATGAAAATCCTAAATCTTGTATAAGTTTCGTGCGACCTAGTTCAAGCCACACCAAATAGTTTGAATGGTAAACAACACCCATTTGATCTGTTTCCGCATAACGGATTTCAACTTCATGTTCTGCTACAAACATATGTATTCGCCTTCTTTCACTTCTGCTACCTTGCATACATTTAATCATAATACAGTGACATCAAAAATAAAATAAAAACAGTGAATCTTTTACTGAAAGGAGCAAGCATATGATTCAAATTGTAACTGTTCGTAGCGGTGATAGCGTATATAGCTTGGCATCAAAGTACGGATCAACACCTGACGAAATAGTAAAGGACAATGGACTAAATCCAGCTGAAACACTCGTTGTAGGTCAGGCACTGATCGTTAATACGAAAGGGAATAATTATTATGTACAGCCTGGCGATAGCCTATATCGAATCTCTCAAACATATAACGTACCTCTCGCTAGTTTAGCTAAGGTTAATAACTTATCTTTAAAATCCATTCTCCATGTTGGACAGCAATTATATATACCAAAAGGGACAAAACGCGCAGTAGAATCCATCGCTTATTTACAACCTTCAACAATACCAATAAAAGAAAGTTTGGTTAACGCTACGCGTGCCATTAATCCATTTTTAACATATTTGGCTTACTTCAGTTTCGAGGCAAAAAGAGATGGTACGTTAAAAGAACCAACTGAAACAGCTAAAATCGCTAATATTGCAACGCAAGGCAAAACCATCCCGATGCTCGTTATTACAAATATTGAAAATGGAAATTTCAGTGCCGATCTGACATCGGTTATTTTACGCGATGCATCGATTCAAAACAAATTTATTACTAACATTTTACAAACAGCTGAGAAGTACGGTATGCGAGACATTCATTTTGATTTCGAGAGTATAGCACCTGAAGATCGCGAAGCGTATAATCGTTTTTTACGAAATGTAAAAACACGCTTACCTAACGGATACACATTGAGTACAACGCTTGTACCGAAAACAAGTTCAAATCAAAAGGGAAAATTTTTCGAAGCTCACGATTATAAAGCACAAGGGCAAATTGTTGATTTCGTCGTCATTATGACATATGACTGGGGTTGGCAAGGCGGGCCACCGATGGCTATTTCTCCTATCGGTCCTGTAAAAGAAGTACTTCAATATGCAAAATCTCAAATGCCTCCCCAAAAAATTATGATGGGGCAAAACTTATACGGATTCGATTGGAAACTTCCGTTCAAACAAGGCAATCCGCCTGCAAAAGCAATTAGCTCTGTCGCAGCTGTCGCACTAGCTCGTAAATACAATGTCCCCATCCGCTATGATTTCACAGCTCAAGCTCCTCATTTTAATTATTTTGATGAAAATGGTGTTCAACACGAAGTTTGGTTTGAAGATTCACGGTCTATTCAAAGCAAATTCAATTTAATGAAAGAACAAGGTATAGGCGGTATTAGTTACTGGAAGATTGGCTTACCATTCCCGCAAAATTGGCGTTTACTCGTTGAAAATTTTACGATTACGAAAAAGGGCTGACATAAGTCAGCCCTTTTTGATTATTAAAAATCCGTCACAAAAAGAAGAATGACAACATTCTCTCTTTTTTAACCGTTATCAACAATCGGTTGTTTGCCTGTTTGGTCTTGCATTTGCTTTCCTTTATTGCCACCAGCTTTTTTTGATTGTGTTCCAATATGATTCGGTGCAAAGTCTTTTGAATTCTTTTTCGGATTACCCATTACTATCGCCTCCTTAACACTAGTATCGTACTAGTGTTAAGAATTATTCAGCTTGCTTAAAAAGTTGCATTTCATAACGTTTTTCAATACGCTCTTCAATGCGATCGATTGCATCACGATCACTTAATAATTGTTGTTTATTTTCTTTCACAAGTTCGTCAAATGATTTACGGCGACTTCTTCTCATGCTGTTCACCCTCTCTCCTTCGCATTCTTACTATACATAGTATGAGCAAATGAAAGACTCTTTAATCAGATTTGTAAGAAAATTTTATGTTTTAGTACTCCTAAAAAAACTCCGTGCACAACTTCTTGTACACGGAGTTTTTTATACCATTATATTTAAATATTCTTTTAGCTTTTCATCTGCATTCATTTCACTTTGTTTATACTCACTTAGCGCTTGCAGTACGAAATCATACTGTCCTAAAATATAACTTTCTAATTTCAGGACATCCTCTAAGCTATTAAGCATAATTCTCGTATTACCAACTTCACTTTTTAACGCGGGTTCACAATTTAAACTCGTACATATTTCTTTCACATCATCTTCTAATATCTCTGTTAATACGTATTTCTTTCGCCCTTTTACTTTTACTCTCATAACTGGATAAAAAGCTTTTATATCTAAATAGCTTCCTACATTCATACAGCGAATCCATTCGATATCACGTTTATTTCGTACAAGTATCTTTTTTACTGCTTCATATACTACTGTTTCATCAAGTACTTCTGTATTCGATTTCCTGTTTGTTTCTTCTTCAATAGATGCACATTTTTGATAAACAGCTGCACAAGTAATACAATCATCAAATGCATTATGAGAACTTAAACGAATGCCAAGCATTCGCTTTAACGTTTCAAGTTTATGATTAGGTGCGTGCTTCATATATTTCTTCGCTAAAAACACAGTATCAATCACTTTATTTTGAGGTTCAGGCAGCCCAAGCATATTTACATTACTTTTTAAAAAACGCATATCAAAAGATGCATTATGAGCGACAATAACATTTGTATGTAAAAATGCTAAAAATAAAGGTAATACTTCTTCAATCGTCGGTGCATCTGAAACACGATAATTTGTAATACCTGTTAAACTCGTTATTCGGTCCGGAATTGAACGCTCTGGATTCACATAGGAAACAAATTGATCTACTAGTTCATGATTACGATATTTCACTGCTGCTACTTGAATAATTTTATCATTATAAGGGTTAAATCCTGTTGTTTCAAAATCAATTACAACATAATCTAACGGTAAGGATATATTCCCCACTCCAAACACTCCTTTACCTCTAAACGTTTATATTTCTTTTATCATAACATGCTGCTATCACTACGTGAAAAAGAAAAGGCAGAAATGGTAACTTTCCACCTCTACCTTTTCACCATTATTTTAATTTAGCAATCCGTTTCTCCATCTCTTTTTGCGTCATCGGTCCAATAAACTTATCTTGAATGACACCTTTCGTATCTATAAAATACGAAGTTGGAATCGTAATTACTTTATACGCTGTTGTCACATCAATGTTCTTGTCCAATAAAATAGGAAAAGTAATTCCTTTTTCTTTTGCAAAATTGCTTACCTTTTCTACTCCCCCGCCCTTTTCTGAAGGCGTATAATTTATTGCTAAAATTTCTACATTTTCTTTATGCTCTTTATAGAAAGCCTCCATATCCGGCATTTCTTGCTGGCAAGGTCCACACCACGTTGCCCAAAAGTTTAAAATCACTTTCTTTCCTTTCAAATCTGATAACTTTACATTCGTTCCATCTAACTTCGTTAATTCAAAGTTTGGCGCACTCTTCCCTATTTCGATACCATTACTTGCAATCATCTCTTTCATAGCAGCTTCACTTTTTTCTTGCTCCCCTTGTACCGCCTGGTCTTTTTTACCAAACTGTTCATAAGCTGCATATCCCGCTAAACAAAGTAACACTACAATAATCGTAAGCTTCCGCCACATTTTATATCACCCTAACGTATTTATCTTCTTATTAACCTAATTACCCAAATACTATATACCTTATTTTAGCTTATACGGACAAGCTTGGAAATATTCACAGTCAAAATAATTAGAATATTCTCATTTAAAGTGAAGTTTTTTCCTTTTTATCATATAATTAGAAAAACAGATGAGGTGTTTTATCTTCTTATTGACCCACTTACCTATTTACTCTCGTAGTTATATAACCTTCAACAAAAGGGGGATTGTTTATGAATTCATTCGAAAAAACAACATTATATATTCTTAGTTTTCTTTTATACCCAATCGGCATTATTACATGGATCATTTCACTCTTTAGTAAAGATCTTGAAAAAAAGAAAGTAGGGCGTATTTGTCTCTACGTCTCTCTAGTCTCATTCGTCCTTTTCTTAATTCTCGGAATTGCAACTTTCCTTATGACTGCTACTTTTAACGTTGATCTGAATCACTCCGAATCTATCGAGTATCAAATAAATGATGCTGAATAAAGATAAGAGCAGTGCTCTTATCTTTATTCATATCTCTGTAAAAACGAATGACTATTTATTAATTTTTCAGGACTTCCACATGCAACAATACTTCCTTCTCTCATTATAACAACACGATCTGCTAGTATCGCTTTCTCTACATCATGTGTTGCCACAATTCTCGTGACCCCTCTTCCTAATCCTTCTATCATATTCCAAACAGTTTCTTGATTGCCCGGATCTAATCCCGCAGTCGGTTCATCTAAAATAATAAGATTCGGATTTGAACCAATAGCGCGTAATAATGCAAGACGTTTTCTTTCCCCTCCAGAAAACTCTTCCCCGCTTTTATGTAGTACAGTTTCAATCCCCCTAGGTAAATCACTAATAATCGGTTTCACATTTACAAGTTCCATATTTTTTTCTAACTGATTTTCTAGATACTTTCCCCCGAAATACATATTCTCTTTTACTGTCGTCCGAAAGAAACGAGGTTCTTGCCACACTGTCGTCATACGAGCCTCATTACCATAATAAACAATGTTACCGTTAGATGGTTTATACAACCCTATCATTAATTTTAAAAGTGTCGTCTTTCCTGCACCACTTTCTCCTACAATCATAACGAGTTCACCAGGATTAATTTGCAAATCAATATTATGAATTCTGCATTTCTCTTCATTACTCTCCTGAAATGAAACATTTGTTACCGTCATCCCCATCGCTCTTTCTACCTTACTATTTGCCACTCGTTTATCTAAAAAGGAAAAAACTCTATTTGCCGAAGCGACTGCAACTTGTGTCATCATTAATAAATCGCCAACGTAGCGGACTGGAAAAAAGAGCATTTCAATTGTGGCTAACACGGCAACAATTGAACCAACTTCCATTTCCCCCTTCATTATTTTCTGCGCGCCTATAATGAGAACAACGATATATGCCCCTGTTTCAATCACGGTTCCAACTACTCCAATGCAATGTTGCATCATCGTCTTCTTTACTTCTGTTTTATAAGATTGTGCCGTTACTCCCTTAAATAAGCGAATGGCCCATTTTTCTTTTTGCAAACTACGTAAATCTTGTGCTCCTTTTACAAACTGTGACACCATCTCTACAACACTTGATTGATTTCTTTGAGCAATGCTGGCGATATTTCTTACCTTTTTCCCCATCAACATCGGAACCGTTGCACTTAAAAATAAAAACGGAGCTACCCACAATATGAACTTTATATCTATATGTTGTAGTGCTATGATTGCGCCAATAAATTGGGCAATAGCATGTATATATTCTATTAATATAGATCCATATAATCTGACCCAGTTCGGAATATCAGACACAACTAATGTCTCTAACTCTCCTCCCTTAATCTTCTCACTCTCTTCAAACGGTAATGAGAAGAAATGACGCAATACATCTATACGCTTCTCTCGTAATATTCGCTGACTCGCTTTTGAACTTACATAATCAAATGAAAGATTGTTCACCCACATCAACAAGCGGCTAGCTGCAAACAAAGTAATGTAAAGATACACCTCCTTTAACTCTCGTTGAATAAGGTTATCTACAATTAATCCCATGAATAGTGGACGAGATAAATTTAAAATAGCAGCAAAGCATCCACTACATACAGCTGCTATTACTAATAATTTTTCTTTCTGTAACGGTAACAATATTCTTTTATATTCTTTCATGATGTTCCCTCCATTTTTATAGTAAAAAGAAAGGGATGAAACCAAATGGTTTCATCCCTTTCCATAAAATAAGGAAGCTAACAGTTGTTAGCTTCCTTATCGTTCATTTCAATTATTTAGTTCGACACTTTAGACTCTTCAATTTTCTCACGAAGAACCATTTGCAGAATACCACCGTGACGGTAGTAGTCAATTTCTACTTCACTATCGAAACGAGCTACTACTTCAAATTGTTTTTCGTTGCCATCTGCATCAGTTGCAACTACTTTTACAAGATCGCGTGGTCTAACTGTTTTGTCAATTTGAATTTCAAATGACTCGTTACCAACAAGACCTAACGTTTCAGCGCTTTCGCCATCTTTAAATTGAAGTGGTAATACACCCATTAATACTAAGTTACTACGGTGAATACGTTCGAAGCTTTCTGCGATTACCGCTTTAATACCTAATAAGTTTGTACCTTTCGCAGCCCAGTCACGAGAACTTCCCATACCGTAATCTTTACCAGCAATAACTAGAAGGCCTGTGCCATCTTCTTTATATTTCATAGCAGCATCATAGATTGATGTTACTTCACCAGTTGGCCAATATGTTGTGTATCCGCCTTCTGTTCCTGGTGCGATTTGGTTTTTAATACGGATGTTCGCGAATGTACCACGCATCATAACTTCGTGGTTACCACGACGAGAACCGTAAGAGTTAAAGTCAACAGGTTGTACGCCGTTTTCTAATAAGTAGCGTCCTGCTGGTGTATGCTTACCAATTGAACCTGCTGGTGAAATATGGTCTGTCGTTACAGAGTCTCCAAATTTACCAACTATGCGTAAATCTGATAACGTTTCAACTTCACCTGGCTCTTTAGATAATCCTTCAAAGAACGGTGGGTTTTGAATATAAGTTGAATCATTATCCCAAGTATATAAAGCTTCATTTGAAGTTTGGATTTCATTCCAGCGCTCATTGCTGTTAAATACTTGTGCATATTCTTTCTTGAACAGTTCAGATGTAACAACGTTTTGAACTACATCTTCAATTTCTTTAGCTGATGGCCAAATGTCGTTGAAGTAAACAGCATTGCCATTTGCATCTTTACCGATTGCATCATTTTTCAGGTCAATATCAACAGTACCTGCAAGTGCATATGCCACAACAAGTGGTGGTGATGCTAAGTAGTTTGCTTTTACAAGTGGATGAATACGTCCTTCAAAGTTACGGTTACCAGATAAAACAGATGTTACTAATAAATCGTTTGCTGCGATTGCTTCTTCTAATTCCTCTGCTAACGGACCAGAGTTACCGATACAAGTCGTACAACCGTAACCAACTGTTTGGAAACCTAATTGATCTAAATATGTTGTTAAACCTGATTTATCTAAGTATTCAGTAACAACTTTAGATCCTGGTGCTAATGATGTTTTTACGTACTCAGGTACTACAAGCCCTTTTTCAATTGCTTTCTTCGCAACTAGACCTGCCCCAATTAATACGTATGGGTTTGATGTATTTGTACAGCTTGTAATTGCAGCGATTGCAATTGCACCTGTTTTCATCGTTACTTCTTTATCTTCTAATGTAACCTTCACTTCTTTATCGAACTCTTGCTCATTAAATCCAAGTCCTTGTGTTCCAACTGGTGCTACAACAGCTTTATGGAACGCATCTTTCATATCTGAAAGTGGAATTAAATCTTGTGGGCGTTTCGGTCCAGAAAGGTTAGATTCGATTGTATTTAAATCAATTTCAACAAGATCAGTGTAAATTGGATCTTTGCTGTCTGCTGTATAGAATAAACCATTTGCTTTACAGTATTCTTCAACAATGCGAATTTGCTCTTCATCTCTACCTGTTAAACGTAAGTATTCTAATGAAATATCGTCAATTGGGAAGAATCCACAAGTTGCACCGTATTCTGGTGCCATGTTTGAAATTGTTGCACGGTCAGCTAAAGGCATGCTCTTTAGTCCATTACCGAAGAACTCAACGAATTTACCAACTACACCTTTTTGACGTAATACTTGTGTTACTTTTAATGCAACGTCAGTTGCTGTAGTACCACTTGGAAGTGTACCAGTTAATTTCACACCGATTACTTCAGGTACTGGGAAGTATGAAGGCTGTCCAAGCATTCCTGCTTCCGCTTCTATACCACCAACGCCCCATCCAAGAACGCCGATACCGTTAATCATTGTTGTATGTGAGTCTGTTCCAACTAATGAATCTGGGTATGCAACTAAGTCACCTTCAGCATTTTTCACAGCATGAACAACTGGTGCTAAATATTCAAGGTTTACTTGGTGTACAATACCTGTAGCTGGTGGCACTGCGCGATAGTTATCAAATGATTTTTGTGCCCAGCTTAAAAATTTATAACGTTCTTCATTACGTTTAAACTCTAAGTCCATGTTGAATGCAAGCGCGTCTGCCGTACCCGCTCTATCAACCTGTACAGAGTGGTCAATTACAAGGTCTACAGTAATTTCTGGATTAATTTTATCAGGATCCCCGCCCATATCTGCCATTGCTTTACGAAGCGAAGCCAAATCTACAACAGCTGGTACACCAGTGAAATCTTGTAAAATTACACGAGATGGTTTAAATGGAACATCGATATCTTGCACATCTTTCGTTCCCCATTTCGCTAAATTTGTAACATGCTCTTCTGTAATTACACGTCCGTCTACTTGACGAAGTACTGATTCAAGTAAAACTTTCACGGAATATGGTAATTGAGATACGTTGCCAACCCCTGCGTTTTCAAGCGCTTTCAAATCATAATAATGATACGTTTTTCCATCTAATTCAAAAGTTGCACGTGATTGAAATGGATTATGTTTGACCATTATGTTTCCCCCCTGTTAAACGTGACTAAGTTGTCTGAATATAAAATGTAGACAAACTTTTCAATACCTTACGATAATATCTTATTACAACTTTCTAAATAAGTAAATAATAAGAAACTTATAGATTATCATAAGTTTTCTTTATGTTTCTAAATTTGAATAGTGTTCACGCTCCTTATGAATACTATTACCATAAAGTAAAGTGCTCTATTAGTGCTTTACTTACAGTTCATACATACTATGAACTGCTCATCATTCAACATACAAAAAAAGTTATAGAGGTGAAATAAAATGGGTAAAAGAAAAGCAAATCATACTATTTCAGGAATGAATGCGGCATCTGCACAAGGACAAGGTGCTGGTTATAATGAAGAATTTGCAAACGAGCCTTTAACTCCAGCAGAGCGACAAAATAATAAAAAACGTAAAAAGAACCAGTAACGAAAAATCCCAAAAGGTCCATTTCCTTTTGGGATTTTTTCTAATGTTTATAACGTAGTAATTCTGAAACCGTTACAAATCGATATCCTTGTTTTTTCAGCTCAGGTAAAATTTTTGCTAATGCTGCTACTGTTTGACTACGATCATTTCCTCCATCATGTAACAATACGATATCTCCACTTTTAGCATTTTTTACTACATGATTTACAATGGATTCAACCCCTGGATTTGCCCAATCACGCGGGTCTTGATGCCACGACCATAGAACAGTTTGATAACCTGCTTCTTTCGCTGTTTTAAATACAGCATCGTTAATATATCCGCCAGGTGGACGGAATAGTAAAGGTTCTTTCACCCATTTTTCGAAAAATTTCTTTCCATCTAAAATATCATTTTCTAATTTTTCATCCGATGAATTACTCGCATATAAATGATTCATCGTATGATTTCCAATTTCATGTCCCTCTTTTAACACTTGTTTCACTAAATATGGATTACGCTGAACTCGAAATCCAATCATAAAAAATGTTGCTTCTGCTTTATATTGACGTAATAAATGTAAAACTTGCGGTGTATAAGTTGGATCTGGGCCATCATCAAATGTAATGGCAATAATCTTTTCATTATTAGGTACTTCCCACGTTACATAGCCAGTTGGTTCTAGCTCTTTTCTGAGCAACATTTTCGCTTCCACTTTTTCAACTTGAAATATATGTACTGCGCATAATAAACAAAAAACGAATAGAAAAATCTTCTGTTTTAGCATAACGTTCGTCAAAGTAATAAGGTTGTCGAATACACAACAATCTCATTTACTTTTCTAATTGATCTACATTTCGCATAATGTTTTGGAGATTATTTTCGTATTGCTCAAGTTGTGGGCGTTGTGTTTCTGAAGCTACCTCTAACGCATTTTGAATTTGTTCATACGCTTCCTGAACCTCTTGGCGTAACTCTTTTAAATCATGACCGTAGTTTGGATCATTTTTTACAATGTTATTAAATGCGTTTTCTGCTTGTGTAACTCCTTGCTGCGCTGCTTGAAAAGCTTGTTGTTTATCTTTATGATATGGCATTATATAATCCCCTTTCCATAATAGTTAGTCCCATTTATCTTTACCTTTTTTTCTAAAAACATTCTCGTATAAATTTGCAAACTTCTCTCATTCTAAAGAGAAAGAGGAGGTGTCACATACAATGGGAAAAAACAATCGTGAAGCGAAAGAAAAAAAGGGACAACCTGAACCATTAAGCGGATCTCATAAAGTAAAAAACCGTAACCATTCACGCCAAAAAAATCATGCACATCATGATATGTAAAACAAAAGGCTCACACTAGCTACCTTTGCCACATACAATGTTTATATTTTTCCATTTATTCTTCACCCCTACTTCATTCATGCATAACATAGTATGAATTGAGATTTTACGGAGGGTGTCTTACATGGGCAAGAAAAAGAAGGATTGTCTTTTTCATGTTGATGGTTTCGAAGAATGGATGGATCAATTTTGTTCTGATTCTTGTAGTAACTTTAGTTTCCCAAATCAAATTCATATTGACCTTTGTGAAACTGAACAAGAATACATTTTGGAAACAGATGTACCAAATGTATCCGAACAAAATGTAGTTATTAAAAAGATGGAGACAGGCCTAAATATTTGCATACTTCATAAAAATATTTCTTTGCAGCGGATCATCCCTTTACCCACTACTATTATTTATAAAAAGATGCTAGCCTGCTTAGAGAATGGATATTTAGCCATTCATATTTCCAAAAATGAATTTGCTAATAAACATGAAGAAAAAGTTCTTTTTCAAATTGAGAATTAAAATAAAGTAAAGCTTTAATCAATGGGTTCTTACTGCCCGCAAATAGCGGGATAAATACAAAAATAAGCCCCAGTCATCTGCTGGGGCTTATTTTATTTCGCATCTAATTCTAAATTACAATTTCTATCATATCTTTTTTTCAATAAACCTTTTGTAGCTACAAGTACAGGAAATGCTACAGTTGAAAATATAGCTAGTGCTGAAAATACTACAAACCCATTTTGATACCCGTAGTAATCGAGAAGCACTCCTCCAAACCATGGACCAATTACTGCTCCAATCCCTGAAAATCCCATTGCTCCAAAATATGTTCCTTTTAAATGTGAAACAGCTATATCATCAATAAATACATCCGTCATGGAAAACATTAAAACTTCTCCAACTGTAAAAATAATTGTACAAATAGCAGCACCTAGCATAGATTCTGCTATTCCAAATCCAAACAACCCCCCGCTCACAAATAAAGTTCCAACCATAATTGATGTTAACGGTGTATACTTTTTACATATTTGAATAACAGGGTATTGAATTACGACTACAACAATCGCATTTAAAGCTAACATATACGAAAACAATGTCACTCCATCCTGAAATATATGTGAATTCGCAAAATATTGAGATACTGTTGTCGTTAAGTGTGAAAAGCCACAATTACTCAAAATAATACCGACTAAAGCAACTAAAAATACGACATCCTTTCGCAATATACGAACTGCATTTAACATTGTGACAGGCTTTTCTGTATTTACTTTCTTTTTTTCAATTGGATACTTCTTAAATTGGAATGCTAATATAGCTGTATATAGAATATATACTCCAGCTGCTACTAAAAAAGGAATTGTAGATTTTGCACTTCCAATCTGCAATCCGACAAGTGGGCCAATCGCTACTCCAACATTTATTGCACCGTAACGCAAATTATATACGAGTAAACGATACTCTGGTTTCGTTAAATCTGATAATAATGCTCTTGACGTCGGCTCAAAAAAAGACCGACATAATCCATTCAAAGCATTTAATAAAAAGAAACTTAAAACATGATTTGCAAATGAAAAACCTATAAATACAAACACCCAAACGATCATGGACCATATTATAATCATGTTTCGGCCGAATCGATCCGATAAATTCCCTCCAATAAAACTAGCAAACACTCCAACAAGTGCACTCGTTCCGATAATAGCACCCGTCATTCCAGCTGATACACCTTTAACAGTCGTTAAATAAATTGCTAAAAAAGGAATACTCATTGACGTGGCGAACCTCGCAAATAAAGTCCCTATTATAATTGTCATTCCTAACGGATGAATATTTTGTAACTTCCCTTTCATCGTTAAACCTACTCTCCCTGTTCTTACAAAAAAAAAGAAAGCAAAGGATCTGCTTTCTTTTCCCTTTTTATACTTGAGCTGTTGATACCCGAGCTGTTCTCGTTATATCCATATCTATGCCATATGTAAACTGTAATTCTTTACAAACATCTTTAATTAAAATTGCAACATTATACTTCTCATTAAATTGTAAAACGATATTTTCTACTTCTTCATATGTATACTTATACTCCCCTGTAATGACACTTTTTAAATCAAAGCATTCATTTATACAAAGTTGCACAAGCAGCTGATCATATTTCTCTATTACATCTTCTTTCTTCCACAGTACCTCTTTTACATATAACCGATCAAACTTCACACTTTCTCGATTACAATCCGTTAAAATCCGGGTCATTTCATTTAATTCTCGATACAATTCAGAAATATTTTTACTTAAACTAAGCAGTTTATCTACGCCGTTTTCATATAACATATTCATTCCACCCCCGCATTTTCTTCTTATTATAGCAAGAAAATTCTAAAAATAGTTTCTTTCTTCTGAAATATTAGGAAACTAATTTCGATTGCTTTACAATGAAACTAGTGAACACGAAAGGGGAAAGAAAATTGGAGCAAAAATTATATTACACTGACGCTTATAAAAAAGACTTTACTACGAAAGTCATAAAGCAAGATTATGATAAAGACGGTAACTTATACGTTGTTTTAAATGAAACAGCATTTTATCCGACAGGTGGCGGGCAGCCCCATGATACTGGAACTTTAAATGGAATTGCTGTACTCGATGTTGAAGAAGTCAATGACGAAATCCGCCACTTCATTACCGAACAATTACATACAGAAGAAGTAGAAGGTAAAATTAATTGGGAGCGCCGTTTTGATCATATGCAGCAACATGCGGCTCAACACATTTTATCTGCTGCTTTTTGGGACCATTTTAACATACCTACGATTGGATTCCACCTTGGTAAAGAAACGGTAACAATTGATTTAGAAACAGAAAATCTTCATGCAGAAATAGTTGAAAAGGCAATACAAATTGCAAACAAAATCGTTTTTGAAAACCATCCAATCCGTACCCTGTGGATGAATTTAGAAGAAGCGAAAACGTTACCTCTTCGTAAAGAACCGACTATAACAGAAAATATACGTGTTGTTATAATTGAGAACTTCGACTACAACGGCTGTGGCGGAACGCATCCGAAACGTACAGGTGAAGTAGGTCCTATTCAAGTACTAGGCTGGGAGCGCAATAAAGGTGGCATACGATTAACGTTTATCACTGGTTGGCGCACACTAAATTTAATGAGCCAACAACTACAAATTATGAAAGATGTTTCTAAACAATTAAACAGTAGCGAGAGTGATATCCCAGCAAAAGTAGCACAACTGCTTACTTCTCAAAAAGAAAACGAAAAAGCAATACAAACAATGAATGAAAAATTATTATTTGTAGAGGCAAATGAACTACTTCAACAGCCTACGGAAATACATGCTGGCATACTTATTTCTAAAGTATTTACAAATCGCTCTATGCAAGAAATCGCAAAACTTTCTGCTATTATTACAGAACAACAAGAGTATGCCATTACATATTTCGTTATTGAAAATGAAGACAAATTACAATGTATCCTTGCTTGCGGAAAAACAGTCACGCTCGATATGAATGCTCTTTTAAAAGAGGCACTTCCTACAATTGAAGGAAAAGGTGGCGGAAATAAAAAGAGTGCTCGCGGCGGCGGAAAAGCGGTTATGACCGGGGACGAATTTTTAAAACAACTTGTTTCTTCTTTACAGTCAGAAGTGTAAAACATGTTTATGAAGGATAGCTAACTGCTATCCTTCAACTATATTTACAAGCCTATATTTTGTTTCAAGCCTTGATAACTCCCTGCACTTGCAAAACCTTCACTTATAAGAGTTATAAAAGTTTCCGAAAAACCATATTGACTTAAATCTTTAATCGGTACCATTTGCACATCTTGAATTGGATTATGATCAAACTCATTAGAAGGTAGCGTAATTTCACCTTCAATCCTTTCAAGCAGAAACGTAATATGTAATAAAGATGGACTAGTATCTGGTTTATCACAAACATAGAGTAGCTTCTTAATTTTAACTTCTAATCCTGTTTCTTCTCTCATTTCTCGAATCATCGCTTCTTCTAACGTTTCACCATTCTCTACCCTTCCCCCAGGTAAAGACCAATTGCGATTAGCAACTTTTTGCTTTACTAGCAATACTTTTTCATCTTCAATTAAAATTCCCGTAACACGAACTTGCATTACACTTTCCATATGTAATCCCCTCTTCCCGTTATATTTACAAATTAATCCTTCCACAAAAAGAACATACGTTTTATAATTAAAGAAAATTATGGAAGAAAGAAGTTGTTACATCTATGCGTCCACCTTTAACAAAGTCTATATCACTTGAAGATTTCCAAAACTTTTATTGGTTAAAAGCAGAACTCCAAACATTTTGTCGTGAGCATGGTTTGCCAGCTAGTGGCTCTAAGATTGAAATAACCGAGCGTATCTCACATTATTTACATACTGGTAAAATATTAAAAAACAGCTCTCGTCAAAAGGTGAGTAAAGCTTCCCTCTCTTATAAAGAACTTTCTCTTCAAACGATTATTACTAACAATCACCGCTGCAGCGAAGAAGTTCGTGCTTTTTTCAAAGAAAAAATCGGAGCAAACTTCCGCTTTACAGTAGCTCTTCAAAAGTTTTTTAAAGAGAATGTCGGAAAAACATATGAAGACGCGCTAACGTTTTGGTATGAAGAAAACGAACGAAAAAAAGATCCTACATACAAAACAACTATTAGCGCGCAGTTTGAATACAATCGTTTCACTCGCGACTTTTTCGAAGATCCAAATAACAAAGGGAAATCAAAAGCTGATGCTATCGCTGCTTGGAATGAAATAAAAGCACAACCTGGTAGCAATGCTTATGTTCCTCAAAAAGTAGAAAACTAGTTCTTTTCTAGTCTTCTACTTTTTCAAATAATAGCGCTAACCCTATTCCACCACCAATTCCTAACGTCGCAATTCCATACTTCATATGCTCTCTTTTCGCTTGATAAAACAAACGTGTCACAAGCATAGCTCCAGATGCACCGTACGGATGACCGAGCGCAATTGCACCACCATTTACATTTAATTTTTCGAAAGGAATTTGTAACTCCTTTGCACAAGCAACAACCTTTGAAGCAAATGCTTCATTTATTTCAAAATAATCAATGTCCTCTACTTTCATATTCATTTCGTTTAATAATTTGTTCACCGCAAATATCGGACCAGTCCCCGGAAGATTTGGATCCACTCCAACTACAGCACTGCGGACGAAACGAAGAACAGGCTTGTATCCTAGTTTTCGGGCTTGCCCCTCTTCCATTACAAGAACAGCACATGCTCCGTCATTTACACCGCACGAATTACCTGCCGTTACTGTACCATTTTGTAAAAATGCGGGCTTAGTTCTTTTAATCATTCTTTCATAA
This sequence comes from Bacillus sp. K2I17, assembly GCF_002209985.1. Classification (NCBI taxonomy): domain Bacteria; kingdom Bacillati; phylum Bacillota; class Bacilli; order Caryophanales; family Bacillaceae; genus Bacillus; species Bacillus sp. K2I17. The sequence goes on from NZ_NJGF01000009.1 coordinate 115,788, forward strand.
TTCATTTCTCGTTTTATAGCCTCATCTAAAGGTCCATTAAAAGAAAGTATTTCATCTTGTAAATATCCATTTTCTAATGCTTGCAGTGTCCGTTTATAACTAAGGCAAGCATACTCGTCTTGCATTTCTCTCGTTACATTATAACGCTCTGCAACATATTCAGCCGCCACTCCCATATTAGGATCACCAATTGTTTCTGGTGAAAATCGTGCTCTATTTTGAAAAGTTGATGTACTTGTACTCTCTACTCCTCCTGCAATATAACAATTACCTGCGCCGCCTTGAATGAAATGACATGCGGTGCGAATCGCTTCCAATCCGGCACCACATTGCCGATCAATCGTTACACCAGGAATATGATAACCAAGTCCTGCCGCTAAAGCAGATAATCTTGCAACATTCCCTCCCGGCCCCACAATATTCCCTAATATGACATCGTCTATTTCTCTCTCAATCCCTTTACTTAAAAACGTAAGAAGCGGCGTTACTAATTGCTGAACTTCATAATCTTTCAACATCCCATTTTTCTTACCAATAGGTGTCCTTTTCGCTTCTACAATAACCGCTCTATTCATATATCTTCTCCCGGTTTTCAATCATATTTTTTGCTGCAATACGAGCGATTTTCCCACTATCTGTATACGGTATTTCATCTACAAAATGCCATTCTTTCGGTATTTTAAACGAGGATAATCGTTGTAAGCAAAAACTTTTTAATTGTTGCCTCGTAGCACTTCCTTTTACAATGGCGACAGGTTTTTCACCCCAGTAACTATCTTTCACACCAATTACAACTATTTCATCAACAGCTGGGTGTTCATGTAATACACTTTCTATTTCTTCTGGAAAAATATTAATTCCTCCAAATAAAATCATGTTCTTCTCTCTACCCACTATGTATATAAAGCCTTCTTCATCTTCATAACCTACATCTCGCACTGTCATCCAGCCATCCGTAGTCAACTCTGGAACTAAAACCTTATCCAATATGTAGCCCATAAAAAACTGATCACTTTTCACATAAACAGTTCCTATCTCGCCTTTCTGTACTCCTTCTCCTGCTTCGTTACATATTCGAACTTGAACATTGTGACAAGGTTTTCCTACTGAATTTGGCCTTCTATCGCTCTCTTCATCAACAAGTGCTGTTACAAAACTTAGTTCCGATGCACCGTAAAATTCATATTTTTGCGCATAAGGAAATATACTCTTTATTTTTTCTTTCGCTTCAGCTTCCCATTTCGCTCCTGACGAAATAATTTTCACCCCATTTTCTATTACTCTATTTTCTTTATATAAAGATTCTAGCATTGTCGGAACTGTATACATGACCGAAATATTTTCTGTTTCTAACTTTTCCAGTACTTGATCTGGAATAAACTTTCTCATAATATGCACCGTTTGCCCTACATATAATGCACTTATTGCGCCGTATAAAAAAAGAGAATGAACGAGCGTCCCAGCTATTAAAATAGAATCTTCTTTTTTCATATGAAAGTCATGTATATTGCAATCAAAACTATGAACCCACGATTGTTGTGCACGTAAAAATGCTTTTGCCTTCCCAGTCGATTCTGATGTAAATCCCATATAAAACGGAGCATGTTGTACATCTTTTACAGGGGCATATGCAGGCAGAGAGTTCTCTATCATTCTTTTCCACTCATCAATTTCAATTACTCTTCCTTCTTCATCCGGTAAATCCTTTACCTTATATCGCTCTGTCACAATCATAGCCGGATTACTGATCGCAATTCTTTCTTTGAGCTCATCCTGTTTCCACTTTATATCTAACGGCACACAAACCCATCCGGCCATAGCAGCACCAGCAAATAGTTGTAAAAACTCCATACTATTTTCTAATACAATTGCTATTGTTTTATTCTGCGATTCTTTTTCATTCAACCAGTTTGCTACTTTACACACTGACTCAAACCATTCTTTAAATGTTAATACTCGATCATTTTCCTTTATTGCTATTTTATTTGTTTGTAAAGAGGCATACTTTTTATATTCTTTTGTAATCCCCATTTGAGACGTCCTTTCTTTACAAAATAATAAAAAGAAACACGCAATGAACGTGTTTCTTCTCTTTCTTATCCCGCATTTGTATATTTCCCACTCTTGAGAGCAGGCGTAATAATATGTTTCAATGAACGATGTAATTTCGTTACAAGAATTGCTGCTATAATCGCTTTTATGCAATCACCTGGTAAAAATACGGCACTTACTTTCATCGTCTGCCATATAGAAACATCCATAAAGAAAGCTTGTACAATGATACCAAATACATAAACTACGAAAATACCACCAATTATATTAATACATAATACCTTTATTATAGAAACTTCACGTAAACGCTCAATTAAATAACCAATGACAAACGCTCCAACGATATAACCAAGTAAATATCCTGCACTTGGCCCAACAAATACGCCTGGACCACCGCGTCCACCAGCAAGTAATGGTGCTCCAACTCCAACTATAAGTAAGAAAATAAGCTGACTTAATGCACCAAGACGTGATCCTAACAATCCACCAGCAAGCATAACACCGAGTGATTGTAATGTAATCGGAACTGGTGTAATAGCAAGAGCAATTGGAGGTATTAACCCTAACACTCCCATAATAGAACTAAATAAAGCGACGAAAACTAAGTTTTTTGTATTCATATTTGCTTCTCCTATTTGTAAACTTAAAATGATTTTCAGATAACATATTATAGGAGTTATATTATCTTTCTATTTAGTCTTTGTCAACTTGTTTTAAATATAGGTTTACAAATATTTTTTCAATTATTTCTCTTTATGCAAATGCTCAAGTTCTTTCCGAAGCGCCTGTTTTAAAAACTTCCCAACAGATGTTTTCGGTATTTCTTCCATAAATACAATATCATCTGGTAACCACCACTTCGCAAACTGTGATTTTAAAAACTCATATATTTCTTCTTTTGTTACTGTACTATTTTTCTTTTGAACGACGCAGGCAATTGGTCGCTCTTGCCACTGCGGATGAGGAACGGCAACGACAGCTGCTTCAAATATAGCATCATGTGCCATTAATGCATTTTCAAGGTCAACTGAAGAAATCCACTCACCTCCGCTTTTAATAACATCTTTCGTACGGTCAACAATTTTCACGCAGCCTTCCTCGTCAACCGTAACGACATCTCCTGTATATAACCAACCATCACGAAAACCTTCGACAGTACGTTCATCGTTATAATAACTTTCAGCGATCCATGGTGCTCGTAAACATAGTTCTCCCATTTCCGTACCATCCCACTTCACTTCACCGTTTGTACCGACTACTTTCATCTCTACACCAGGGACAAGATACCCTTGTTTTGAGCGGATTTCTAATTGCTCTTCATATGATAATTCTGTTTCATAACTTTTTAAACGTGCAAGTGTTACGAGTGGGCTTGTTTCAGTCATACCATATGCATGTACGAAAGGAACATTATATTTTTGCTCAAATGCTTTAATAACGCTTTTCGGTGCAGCAGCACCACCGCATAATATTCTCGTTATACTAGATAAATCGTAACTATTATTTTCTAACTCTTGTAATACACCGAGCCAAATTGTCGGCACACCTGCTGCTATCGTTACTTTTTCAGCTTGAATCATCTCTAATAAAATTTTTGGAGTAAACATTGGTCCTGGCAGTACTTGTTTAGTTCCAAACCAAGTAGCTGCAAAAGGAAGCCCCCAAGCGTTCACATGGAACATCGGTACAATTGCCATCGCCGCATCACTTTCCGATAAAGCAGCTGTATCCGCTAAACCGAGTGCCATACAATGCAATACAGTACTACGATGCGTATATACAACACCTTTTGGGTTTCCTGTAGTCGCTGACGTATAACACATACCAGCAGGTGTATTTTCATCAATATCTTTTACAAATTGGAAAGTTGGATTGCCTTCTTCTAATAGCTTTTCATAATGATATACAGGTTCTAGCGTAGTATTGGGAAGTTCATCTTTATCAGTCATAATAATGTAGGCTTGTACAGTTGATAATTGTGATTGAATATTTTCAACAAGTGGTACGAGATCTTCATCTATAAGTAGAATTCGATCTTCTGCGTGCTGAATAATGTATGAAATATGTTGAGGAGATAAACGAATATTAATTGTGTGTAAAACGGAAGCAATACCAGGAATAGCAAAATACGCTTCCACATGTCGATGATGATTCCACGCTAACGTTCCTATACGCTCGCCTTCTTTAATCCCAAGCTTTTGTAACGCACTAGAAAGCCTTCTCGTCCTTTCACCTAACTGCTTATACGTTAACGTCGTAACTGTATCATGTGTCCGTGAAACAATTTCTTTCTTTGAAAACAGTTTTTCTGCTCTTTCCATCATAGAACTAATTGTTAACGGTACATTCATCATCATATTGGTTATATCCCCCTTTAAAGCGTTTTCATTTCGTTCATTATAACAGACTTCTACAAGTGATTACGACATTTTTCCGTATTTTCTGAATTATTTCTTTGGAAATAATTCAGAACGATAAAAAACATGTTTTGAATACATTGATTCGAAACATGTTTTTTATTTTTTATAAACTATCTACCTTTTTTCTTACTTTCTTTTTCATTTTAAAAATAATACGATTGCTATATTCTTTATTCTCTACTAAAATTCGATATATCTCCCACACTCCTACAACACGAACAAAAAGATAGACTCCAATCGCAATAAGTACAACACAGTACGGATAATACTGCACTAATTCTCCTGAAATGATATGCTTTTTCTCAAATAAAAATGGTATCGCTCCTGCTGCTATAAAACAAAATCCAACGATCATTACTGCAGCATACTTCTTCTTAATTACTTCATATCTTTTTGTCAATTCTTTTAGAAAGTTTTGATCAAATAGTAGTTCTTCTTTTTTCAATACATTGTATCTACTCTCTTCTATCGTTGCCGGTACCATCATTGCTCCAATTCCAAGGACAGCAATGATAATGACAAGAAATGTCGACATTGTTGCATTTTCTTTAAATAATAAATACGGTATTGTCGATAAAATGAGCAAACTAAATCCTAACGCAATATATTTAGAAATTTTTTGCCCATACACTATATACCCTTCTGCCATTTCCTGACTTACGTAATAGCCCTCCACATTTTCATTACTTTGCTCAGCAGTTTCTTTTAATAAATAGTCGAGTGATACTTCAAATACATTTCCAATCATTATTAACTTTTCAGTTTCAGGAAAACCTTGACCGTTTTCCCATTTACTAACCGCTTGCCTTGTTGTGTTTAATTTTTCAGCTAATGCTTCTTGAGAAAGGCCCTTTTCCTTTCTTAATTTAAAAAGCTTTTCACCAAATCCCATATGTGTGTCCCCCTTTGTTTTCTTAACTAAATTGTATGTAAACATTACCCTTATCTCTATCTTCCTGCAGTTGCACTTTGTAAACTTATGGTTGCGATTGTGTTATATAGCCGTTTTCTATACGATTTAGCTAGTTTTCTTCTATGATTATGGCGTTAATAAAATACCCTCTCCCAATAACCAATTATAACAATTAAAGGTAATTACTGTCACAAAAAAACAAAAACTCCCTTATTCATTTAAAGGAGTTTTCGATATGAAGTATTCCAATAAGGGTTAATTTGTCTTCCCCATATTGATTCACAATTTCTTCTATACATTTTTGTATGTCGTGCAACGATTAATAAGCATCCCACACAGTATATGTTGTCATCTCTTTATATAAGGACATACTCATATATATGTAAAATATTACTCCTCTAACTTCCCTAATAAAAACACTTCTCCATAATCATAACGGCTTCTGCTTAAACTTTTCATAATGTCGTACTTTTAATAAAAGGATATTCCCACAATCTGTACAAATATAAGCATCTACTGGTGAAGATGTGAACATCGTCTCCTTTTTCCGTATTTGTGCATAACCGACAAACTCCCCTTCTCCTATGTTATGAGAACCACAATTAGAGCATGTCTGCACGTCTTCCTGTTTCATGAGAGCACCACCTTTAATCTGTTTCCACTCCCTTCGACAGTTCACTTCCATTTCCCTTCCAAAAAACCTCTTATTCTCTTACATTTCAACAGGAATCTCCGAACAAACATCGTATATGTACTATGAAATATATTTATTGACGGAGGAATATTATGAGTACAATTATGACACTCAATGCAGCTCAAGAAATTGAAAACGCAGAAATACATATGCTCTCTTCTAGACTACAAGCACTACAAGCGTTAGCTGAAAATCCAATGCAAATACAAATGAAAAAGTTCGGGAATGCCACTGCCTTTTCATCAAAAATAATTTTTGGTCCTGCTTTTAACACAGTAAAAGGCGTTACCTTTACAAATACAGATGAGATAGATGAAATCATCTCTTATTATCAATCGCTACAAATCCCTTGTCGTTTTGAAATTACACCCGCTCAAGGTACAGCTGAATTATTTCAATACTTATCTCAAAAAGGATTTTACCAATCCAGCTTCCATACCGCTTTATATAGTATACCGAGAGAAGATCCATCCCTACTTACTTCTAACATTTCAGTACGCCAACTAAAAGAAAATGAATTTCATATTTTTGCAGACATATATGTACGTGGATTTAACATGCCACCCTTTACAAAAGATGGCGTACGCCAAAATAACGAAATTCTCTACAATAAACCTGGCTGGCATTTTTTCATAGCCGAAGTTCAAAATACTCCTGCAGGCATTGGTGTCCTGTATATAAATAATGGGATTGCTTCATTAGCTGCTTCTGCTACTTTGCCAGAATTTCAGCGTAAAGGCTGTCATACTGCCTTAATTCAAAAACGAATAGAAAAAGCCCTAGCGAAAAACTGTCATTTAATAGTCGGACAAGCAAGGTTCGGTACCGGAAGTCAAAATAATATGGAACGTGCCCATATGAAAATTGCTTATACAAAATCAATATGGACTGCAAAAGACATGTAATTTACATGCTTTCTCTTCTCATTACAATTTTATACATTTCATGACAATTCCTTTTCTATCCTATTAATCATTTGAATATTCAAACTAGATTTGTTACGCTATTACTAGATACATCATTCAACTTGCAACATGAAAAGAGAATTCTAATCAAACTACAAGGAGGAGAAATGTATGACTAAGAATGATCATGGTTTAAAAGAAAAAGTAGAAGGTGCCATTGATAAAGTAAAAGGTGAAGTAAAAGAAGTTGTCGGGAAAGTAACTGACAATAAGAAATTACAAGCTGAAGGAAAATGGGATAAAGTGAAAGGCACTGCTAAAGATACGGTTGGTAATGTAAAAGAGAAAGTACATGAATATAAAGAGCATAAAGAGAATAAATAAAAAAGAACTAGGATATATGGTTGTGCAAGTAGGGAGTTACTAGATCCTAGAAAAAAGAATTTGTATTTTATATTTACCCATAAAATCATTTTAAAGACAAATAGATGCCTCAAGGCATCTATTTGTCTTTAAATAACTATTTTACTTCTACTGTATAATTACCTAATAGCTCAGGCTTTCTCTTACTAACATAGTGCATTTGCTAGAGTAAAAGATTACTTTGTGAAATTTGGTTTTAGGTCACCTGTATACGGTTCATGCTCAACAAAGATTTTTATATCTTTTCCATTCGCATCTTTCCCGATTCTTGTATACGTAAATTTCTCTTTATTTAGCTCAGTCAGTTCAAGGACCGCACCATATTTATTATTTCCTAACGAAACGTGAGCCCTTATTTTATTACCATGTACAACATCAAAGAAACCATAGTCTCCACGACTTTCTCCTGTATTCGCATTGAAAAACTCGTATTTATTTGTATTTTTATCGTATTTTGCTAGACTGATTAAGTTTGAGTTGTATTTTGTTACATCATTACCCTGTTCGTCTAATACCACCGTTCCATTCCATAGTGTACTAGATAAAATTTCATCTCCATTAACGTCTGTAACTATTTTCCCCGTCGAGCTTTCCAACTTTTTATCAGGTCGCGTGAAAGAAAGTTCTTTTCCATGGTAAGGAACATGTTCAACAAACACTTCTACATCGTTCCCTTTTGCATCTTTTCCCATTCTTTTATATGTAAATTTCTCCTTGTCTAATTGCGTTAATTCAACAACTGCTTGATAATTTTGCGTTTCAGAAATTAACACCCTTTTCTTTCCATCATTCGTTATAAAAAAGGTACCGCTATCATTACGACTCTCTCCTGTACTTGCATTAAAAAATTCATACCTTGCAGTTTTAGCATCATATTTTGCAAGCCCGATGAAATTTTGATTTTCTTTCGTTACATCATTATGATCTTTGTCATAGACTTTTGTCCCTTTCCAGTTTGTTTCACCAAGCATGCTAGCTAGTAGTTGCCCTTTCATTTGTTGAATTTGCTCGGTTTCTTGTATTGCATTGTATAAAAATTGTGCGTACTGTTCACGCGTCACATCCATACTTGGAGCAAATTTCCCTCCTCCTACTCCTTTTGCAATATTATTTGTTTGAACAGCACTAATTGCATTTCTTGCCCATGAGTTCGTTGCAACGTCATTAAAAGTATGATCACTCTTTGCCTTTAAATGAAAAGCATTTGTAAGAACCTGTGCCATTTCTGCGCGTGTTAAGGATGCCTTCGGTCTAAAGTTTCCATGCTCATCCCCCTTAAAAACACCCATTTCTGTTAAAGATAAAATTTCCTTTATATAGCTTGTTGAATCTTCACTTACGTCACCGTATGGGTTTTGATAATTTTTGTTTTCTTCCATATTAAAATAACGATACATTAAAGCTGCAACTTGTTCACGTGTTACGTTATCTCCAAAACCAAATCTTCCATCATCATAGCCAAAAATGATTTTCTCACCTGCTAATTGCTGAATCGCCTCATATGCCCAGTGCCCCTTTGGAACATCTTTGAATACACCAGTATGATTCGTGTTTGGTGTAACCTCTTCTGCTTTCACCTCTCCACTCGTTTCACTTAATAAACTTCCACCTAAAACTGCTGATATGATACATGTTTTTAAAATTGTTTTATTCATAGCTTCCCAATCCCTTCCTTCATTTAACAAAGAATTACACCACTTATCTTCCAAAAGAAGATTCTATGTGAGCAATTCATGTTTTAAATTTTGATTACAGCTAATTGGATACAAAGGGTTACACATCCAAATTTCTTCTTTGTAGTATCCATAGCTGCTATATATAGGAATTATAAATAGCAACTATAAATTGCCTATAAATAAATTATTAAAAAAAGATAAAATTAAGATAATATATTTTTAATCTCAATCTAAAAAACGTTATTCTTTCTCATCTAGCTTGTTAAGAAAGAATAACGTTTTTAGTTCTAGGGTTCTTTTTGACAAAAGAAATGAAACTTTATTTTATATGCCCAAAAACAACTTCACGGCCTTTTCCAAACAGAACATCGGAAAAAGCCGTGGCATAATACTTATTTTATAATTGACGGAATACGGCCAAAATGGCTCTTTTTACTTCCCTTCATTCTTCTCTAACACATACAAATCTTCTTCAATATTAGATAGTTTCTCTGTTACAAGCTTTCTAGCATCTCCAATTGCTTGATTGTATGCAAACGGTCCTACTAATTTAATCATTTCTTCTATTAATCGCTCTGCTTGGAAACGTCCAATTTCATCTAAATCTTCTTCAACGAAAAATTGCTGAATTTGTGCCACAAGCTCTTCTTTTTTATCATTAGGTATTTTTATATTCATCATCATTTGTTACTCCTCTATATTTAAGTTAGTCCGTTTCTTAACTCTACCATAGAAAAATGCTTTCCAGGACAACTTTTTGTAACGCCTTCTAGCTCCCTGTGACCAAGTATATTTTCTTTCTTTATAGCAAACTGCTTCATAAACATTTTACATAAAGAATATAATGCATTCATTTGTGCGGTAGTTGGATCATATTTATCAAAATTACCCGTCATACATATTCCAATTGTATCCCTATTATTATCTTTCGCATGTGCTCCAATATGTAAACCTCGCCCTTGGACTACAGTTCCATCTTCTTCAATAAAATAATTGTAACCGATCCCGCTCCACCCTCTTACTTTTTGATGAAATTCATGTGTTTTATACACATCCCATCCATCTTCGGATGTATGGTGGATAATCAGTTTATTAACTTTCTCTAAAGGAACTAATTCATCTTGAAATGTTAAATTAACACATTTAATTTCCATTTGAACATCCTCCCCTTAAAAATCAATGATCATAATTGTTTTATCATCTGGTCTTATTCTCTTTTCCCCTTCTAGCTCTTCAATAATTGCTACATATTCACTTATACTATTCTTTCTTATATATGCAACAGTTTGTTCAAGTGGCCAATCTGGGTGGAATAATCCGTCTGAACAAATAAAAATCCCACTCACTTCATCTATATGTAGTTCACCATGTTGTAAATAATGTATCGCTTCTTTCATTCCATTTGCAACAGAATACCCGTCCTGCATATTTGCAAGATAACGATTATATTTTAACTGTTCTCGCACATCTTGAAAAACATGTTCTTCTGGTACAGTTAACCCTTTATTACGGTCTTCTTCCCTCTTTTTTTTTGCTCGTTTACTAATTCCTTCAACCGTGTCTTGCGTTAATACTTGCATCGTTCCATTTTGAAGTATTGCGACAATCATACAGTCCCCTAACTGTGCGTATTCAATTTTCTCACCATCTATTTGAACTGCCGCAATACATGTACACCACAAATGCTCTTTCTTTCTCGTATCTACTTCATACTCTAACATTTTGCTTTGCAATGCTTCATTTGCTTTTGCAACGGCAACTTGCAAACTATGATTTTCACGTAATGAAGCAAAATAACTTGCAAATAAATGCGAAGCGATGTATGCTCCATTATGTCCCTTTTCATCACGAAACGGGACGAGCGGTGTTGCACCATCACATACACCATACATCTTTTTTTCTTCATTACAAAAATAAGAATCCTCACATTCTTGCTTCAACGGGCTTTTCTGTTGATACGTTTTTATCCTCATATCTGTATCCCCTTTCAAATGAGAAAATACTCGAATTCTTTTGATTAATCTAATTTTCCGAAATAAACTGTTTTTACCCAAAACTTTCAATATCATATATAATCTTGAAATAATATGAATTTTTTAGTGAAGGACGGGAAAGAAATGGTCAGATTTCTTGGTGTTATTATCGGTTCTATTATTATTGCGATTGCATTTAATCTTTTCCTTATCCCCCACAAAATTTTAAGTAGTGGAATTGGCGGAATTGCTATTATTTTAGGGATTGTAACTCCTGTAAACACGGGTATTATTAACTTTGTATTAAACTTACCTATCCTTATTTTAGGTTACATAGGTCTTGGAAAAAAAGTGATTTTTAACACTGTTATCTCTGTTATTGTATTATCTGTTGCATTATACTACGTTCCAGTAAAAGTCGTAGCAACAGACCCACTTTTATCATCTATCTTTGGTGGTGTCATTGCCGGAGCTGGTATCGGCCTTGTTTTTAACTGTAATGGATCAACTGGTGGATTTGATATTATCGGTATGCTATTGTCTCGAAAAAGAGACATTAAACTTGGTGGATTCCTTATTATTTTAAATGCAGTCGTTGTAATAATTGCAGGATTCTTCTTCACTTGGGATGTTGCTCTTACAAGCTTACTTTCAATTTATGTAACTGGTAAAGTGATCGATGCTATTCATACGAAACATCGAAAGGTTACACTTATGATTGTAACAAATGAAGCAGAAAAAATGAAAAAACAACTCCTTTCAACTGTTGTACGTGGAATTACATTACTTGATGGCGAAGGTGCTTATTCCAGCGAAAAAAAACGTGTACTTATGACCGTCGTTTCTCGTGAAGAATTAGCAAGTATGAAATTAACAATTTCCGAAATTGACCCTCATGCATTCGTTAACATTACCGAAACAGTTGAAGTATTAGGATTGTTTAGAAAAGGTTAAAAAACTAGGTGGATTTCCACCTAGTTTTTATTTTCCATAAATTCAATTCGATTTCCGAACGGATCTGACACATAAAATCTAATTACATCTGGCCGTGCATGATCATCTATTACTTCAATGCCTTGCTTTATTAACTCTTGTTTAAATTCATCAATTTTTAAAACATAAAAAGCTGGATGCGCCTTTTTAGCTGGGGTGAAGTTTTGCTCAACTCCGATATGAATCTCTTGATTTCCACACTTAAACCAGCACCCACCACGCTTCTTTAATTCCTCCGGCTTCGGTATTTCCTCCATACCTATTTTTCCACCATAAAACGCTCGTGCTTCTTCTTCACATCCTACAGGCGCAGCTACTTGTACATGATCGATACCTTGAATATAATGTCTCATTTTCTTTCCCCCTCTTCTACCCTAATGTTATAAAGAAAACCTACTTTTGTAACTTACAAAAGAGTTATAAAACAATATAAGCTCCCCTTATTACCAACTTGTACTCACTTTGCAAAAAATAAAGAAAACAAAATTTATTATATAACTTCCATTTTTTATAGAAATACACATTACATCTATATTATAGTTATGAATAGACAAATCTTTTTAGATGCTATTTGTACGGAGGAACTATTATGAGTCGTAAAAAATATTCATCAACTCAAAGAAAACGTCATCCGAACATTTCTAGACGTTTGCGAGACCATATACAAAATCGTTCATTAACAGAAATGTACGCATCTCTGTTCGAACACAATCCTGATAGTATTATTTCATTAAATTTAGAGGGAGTTATACTACATATAAATCCTTCTGCCGAAAAAATATTAGGTTACACTTCTTTAGAATTAGAACAGAAAAATATTACCTCTATTTTAGAAGCTCGTATTTCTGAGCAAGTATTACAAAATATAAAGAATACTGGAGCGGATAATCAACAAGAGTATATCTTATCAATTTATCATAAAAATGGATTCTTATTAGACGTCGTGACAAAACTAGTTCCTATTTTTGTCCAAAATCGTCTAACTGGCGTATATGCCATTATGAAGCCTCTTGAAAAATCAGAAAGAATTGAGAATATGCTAAAAGAAAGTGAGAAGAGGTTACGTACATTAGTGAACTCCATGCCTGCGTTTGTTATATTTAAGGATCATGAGGGACGCTGGCTTGAGGCAAATGACTACGCACTTTCTTGTTTCAATTTCCATCATGTACCTTACCACGGGAAAAAAGATAGTGAACTCATTCAATATAACGAAGCGTACCGAGAGGCTTTTTTACATTGTGAAGAAGTCGACGAACTAGCATGGCAACAAAGACAAATTCTTCATGGCGAGGAATTTATTATTCATAGAGATGATTTCGATCTAATCTTAAGTATATCGAAAGTTCCACTTTATCATTCTGACGGCTCCCGTAAAGGTCTTATCGTAATGGGAAGAGATGTTACCGAGCTAAAAGAAACGGAAAAGTTATTACGAAAATCAGAAAAGCTCGCAGTAGTCGGACAACTGACAGCTGGAATTGCACATGAAATTCGAAATCCACTCACTTCTCTAAAAGGTTTTCTAACATTGCTACTCCCTGAAATAAATGAGGAGCAGAAATGGTATATCGATGTTATGTTAAGTGAGATTTCACAGATGGAATCTATCACAAGTCAATTTATGGCGATGTCTAAACCACAAGTACTATCTATCCAAACTTGTAACATACAAGCTTTAATTGAAGAGGTAGTTACATTTATTTTACCAACTGCTATTATGCATAGTGTTCATATCATTATGGATCATTTTGATTACAAACATGATATTCAATGTGATGGTAACCAATTAAAACAAGTTTTTATAAATATATTAAAAAATGCGATAGAAGCAATGCCAAATGGCGGAAATATTTACATCCAGACAAAACCATTAGATGATACCTTCATTTTAATACGGATTATCGATGAAGGTTGCGGTATCCCAGAAGATCGTATCTCTCGTCTAGGTGAACCATTTTATAGTTTAAAAGAAAAGGGAACAGGACTAGGATTAATGATGTGTTACAAAATAATTGAAGAACATCATGGTAAATTACACATTTCAAGCGAATTAAATAAAGGTACGATCGTTGATATTCAGCTACCACTTTCTTCGTCTCATCTTGCAATTCAGCCGTAAATAAAAAAAGAAGCATCTACTAGTTGTTAGCAGATGCTTCTTTTTTAAAATGCTTTGTCATACCATTCTTTTGCTTTTTCTACTTCACTCATTGTTAATTGATGCCCTCTATTTTCCCAATGCATTGTAACAGTAGCGTTTGCATTTTCTAATAGTACCTTTAATTCCTCTGACTCTCCTGATGAACAAATCGGGTCATTTGTCCCAGCAGCGATAAACACGGATTTCCCTGCTAAATTAGGCAATTGTGTTCCTCTTCTAGGCACCATTGGGTGATGAAGCACAGCACCTTTTAATGCATTTTCGTAATGGAATAATAAGCTTGCAGCAATGTTTGCTCCATTTGAATAACCGATAGCTACAATGTTATTTCTATCAAATTCATATGTTTTTGCAGCTTCATCTAAAAATTCATTTAATTCCTTCGTACGGAAAATTAAATCCTCTTCATCAAAAATACCTTCTGCCAATCGGCGGAAGAAACGTGGCATGCCATTTTCTAATACATTCCCCCTAACACTTAATACAGATGCTTCCCGATCAATTATTTCTGCAAGTGGTAATAAATCTAATTCATTACCTCCTGTACCATGAAGTAATAACAACACTGGTTTTGACGTATCTTTTCCTTTTTGAAAAATATGTTTCATCATAATCCTTTTCCCCTTTCAATCACTTTTCGTCTAAATTTCTCACTTCAAATGGTAAAAGTGTTTGTTCAATTTGTTTTCTATGTGGTTCATATTGCTCCGGTAACTTTAATTCCTCACCCATCGTCTCTAACGATTCGTCATGAGCGAAACCAGGAGGGTCTGTTGCAATTTCGAATAAGATTTCCCCGTGTTCTCTAAAATAAATTGCGTTAAAATAATTTCGATCTTGTACAGGAGTTACGTGATATCCAAAACGAGACACATGCTCTTTCCAGTCTAGTTGATCATCATCGTTAGTCGCTCTCCAAGCAATATGGTGGACTGTACCAACACCCATTTGGCCACGCCCGATTGTCGATAGCCTCAAGTCGATAATATTCCCAATATCAGCAGAAGAACGGAATCGAACGAATTCACCTTCTTCTCCAATTTTCTCAAGACCCATAACATGCTCTAACAATTCAGCTGTTTTTTGAGGTTGTGCAGATAAAAGAACAGCACCGCCAAATCCTTTAATTGCTACTTCTGGCGTAACTTCTCCAAAAGTCCAATTATTTAATTCGCCTTCTTCTCTTTCTACTAATTCTATATGCAAACCATGTGGATCATCAAATTCTAAATACTGCTCTCCAAATCGAGTCATTTTTGTATACGAAATATCGAATTTTTCTAATCTATTTTCCCAAAACTCCATTGCGCCCTTTGGTACGACATAAGACGTAATGCCTACTTGACCGTCACCAATAATTCCTTGACGAGCACCTGCCCATGGGAAAAACGTAATAATTGTTCCAGGCTTTCCTCCTTCATTACCAAAATAAAGATGGTACGTGCCTGGATCATCAAAATTCACTGTTTGTTTCACTAAACGTAAACCTAACACACCAGCATAAAAATCTACATTTTCTTGTGGGTGTCCTACGATTGCTGTAATGTGATGAATTCCCATCATTTTCTTTTCCATTTTCTCCGCCCCTTTTTATTTCATTTTAAAAACTTGTATACATTAAAATTCATTATTCATTTTGTCCATACTGCAAAGTAAAATCCATCGTTATGATTTTATCTTTAATTCGAGATATAAGCTGTGAAATTACGCATTATCTTCTATATCATTGAATTCATCTCGAATTCGAGATAATTTC
This sequence comes from Bacillus sp. K2I17, assembly GCF_002209985.1. Classification (NCBI taxonomy): domain Bacteria; kingdom Bacillati; phylum Bacillota; class Bacilli; order Caryophanales; family Bacillaceae; genus Bacillus; species Bacillus sp. K2I17. The sequence continues at coordinate 131,757 of NZ_NJGF01000009.1, forward strand.
CAAAAAATATTTACTCCATCTGAAATCTTTATTCGGAAATAAATTATCTTGAACTTAAGATTTATTATAAGTTACTTACTTTTAGTTGTCAACAAGTTACTTATTTTCATTTTAAATCAAAAGAGAGTAAATGCTAGTTATCATTTACTCTCTTCGCTAATTATTTCGTTTCCTCTTCCAACACTGCTTCCATCTCATTAAATTCACGATGAATTGCTTTCACTGGTTCTTTCGTTAATAAACTTACAACAATAACAGCTAATAAGCTACAGAAGAATCCAGGTACCATTTCATACATAGTGGCTTTTAAACTTGGAATTTGTACCCAAGTAATAACAACTACTGCACCTACAATCATCCCAGCAAGAACGCCCCATTTGTTCGTTCTCTTCCAATATAAACTTAATAAAATAGCGGGTCCGAATGCTGAACCAAATCCTGCCCAAGCATAACCGACAAGTGTTAAAATTGTATCACTTGGATGATATGCTAAAACAACTGCAATCATAGCTACTACTAATACTGACAGTCTACCGATAAATACAAGTTCTTTATCACTAGCGTCCCGACGGAAAAATGTTTTATAGAAATCTTCCGTTACTGCACTTGAAATAACAAGTAATTGCGAGGAAATACTACTCATAATCGAAGCCAAAATAGCTGATAGTAAAAACCCAGTAATGTACGGATGGAATAAAATATTTGAGAATGTTACAAAGACCATTTCCGGGTCTTGTAATGTCTCATTATTTTTAGCGTAATAAGCAATACCAATTAGACCAGTAAGCATTGCACCTATAATTGAAATCGTCATCCAACCGATACCGATTCTACGAGAAGTTTTTAAATCTTTAATAGAAGTAATTGCCATAAAGCGAACAATAATATGCGGTTGCCCAAAATACCCAAGACCCCATGCTAAAAATGAAATAATACCAAGAATTGTAGTCCCTTTAAACATATCTAAACGCGATGCATCAACTTGCTTAATTGTATTGAATGTTTCTGTTACACCGCCCACATCTGTAAAAGCAACAATTGGTACTAATACAAGCGCAATAAACATAATACATCCTTGCACAAAGTCGGTCCAACTTACTGCTAAAAAGCCACCGAATAGTGTATAAGCAACTACGACACCGACAGTTACAAATAAACCAATTTTGTAATCAAGGTTGAAAGAGTTTTCAAACAAACGCCCACCTGATACTAAACCAGCCGACGCATAAAATGTGAAAAATACTAAAATGACGATAGCGGAGACAAAACGAAGTATTTTCGTACGATCTTTAAATCGATTCTCTAAAAAGTCTGGAATCGTAATTGAATCATTTGCCACTTCTGTATACGTTCGCAAACGCGGGGCAAGAATTAAATAGTTTGCATAAGCACCTATTAATAACCCTATCGCAATCCATACACTAGATAATCCTGTTGCATACATCGCACCAGGTAATCCCATTAGCATCCAACCACTCATGTCAGAAGCACCAGCTGATAAAGCTGTAACTGCTGGACCGAGTCCCCTTCCGCCTAACATATAATCTGATAAATCGGATGTCTTCTTATAAGACCAATAACCGATATACAACATACCTGCCATATAAATAGCAAGCGAAACCATAATCTCAATCTTCACCGAATCTCTCCCTTAGTTACATAAGCCATTCAAAATTTCGAAAAATGACTTTTTCTATTTTCTTGTTTTCGCTTATGGTTCCCTACCTTAACAAACATTTTTTGTTCTTTCAAGTGAACAGGCCCTTTTCACTACATGTGAAAACCTTTATAAACGCCTTTATCCCAGTGGATTACCCCGGTTTTAAAATAAATTAAAGTAAAAATATTCAGAAAATATAATACCTTATTTTCATTCACTTATCAGACAAATTTTAAAAGAAAAAAAGCCATACGAATGTATGACTTTTAATCTATTAAACATAGCTTATCTTCTATTTACTAGTAGGAAACAATTCTGAAAGAGGAACTATCCGCCCCACCTCATCTTTAAACACAATATGCTCTCTCGTTAAATGACGCGGGCTCTTTACTCCCGCTGCGGCCGCAAGTGAGAACAAACTATATCTCATGCTAACAACATAATTCATTACTCGCCATTTCTTCTCATACGGATCTAGCGCTTTTTGATAGTGCGGATTCGTCGTGGCAACTCCAGATGGACATTGTCCGGAATTACATTGAAGTGCCATTATGCAGCCACTTGCCATCATAAATCCACGTGCTGAATTTACAGCATCTGCACCAATAGCTAAAGCAATTGCCACTTTATCTGGTGTAATTAATTTCCCCGAGGCAAACACTTTGAATTTGTCCCGAACACCATAATGATTCGCTGTATCAATACATGTCAGTAACGCTGGAATAAGCGGCATCCCCATACTATCTGCCATCGATTTATACGTTGCACCTGATCCACCTTCTGAACCATCAACTGTAATGAAATCTGGATAAATGTTTAACTCTTTCATCGATTTGAATAAATCTTCCAACGGCTCCTGCTGTCCAATTACAATTTTCATACCGACTGGTTTACCGCCGTTTTCTTGCAAACGTTGAATAAAATAAAGTGTATCTACTGCATTCTTTAAAAATGGAAATCGATTCGGTGAATTAATCGTGTCTCCTTCTCGCACATTCCGAACAGAAGCAATTTTCTCATTTACTTTTTGTCCCTCTAGATGACCACCACGTATTTTCGCACCTTGCCCAAATTTCAATTCAAATGCTTTAATATTGCTTTCTTTTGCTTTCTCCATAAATTTCTCCATTGAAAAATTACCACCCTCATCACGGTACCCAAATAAACCCGGACCAATTTGCGCAACGATATTCGCACCTGTATGTAAATGTTCTGGAATAACGCCACCTTCGCCAGTATTAATCCACGATCCGCCAGCCATCTTCGCACCAAATCCGCTCGCTAAAATATAATTTTCGCCAATCGCACCGTAAGAAGTCGCAGATGCCCCAAACATGCCATGTAGTTTCCACGGATATTTGCGGTTTTCACCGACTATAATTGCATCGTCTTCTTCATATAACCAAAGATTCGTTGTATCCGCTGTCAATTTTTCTCTTCGTGAAAATAACCCTTCTTTATGAATCACATACTTTTTCCCTTCACGTTCTTGCGTTACATTCACACTTAATTCATCTGTTAATATCGGAAATAATGTATTAGCAATATAATATCCAGATGCATCAAAATCTCGTTTTGATCCAAAACCGAGTATTTCTGAACGGTATTTCGCTAGAAACATTACACTTTGAAAATCATAACGTGAAAAGGGCTTTCCATCCGTATCATGATCAAACCAATATTGCCTAAATTCCGGTCCTATCTTTTCAAGTAAATAACGCATCCTTCCTAAGTATGGATGCAGCTTTAATATAGAATGATGCGTCCGTTTTTTAATAAAAAATGTAATAATAAAAAAAATGATTAATAGTAACATCAATAAGAGCAATATACTAATAATAACGAGTAGCGTTTCACTCATCCCGCTTCCTCCTATGAAAATCCATAATAAAAGGAGAACACCTGATGTGTTCTCCTTTTATCTTTATTCAAATTAACGTAGCAAGATGCTCTTTCGCATCATATTCAACTAAACTTTCAGCATTTTTAATTCGATGAATAAAATCTGGATTAGCTATTAAAGGTCTTCCGAATGCCACTACATCAATTGTTCCTTCTTGCAACGCTTCTTCAGCCTCTTTCGGATTTAAATTCCCTACTCCTACAATCGTACCCTCCCAATATTTTCTTACTAATTGATGAAAATTCTTTCCGTCAGCAATAACTGCAGTATAATTCATCGTTGAAGGGTGAATCATCGTTAATCCAACTTCGTTGAACATATTTACAAACGTTTCAATTGCAAGCTCAGGGTTTTCCCACATATAAGTTGGATTATCACCTTTGAAAGCAGAGAAGCGAAGAAGTGTTTTATCAGCCCCAACAGCTTCTATTACAGCCTCCGTTACTTCTTTCATAAACGTTAGCCTTTGCTTTAAATCTCCGCCGTATTTATCAGTACGCTTATTTGCGAACTCATAAGTAAATTGATCGATTAAATATCCGTGTGCACCGTGTATTTCTACTCCATCAAATCCAGCTTCGATCGCGTTTTTCGCAGCTTGTGCGTATTGACCAATCACCTCTTGTATTTCTTCTAACGTCATTGCTTCTGGCGTGTCGAACGGTTTACGAAAACGCGGAACATTTCCCTCTGCAGCGATAGCAGACGGTGCTTGTGGCATTTGTCCACCAATTATCTCGTGATGACTCATACGGCCAACATGCCATATTTGAGCAATAATCGTTCCACCTTCTTTATGTACTGCCTCTGTAACAGGCTTCCACGAATCGATTTGCTCTTGTGTATAAATCCCTGGTACTCCTGGATTTCCTTTTGCTCTTGGGCTAATGACGATTCCCTCTGTAATAATTAAGCCAACTCCATCAGCTGCACGTTTTCTATAGTACTCGACTACATCAGTACCAACGATTCCTGTTTCATGATTCGCGAAACATCTCGTCATCGGTGCCATTGCTATGCGATTACGAAGAGACCAAGGTCCAATTTGAATCGAGTCAAATAACTTCGTTTCTTCAATCTTTTCAAAAGAACCCCAATCATTTATATTTGTTCCTTCATAAATACTTGCTGCTTTATTATTTGAACTTGTCATTTTTCTTCCCCCTAAAAAATTCTTACTATAATCGCATCATACTTACTTTTAGATAGTAACGTCAATTTATACGCTCTTATGTAGAAATATTCGCATAATAAAACTAACTGTTTTTTAACTTTAAGGGTTCTGGTATTCAAGACTCTACTGTCTATTTTTATGTTCAGTAAGTGGATGAGGAAAATACTTGTTAAGTGGATGTTTTCATTTCTTCTAGTTTTATTACTATAGAATATATTGGTAATTGTTTTTCAAACTATTTACTAAAAAAAACGATTTCCACTGTACTATATTCAAACTTACAGTAACGAGGCTTCAATCATTCATTTGTTTTTTATTGTACAAACAAAATTTTAGGAACGAATAAAAGACTCCTACATAGTTGAACGTATTTTTTCTTATTTAACTTTTAGTAAGAAGGATAACAATGAAAACAAAAGCTATCGTTTCTAAACCCGAAAAAGATTTTAATATGCAAGAAGTATACTTAGACAAGATTAAAGATGATGAAGTATTAGTAAAAATTATCGCTTCTGGTATATGTCATACAGATGCAACAGTTTTAGACGGGACAATGCCCACACCAAAACCAGTTGTTTTAGGACATGAAGGTTCTGGTATCGTGGAAAAAGTGGGAAGTAATGTAACATCCGTTACACCTGGTGACCATGTAGTACTCGGATTCTCTTACTGTGGTCATTGTGAAAGTTGCTTAGATGGTAATGCTGCTGCTTGCGAAAATATGATTGAGTTAAACTTCTCTGGAAAAAACAAACGCCATGTAACACCTATACACGATCTTAGCAATAATGATATTTCTCAATTCTTCGGCCAATCTTCATTCGCATACCATGCCGTAGTTGATGAAAATAATGTTGTAAAAGTAACAAAAGATGTTGATATACGTTTGTTAGGTCCACTTGGTTGCGGAATTATGACTGGTAGCGGTACAATCTTACATTCACTACAAGCAAAACCAGGTAGTAGCCTAGTTGTATTTGGAACTGGCGCTGTTGGTCTTAGTGGCTTAATGGCAGCTAAAATTGCTGGATGTACTACAATCATTGCCGTTGATATTCATGATAGTCGTTTAGAATTAGCAAAAGAATTAGGGGCTACACACACGATTAATAGCTTAATCGAAGATCCAGTTGCCAAAATTAAAGAAATTACAAACGGTGGAGCTCATTACTCATTTGAAACAACTGGCGTAAATACTGTTACACTTCAATCCATTCAATGTTTACGAGTAAAAGGGACTATGGCAACTGTTGCTGTCGGTAAAAAAGATTTAACTATAAACGTAACAAATGAAATTGTCGTAAAAGCTATTACAATTAAAGGAGTAGTTGAAGGTGATGCAGTGCCACAACTATTCATTCCAAAATTAATTAATTTCTATCAAAAAGGATTATTCCCATTCGATACATTTGTACAATTCTATTCTTTTGAAGAAATCGCTCAAGCATTTGAAGATTCTAAAACAGGGAAAACGATTAAGCCGATTATCGTAATGGAGTAACATCTGTTTGCTTTCTCTTGATAACTAACATAAAAAAAGCCGTGCAAAAGCACGGTTTTTCCCCCATATACGTACATCAGCCTCGCCATTTATATTCTTTCGCGATTGATTTCTTAGTCCACATCGCCTAGTCTCCATCTCTGTCATTGCTCTAAAGAAGATAGGGAACAAATTCGTTTCCAACATGCAAACAACAAGCATTACGATAATAATTGCATATCTAACACATTGTTTTTTCTATTTATCCGTTCATCCCCATGAAAAAAGGAGCTGTCACATAGTCGAATTATCGACTATATGACACTCCTTTTTAGTTGACCGTATATGGCTAAAAATTCATTTATCTCTTTAATATAAAGAATATAAACAATTATTATCTCTTCACATATAAAAAATTCCTTAGCAGTAGAAGTGAGAATGGTTCAGTATTCTTCTAAAAATAATAACTTATAAACCTAAAACAATGAAAGCCCTACCTCTCTTTCATCCTTACGGCTCCTCGTCCGTGCCAGTGTGAATCAGGATTGCAAAAATCAAGTAACTATTCTATCGAAGTGTTTAATTAAACTTCGAATATTCGTAAAGAATTTAAAAAATAAAAATGGATTTGATTGTAGTAATAACAAAAGAGGTTAATGCTCTAAAAGTGGTTTGAAAGAATTGAATGTCTTTGAAATGATTAATTCTCTATAATTATGTTCCCAAAAAATTCAAAACCTTTTTTGGGATCTAATACATTATTTGTAATGAATCTTAACAAAAGCTTTTTATTTGACTTTCTGTGATACCTTCAATTAATCCCAGTTCACTAATCAAAAATTCGTGTGCGTTATCTAACATTTTCTTTTCGCTTGCATTAAGTGCTTTTTCTTTCTGCATACGTAATAAATCACGTACAACTTCAGCACCTTCTTGTATTTTACCCGTCTTTATTTTATCAGTGTTCAATTTATACCTTTGTTTCCACGTAAGTAATCTATCAGATTCTCCATGTTGAAAAATATCCAATATGTGTGCTATTGCCGTTATATCCGTGACTGGTCGTATATTTGAGCTCAATATTCTCCCTGCCGGAATCATTACTTCCATATTACTACCCGACATTTTTATAACATAATATTGTTGTTTTTCTCCTGTGATTTCCTTCTCTTCTATGGCTTTAATTATACCTGCTCCCTGCATTGGATAAACAATGTTATCGCCAATTTGAAACAAATAATCCACCTCCATATATGGTAACCTTCTCAATCTTAACACACAATCAATTTTTTAGCAAAATTTTTATTTTATCATAAAATTATTTTTAATGTCAATCCTTTCGAACTAAGAAAATAATTTCGTAAAATATCATTAAAAACCCGCAATCTTATTAACTTTTCCGCACATATATACATTCTAATTTCACCTTCTCTTTTTACATAAAAACACATTACTACATATAAATAGTAATGTGTTTTTTATACGGAATCGTTAAACATTCCCTATTAATTTCACGCCTATACACTTACCTGCTTACGTACTGTCTCTCTCGCTAAAAGAAAACTCATAATCACTTGCGCAGCTACTCGACTCGTCATATCTCTGAAATCAAGGGTTGGATCAATTTCTACTATATCCATCCCTTGAACGAGCGGTTCTTTACCAAGAAATTCAATCGCATCAAGTAAAGTCGTACTATCCATACCGCCAGGACCAATTGCTGGACAACCTGGTGCAAATGCTTGATCTAGTACATCCATATCAAGAGAAATGTAAATAGAAGTCACGCCTTGCTTTCTTAATACTTCAATACTTTCTGTGATAATATCTTTGATTTGTCGCTCTCGTACATCTTTCATTGTATACACTGTCACGCCATGTTCTTTTGCATATTCATGGTACGCTCGTGCATTTGAAAAATTACGAATTCCGATTTGAACGAGTTGTTTTCCTGTAATGACATCATTTTCTAGTAAACTACGGAACGGTGTCCCATTTGATGGGCCACCATCATCTAAATTACGTAAATCATGATGGGCATCAAATTGAATAACGCCGACCTTCCCTTTACTATTTGCAAACCCTGTTATACTCGGAAAACTAATCGAATGGTCACCACCAAGAACGATTGGTATCATGTTCGGATTTACTTTCGTTACATGACCAACTGTTTTCGCAATTCGCTTATGACTTTCTTTTATATCCGTCACATGCATCGTAATATCGCCGCAATCATATAAGACACTTTCTTTCATATCATTTTCTTCTGTAATTGCGTACGTGCTATATGCATCTAACACTGCACGAATTGTTTTTGGTGCAAAACTTGCTCCTGAATGACTAATAGATGGTTTAGAAAGGGGTGCTCCAATTAAGGCAGCACCGAATATTTCCAAGCCTTCCTCCCAATCTTTAATCATCTCACTCCATTTCGTCACTTCACGATCGATAAACTTTGCATTTTTCTTTAAATAGTGGCCGTGCTCCACGATTGTTCACCTCTTGTATATGCGATATTACCATTTTTCCATACTGTATTTACATGACTTACGCCGTAATGATACGGTACGTAAGCATAATTGTAAGCATCCCATAGAACTAAATCTGCCTTGCGACCAACTCTAATTTTCCCAGCTACATCGCCACGATTAATTGCGTAAGAAGAGTTAACTGTTACTGCATTCCAAACTTCTTCTGGTGTCATTTTCAGCTTGAGCATTGCAATGCTCATAATAAGCTGAATGTTCTCAGTTGGACAACTACCTGGGTTAAAGTCTGTAGCCAAAGCAACTGCAACACCTTCATCAATCATTTTACGTCCACGAGCAAAGCTTTCTTTATTTAAATAGAAAGTTGTTCCTGGTAATAAAGTCGCTACTGTATTAGAGTTTGCAAGCATTTCAATTCCTTTATCAGAAGCGCCAACTAAATGGTCCGCTGATGCTGCACCAATTTCAGCCGCTGCTTCCGCGCCACCAAGAGGGTCAATTTCATCTGCATGAATTTTCACATCAAACCCAAGCTCTTTCGCTTTTAATAAAAACTCTTTTGACTCTTCAACAGAGAACACACCTGTTTCACAGAAAATATCAACGAATTCAGCTAATTGCTTCTCTTTCATTTCTGGTAGTAGGTCTAACATCCATTGTAAAAATTCTTTTGATCTACCTTTATACTCTTTCGGAACTGCATGAGCACCTAAAAATGTGGAAACTAAATCAATCGAGTGCTCTTTTTGTAATTGTGCAGTTGCCTCTAATTGTTTCCATTCCGTCTCATCATCTAATCCGTAACCACTCTTCGCTTCTACAGTTGTAACTCCGAAAGATAGCATACGGTCTAAATGGAATTTCGCTTTTTGAACAAGTTCTTCTTTCGACGCCTTTTTCGTTGCATTTACAGTTGAAAGAATACCTCCGCCTTTTTCTAAAATTTCTAAGTACGGAACTCCTTGTAATTTTAGTGCGATTTCATTTTCACGAGATCCACCAAATACAAGGTGAGTATGCGGATCAACAAGACCAGGAGAAACCATTTTCCCGCCGCAATCAATAACTTCTTTCGCTTGTAATCCTTTAGCTTCTTCCACTGTTCCAACGAAAGTAATTACGCCGTTTTCAATTCCAACCACACCATTTTCGATAACAGGAAGCGTGTTCATCGCTTCCCGTCTTAACAAGCCATCTTCTTGATCCATTGTTAGTAATTGACCGATATTTATTAGTAAAGTGTCCAGCATGTTTTCTCCTCCTTATTTCATCATCGGAATGTTAACGCCTTTTTCTTTCGCAGTTTCTACAGCTAAGTCATATCCTGCATCAACGTGACGAACAACACCCATACCAGGGTCAGACGTTAATACGCGCTCAATACGTTTTGCTGCTGCTTCTGTTCCATCTGCAACGATAACCATTCCAGCGTGAAGTGAATAACCCATACCAACGCCACCACCGTGGTGAACAGATACCCAGCTCGCACCATTTACACTATTAATTAATGCATTTAAAATTGGCCAGTCTGCTACTGCATCACTACCGTCTTTCATCGCTTCTGTTTCACGGTTTGGAGATGCTACTGATCCGCAATCTAAATGGTCACGACCGATAACGATTGGTGCTGATAATTCACCATTTGCCACCATTTCATTAATAATGCGACCAAATTTCGCGCGCTCACCGTAACCTAACCAACAAATACGAGATGGAAGACCTTGGAACTCAACTTGCTGACGAGCCATACGAATCCAGTTACATAAATGCTCATTATCCGCAAACTCACGTAATATTACTTCGTCTGTTTTATAAATATCTTCTGGATCACCAGAAAGTGCTACCCAGCGGAATGGTCCTTTTCCTTCGCAGAATAATGGACGAATAAATGCTGGAACGAATCCTGGGAAATCGAATGCATTTTTCAAACCTTCATCGAAAGCAACTTGGCGAATGTTATTTCCGTAATCAAATGTAATTGCGCCTTTTTCTTGCATAGCAAGCATTGCTTCTACATGTTTTGTCATGCTTTCTTTTGATAATTGTACGTAACGTTCTGGATCTTCTTCACGAAGTTTCGCTGCTTCTTCTAATGTGAAACCTACTGGAATATAACCGTTTAATGGATCATGAGCAGATGTTTGATCCGTAACTAAATCTGGCGTAATATTGCGCTTCACTAGTTCTGGTAAAATCTCTGCCGCATTTCCTAATAAACCAATTGAAATTGGTTCTTTCTTCTCTTTATACTCGTTCGCAACCGTTAATGCTTCTTCTAATGATTCTGTATACATATCACAATATCTCTTTTCAATACGACGATCGATGCTGCGCTTATCAACATCAATAGCAATGACAACACCGCCGTTCATCGTTACAGCAAGAGGTTGTGCACCACCCATACCACCTAAGCCAGCAGTAAGTGTTAATGTACCTTTTAATGAACCATCGAAATGTTGACGTGCCGCTTCGCCAAACGTTTCATATGTTCCTTGTAAAATACCTTGTGTTCCAATGTAAATCCAGCTACCTGCTGTCATTTGTCCGTACATCATAAGACCTTTCTTCTCTAGTTCACGGAAGTGATCCCAGTTCGCCCATTTTGGTACTAAGTTTGAATTCGCTAAAAGAACGCGAGGTGCATCTTCATGCGATTTAAAGATTGCAACTGGTTTTCCTGATTGAACAAGTAATGTTTCATCGCTTTCTAACGTTTTTAATGAATCTACAATCGCATGGTAGCTTTCCCAGTTACGAGCTGCACGGCCAATTCCGCCATATACAACTAATTCTTCTGGTTTTTCAGCAACTTCAGGATCTAAATTGTTCATTAACATACGAAGTGCAGCTTCTTGAACCCACCCTTTCGTTTGTAATTCAGTACCTCTTGGCGCGCGAATTGTTTGTTTAACTTTTTCCATTTCAATCTCTCCCTTTTCTCATTTTATAGTGCCGCGTTTACATCTAATCTTTCTTTTATCGAATAATTCGTTTTTAACCAGTGCGTAATATTTTCAATATCCGTTGAGAATATGCGATCATTTGTAATAGAAGGTACTTGTTGACGGCCTTGATGGTAGAAGCTCTTCGTCACTGTACTCATGTTTTCAATACCGCGATATTCCGCTGCTTGCATCGCACAAATCATCTCAATTGAAAGAACACGTCTTACATTTTGAATAATTTGATGTGCATGGCGTGAAGCGATTGTTCCCATACTTACGTGATCTTCTTGGTTAGCTGATGACGGGATTGAATCAACACTCGCTGGATGTGCTAACGTTTTATTTTCAGAAACAAGTGACGCTGCAGCGTATTGCATAATCATTGCACCAGACTGAAGTCCTGGTTCTGGACTTAAAAATGGAGGTAAATCATTTAATTGCGGATTTACTAAACGCTCAATACGACGCTCTGAAATATTTGCAAGTTCCGCCATTCCTACTTTTAAGAAGTCCATCGCAAACGCAATCGGTTGACCATGGAAATTCCCACCCGAAATTACTTTTTCTCCGCCATCAAAGATTAGCGGATTATCTGTTGCTGCATTCATTTCAATTTCTAATTTTTCTTTCACATAATTTAAAACTTGCCAAGAAGCACCGTGTACTTGCGGGATACAGCGAAGTGAATATGCATCCTGTACTCGTAGTTCTCCTTGTTTTGTTGTTAATTTACTATCATGAAGGATGTTACGAATTCTGCTCGCTACTTCCACTTGCTCTTTATAACCACGCGCTTTATGAACATTTTCATCAAATGCATCAATAATGCCTTGTAATCCTTCAATTGTCATCGAAGCAATGAATTCAGCTTGATACGCCATTGCTTCTGCTTCTATATAAGAAAGAACTCCTTGCGCTGTCATCGCCTGCGTACCATTAATTAATGCAAGCCCTTCTTTCGCTTCAAGTTCAATCGGTTCAAGACCTTCTTCTGTAAGAGCAACCATCGCATGAACGCGTTTCCCCTTATAGAACACTTCACCTTCGCCTAATAATACAAGCGCAAGATGAGATAAAGGTGCTAAATCGCCACTCGCACCAAGTGACCCTTGTTGCGGAACGACTGGGTGAATTTTACGATTTACAAACTCAAGAAGCATATTTACAACAAGTGGTCTAACACCAGATACTCCTTTTAGCATCGTGTTCGCTCGTAAAATTAACATACCGCGTGATACTTCTTCAGGGAATGGATCACCTATACCACATGCATGTGACTGAATTAAATTGTGTTGAAGTGCCTTTACATCATCTTTTTGAATAAGCACATCACTGAACTTTCCAAATCCAGTTGTAATACCGTAAACGACTTTTCCGTCCTCTACAATTTTCTCAACAACTTCGCGGCACTCCGCCACCTTTTGCATACTATTTGGACAAGCTGTTACACCTTCCCCTTCAAGTAACAACCTCTTCATTTCTTCAATTGTCAATGTGTGTCCTGTTAACGTAATCATTCTTTTTCCTCCTTAAAAAGGCAAAAGGGGACCTTATCTTTTTAAGACAGACTTCTGTCCTAAAAAAGTAAGGCCCCCTTCTAACTAATAGACTATGGGCAAATCATATGTGATTAATTCCTAAACCAATCGCCTCATGCTCAGATCCTTTTACAGGTGCACCAATCGTTCCATATAATGCAACAGCAACCCATTCGCCTTCTTTTTTTCCGTCGTATGGTCTACCGCGCACAATCGCAAAGCGAAGTCCTACTGTACGAAGAACGTCTGCTAACTGAATTTGACCTCTCGTCACTCCGTACAAAGCTTCCATAATTGCATGATAAAGTGCATGTGTTTCTCTGTAAACATCTGTTTCAATAACTTGGGTGCTCTTAGCCGCTGTTTCCATTGCTGCTACAACTTTTTGCGAATTCATCGAACCCACTTTCCCCGTACAATACTTCCAACCTTTTGGAATAGATAATACAGGGCTTTCATTCTCATCCGCAAGTGCCAACAACATGGCCATACGACCAATTCGATGTGTTCCTTGAAGAAGCATGTGACTCTCTCATTTCTTTTAATTATTTGAATATTTCTTAATTTAAGAATATATGAAAACGGTTAAATCGTCAATAGTTTAAACTCACATTCGAACAATTTTTTCATCCCCTCCATTTGTGTACACAAATTATTTACACGAATTTTTCAGGCGTGCTATAGTCTCACTAACAGATGCAAAGGGGCGAGATTTCAATGAAGAAGCGAAAAGATATTCATTTTCGAATTGAAGAAAAATTACTTGAAAGGTTTGAAGCTGCACTCCATTACGAAGGTTTAAGGAAAACCGACGTATTAACACACGCGATTCAGCAATTTTGCACGAAGGTGGAATGTGAAAAAATGAATGATGTAAAACGCCAATATAACGTAAGCAACCATTTACAGACACGTATCGATACGCATAAACATTACGAAGAAAAACAAATGAATTTAGATGAACTCGTCATGGAACATTTACAACTTCAAGGAGAAGAAAAAATATTAGAGGTTGGGTGTGCTAATGGAAATTTTCTTTCCCTTTTACAAACTAACGGTCATAAAGGCCAACTAACCGGTTTTGATCAATCGAAAACGATGCTTTCTGAAGCTGCAATAAAGAATAGCATAATTGAATGGAGACTAGGTGATGCTGGTAAACTTCCTTTTGAAGCTAATTGCTATGACTGGGTCATCGCAAGACATATGTTATATCACATGAAAGATGTCGAAAAAACAGTTCAAGGATTCCATAAAGTAATTCGTCCCGGAGGCTCACTTTTAGCTACAACAAATTCTGACGTTACATTACCTCGTATAGTTGAAATGTGTAACCGCATGTTAGACGCATTTGATTTACCAAAAACAACATCATCAGTCACTCCATTTTGTTTAGAAAATGGTAAAGAGATATTACAGTCTGTTTTTCCAACTGTTGAAGAAACAGTTATTCATAATGCTCTCGTTTTTCATCATGCTACTCCGATTGTAAACTATATTTCTAGCATGTTTCCATCGCTAAATATACCTGATAATACATATCTTCACGCCGAAATGAAGGAATGGCTAAAAGAAGAAGTAGAAAATGAATTGTCACTTCATAACGGTATATGGCGCGACCCGAAAACGTTAGCCATTTATCGATGTAAAAAAGAAAAAAGCTAGCAAATGCTAGCTTTTATACATTCTCATGTAAAAGTTTCTCCAGCATCATATTGCCCTTACCACCGTAAAAATTTATATTATGTTCGTTCGCTACTCCAAAATAAGAAGCAACCGCTATTCCGAATGGTACAAATGCATGCCCCTGTGCTGTAATAATATTTGAGTGTCGCACAACTTCTTCATACACAAAATTTTCTACTGGAAAACAATCTAATTTTTTATAATCCATAGTCACTGTATACGAGATGTCTTTGAATAAGCCTGCTTTTGCTATCGCATACGGTCCAGCACAAATCGCAGCTACTAATTTTACTTTTTCAGAAAATTGGCGAATGACTGAAAAGAGAATATCTGCGTCTTTCATATGTACTGCGTCTCCCCCTGGAATCATAATCCCCTCATATTCATCTACACGCACTTCACTTAATTCTATATGCGGTTGTACTTGCAATCCTGTTTCACTTATAATCAACTCTTTTGTTAAGCCCGCAGTAATGATTTCATATTTCTTTTTCAACAATGCTGTTGCTACTGTAATTTCAAACTCCGCAAATGTTGGGTATACGAATAATAATATTTTTTTCATAGTCCTTTCTCCTTTAACCAGCCCATAAAATATGCTTCTAACTCATCCACTGTTAATGTATTCGTGTCCACATAAGTTACAGGAAATTGTTTATACCATTCTTTTTCAGTTTCTACTAATTTAAATAGTTCTTCAAATGTACTGCGGTTTCTTGTCCTATCATTATTTTTTCTATCATATACATTCTTTTTCGTAACATCTAAATAAAAAATTGCATCCGAACAGCATTCTCTTAATTTATACAATTCATCTTTTAATTCTGTTTCTATATCCCACTCTTTCCCTATCATTTTCGGATAAAAGAGTGTATAAAATTCAATATCTTCTGGTCCGCGATCAAAAATCACGACTGAATCTTTCACATTTTGAAACTCCTTTATTTTTGCTTCTATGAACATTTTTTGATTTATAATAAACCCTTCTTTTGAATTCATATCCAAATTTAATTGTTTTCTCTTTTCTACAATTGGATATGGATTTTCATATATAATTGAAAATCCACATCGCTCTAACCTTATAGCCAATGTTGTTTTCCCACTTGCCATCGGTCCTTGGAGTGAAATTACATATGCCATTCCTCTCATTCCCTTGCACTTTAGTACACCTATAATATACAGAATTTTGAAAACTATAAACAGAATATATATCATCTTGTTTCTTAATCTTATCTAACTTATAATAAAAATAGAGATTATGACGGACGCATCAATAATGTAAGCTTGGAAATCCAAGCTTACATTATTTTTTGCTTTCCCTTTTCTAATAAAAAGAGTATACTAATTTAGAACGTATGTTCTTAATGATTACATACAGTAAGGAGATAGAACAATGGTATACGATACAAAAGCAATTTCTTGGAATGAGTCTTTAAAACAACTTCAACGCCGCTATACAAACAAACAAGTTGATCGAAAAGAATTTGAAGATATTGAACTGATGGAATTCTTCCGCGATAACGACTACATTTCTTTACCTACACATATAAGCGGCCTATCAACAGCACGTTTTACTTCTTACTCTATTTTCACAACTGAAGATAAAGATCGTAAAGTTGGCACATTAATCATTGAATATGTAGAAGATGATAATAATAATTTATGTGTTGAACAACTATACTTTGTTTAAATGATAACGCTTGGTCAAATTGACCAGGCGTTCTTGCTTTCTATGAATATCACTGTTTATAATATGAATAAAAGAAAACCGCAATCATTAAGGGGGGATAAGCTTGCTCGAAGGATGGTTCAGTTGGTTCATAGTGCTATGGACTGTTATTTTATTAGGACTTATGTCTATCGGTGGATACTTTATGTTCAGAAAATTCCTAAAACGATTACCTAAAGAAGATGGTATGTCCATTTTAGATTGGGAAGAGCACTATATTAATAAAACTAGACATTTATGGGATGAAGAACAAAAACAATTGTTAGAAGAGCTCGTAAGTCCTGTTCCAGAACTATTTCGCGATGTTGCTAAATCAAAAATTGCTGGCAAAATCGGAGAACTGGCATTACAAGAAAAAGCCTCTCAAATTACACAAGATTTAATTATCAAAGGATATATTATTGCTACACCGAAGCGTGATCATAAATTTTTAGTAAAAAAACTACAAGAAAAAGAGATTGATTATTCAAACTATAAGTCTTTACTCGCAAAATAACTTCACATTATTTTCAATAAAAAAGACAGCGCCTTTGACGCTGTCTTTTTATTTTATACATATACAGTTTTTAAGTTAATTTCATATCTTTTTCATTATAAAAACCATCTTCTTTTTCCATTTCCTTCTGTAATTTCGTAAAGGAACGGTACATAGCAATTCTCCATGACACAATCATCGCGAACGCCAGTAAGAAGAACATGCCACTAAGTTGTCCTAAATCAAGAGATTGACTTAAGTATGTTTTAAATACAATCCGCACGACAAGTAATCCAATTAATATAAAAACAAATGCTTTTGAACGCTTCAAATAAATCTCTTGTCCTCTAATTTCAAATTTAGATGTTTTAATAAGAAAAATAGAGAAAAACAAACCGACGCCAATTGCTTCTAACATTTCTGCTGGAGTTAATCGAAATTCAGGAAAAACAAACATCAACGCTCCCGTGCTCATAAAAAATGGTGGAAGTATAATTTTTTTCAATGTTGCCGGTTTCTTAGCTGCTTTTAAACGAATAAACATCGCACCAACAGCCATACAAACAGCAACGATACTGGATAAAACAACTATGTTCATATTTTCTCATCCTTTTTTGTGGCTATATGCAAAATATACTTTCATTATATGCTTTTCCGTTAGTATTTCCAACATTTTCACAGAATAATACTAAAAACCGGTAAAACCACCAAATAAACTTGAGAAATATACGATAATTTTCGTCATCCAGTTGAAATATAGGAAGATACCCATGACAATCATAACATATCCTCCAATCTTCATGAATTTCATACTATTTCTTTTAATCCAAGACATTTTCGTAATAAAGAATGATAGTACGAAAAATGGGATAGCAAACCCAAGTATGTATGCTATCATATAAATCATTGCTGATTCTGGATTTGTTGCAGCTAATCCAATTACAGACACTAAAATAGGTCCAGTACATGGTGTCCACCCTGCAGCAAAGGCCAACCCAATTAGAACGGATCCCAAATAGCCACTCGGACGATTTTTAAACGTAAATTTACGGTCTTGCATTAAAAACTTTGGCTTAAACACACCGACAATAATAAGACCGAACACGATGATAAATATACCACCTAACTGTCTAATTAAATCTTTATAATTTGTAAAGATGCCTCCAATAAAACTTGTACCAAATCCAATTGCAATAAATATAATTGAAAATCCAAGTAAGAAAAACGCTGTATGTATCATACTTCTTTTGCGAAGCATTGCATTTTCTTCTTTCAACTCAGAAACCGACATACCTGTTATGTACGATAAAAATGCCGGATAAAGCGGTAAGCAACATGGGGAAATAAATGATAAAAATCCAGCGCCAAACGCTAAAAAAATACTAATATCTTGCATGATTCCACTCCTCTCCTTACATATTGTAGCAAAAACACATAAAAATACTATGAACAATTCGTGAACTCACTTTAACAACGTGATAATAAGAAAAACTACCCTTACAAACAGTTTCTAATAAAACGTTTTCATTTCCTTCTATTATATAGAACAATCTTAATTGGACTAAGAAACTTCTCTAATTGTTATTAACATAACAAAGGTAACATAGTTTCTCAAATGATTAGCACACTATAATGGACTACCCTTCTATATCCCTAAAAAATATTTTTTTCAAATGCTGTCTTTATACAATACGAAGCTGATTTTACAATACTTTTATTATTACTAATTTCAAGATTATGCATAAATATCATACTTTTATTATTATTCTATAAAATGTCACACTTTTCTTTTATTTGACCCTTTATTTTTAATTTTGTATACTTCCCTCTAGTTATATATGTCCGTTAGGAACAATTTCATATAGATGGGAGGAATTTTTCATGCTTCGTTATTCTCTTTTAGTTTTATTAGGAGCGTGTAGTTATGGGATTTTAGCTATTTTCGTTAAACTTGCCTATGCAGAAGGATTTTCACTTGGAGAGGTAATTGGCAGCCAATATTTGTTCGGTTGGATTATTTTGCTTGCTATTACTCTTCTATTTTCTAGACATCGTGTTCCATTAAAACAAGCGTTAATTTTATTCGTTGCAGGTACATCTGCAAGTTTTACTGGAATTTTTTATTATGCTTCATTAAAAACTGTACCAGCATCTATTGCAATTATACTTTTATTCCAATTCGTTTGGGTCGGAATTATTATTGAAGCAGTCGCAACAAAAACATTACCTTCAAGAGAAAAGGTTATTTCCGTTATTTTCTTACTTGCAGGTACATTTTTATCAAGTGGTTTACTAGAAAAATCAGCAGGTGATTTCGATATGACTGGAATCATACTAGGTTTATTATCTGCTGTTACATTCGCAACATACATTTTCGTGAGCGGAAAAGTTGCTGTTGAAGTACCTTCATTACCGCGCGGTGTTCTCTTAATGACTGGCGCTTTAACTTTAGTAATGATCGTATTCCCGCCAACATTTATTTTTAGCGGTGCAATTTCTGAAGGACTTTGGAAATACGGTTTAGGATTAGGAACATTTAGTATCGTCATTCCTTCTATCGCCTTTACAATCGGTATTCCAAAGATCGGTTCTGGCTTAGCGACTATTCTTGGTGCAGCAGAACTACCAGTTACAACAATTATGTCTGTATTCGTTTTAAAAGAAGCGGTGCTATCTTCACAATGGATCGGTGTATCACTTATTTTAATCGGTATTGCAATCCCGCAAATTGCCTATGCAATGCGTGGACGTTATCATAAACATCATACACACAAAAAATTGGCAGCATAAAACGAGAGAGGATTTTCATTTGAGAATCCTCTCTTTTCTTATTGTATAATTAATGTAAATACATTAATTAAGAAAGAAGGCATTATACGTGGCAGCAAATCTAGAGCAATTAACTGAGATGCTAATTTCTATTCGTCGAAATTTACATGAGCATCCAGAATTATCATACGAAGAATTTGAAACGACGAAGACTATAAAAAATTGGTTAGAAGAGAAAAACATTACGATTATAAATTCTAGTTTAGAAACAGGCGTTATTGCTGAAATTTCAGGGAATAATAGCGGACCAATTATAGCAATCCGTGCTGATATTGATGCCCTTCCTATTCAAGAAGATACACATTTACCGTACGCTTCAAAAATTCCCGGTAAAATGCATGCTTGTGGGCATGATTTTCATACAGCTGCTATTATAGGTGCCGCTTATTTATTAAAAGAAAAAGAATCTTCTCTTAGCGGAACTGTACGCTTTATATTCCAACCAGCTGAAGAAAGTAGCAATGGTGCTCGCAAAATAATTGAAGCCGGGCATTTACATGGCGTGCAAGCTATTTTCGGTATGCATAATAAACCTGATTTACCAGTAGGTACAATCGGTATTAAAGATGGTCCACTGATGGCCGGGGTCGATCGATTTGAAATTAAAATTCACGGAGTTGGTACACATGCAGCTGTACCTGATGCTGGGGTAGACCCTATTGTCGCGTCCTCTCAAATCGTGATGGCACTCCAAACAATTGTAAGCCGAAATATAAGCTCTTCACATAATGCCGTCGTCAGTGTCACAAACATCCATTCAGGAAATACGTGGAACGTAATTCCTGAAAAAGCAACGCTGGAAGGAACTGTACGTACATTCCAAACTGAAACACGTGAAAAGATTCCTGCACTAATGAAACGTATTATTCAAGGAGTTTCTGATGCATTAGGTGTAAAAACAGAATTTCGTTTTTATGCAGGTCCTCCTGCTGTTCATAACGATACATCTTTAACAAACTTATCCTCTCAAGTTGCTGAAAAAATGAATTTAAATATCATCTCTCCTACCCCGTCAATGGCCGGAGAAGATTTTTCTTTTTATCAACAAGAAATACCTGGTTCATTCGTTTTTATGGGAACGAGTGGTACACATGAATGGCATCATCCAGCTTTTACAGTAGATGAGCAAGCATTACCTATAAGTGCAGAATACTTCGCTTTGTTAGCTGAAAAAGCACTTAAACAATTTGCATAAAAAAGGAGCCGTTAAGAAATACTTAACGGCTCCTTTTTTAAGTTAAATCGCGTTTTAAAAATACTGTATAGGAAATGCTTAAAAATACAAATAAATATAGTAATAACATACATGAAGCAAACGGGAATGTTACTCCATCAATAAAACTTCCATTCTTTGAAATACTGTATAAATCTGTGTTTGCTGGCAATAAATATTTCGCCCAATCATATCTAGTCGCTGCTAATAATGCAATATTTCCTGATAAAGCAAGAAATAGTGAAATACCAATCGCGCCTCCACTAGATCTTGTTAATACAGAAATCATAAATGCAAACGCTGCGTACACAATCGTCGGCAACCACGATAAGATATAATACTTACTAGCTTCCACAAAAATATTTTGTTTTATAATATTTCCATCTTGGAAAATAAGCTCGCTCCATGCAGGCTGTTGGAATTTATAAATAACAAGTCCACATAAAGTGGAGAAAATCATATTAAATATAAACAATAACGCTGCAAATATCACAATTGCTAAAAATTTAGCTGTCAAAATTTTAAATCGACTCGCTGGTCGTATCGTTAAAAATTTATATGTTCCCCAGCTATATTCATTCGCAAAAATTGTACTTGCATACACGAGGATAAATGGGAGCAATATTGGAAATACGATAAAACCTGTATCTCTCATGAAAGAAAGCGGAGAACTGCTTGCCGGTGCTGTATCTGTATCTAAATGCTTCATCTTAAGCTGATATTCCTTTACAAGCTCGTCCCCAGATCGTTCTGCTAATATAGCTTCTTTTTTCATACCTAGCTTTTTCTCTATTTCTACAGTTCGTTCTGTATAATCGGCTTTCCATCCTTTTGTTTCCGGTTCTAAATACTTTACCGTAACCCACCCTAATCCAATTATTAATACTGCAATAACTGCAAAGGGAATAATCGTTCGCTTTCGCTTAAATATTTTATACAGTTCGTTATACACTAAATTAAACAATATCTTTTCCCCCTGTTAATTCTAAAAATTGCTCTTCTAACGTTTTTCTTTCTTCATATACACGATACACTTGAATATTTTTCTCAAGCAATATACGAATAACATTTGGGATTTCTTCATCTTTTACATGAATAAGTAGATCATTACCTTTTATTAAAACATCTTGGTCTAACATTTCTGCTGCTTTATTCGCATCATCTACACGTATACGGATTGTCTCCATCTCTTCTCTTTGATTATGCTGAATATTTTGCGTCGCCACATATTCTCCATGCTGAATAATGATAACTCTATCACACATTAATTCAACTTCTGAAAGTAAGTGACTAGATACAAGTACCGCTTTCCCTTGTTCATGTGCAATTTTCTTTATGTACATTCTCATTTCATGTATTCCACTAGGATCTAATCCATTCGTTGGTTCATCTAATATTAATACATCTGGATCGTGAATAAGCGCTTGAGCAATTCCTAAACGTTGTCTCATGCCGAGTGAATATGCTTTTACTTTTCGGTCAATTACTTGTCCCATCCCTAACAATTTCACTACTTCATCGATACGTTCTTCCGTCACGTTACCATTCATTCGTCCGAAATATGTTAAATTTTCATAGCCGCTCAAAAAAGGATAAAATTCCGGTGTCTCAATTACTGCTCCAATTTTCGCAGCAGTACTTTCAAATTGCTTTTTTACAGATTGACCGTCAATCCAAACTTCACCCTCTGTCATACGAATCATGCCGACCATCATTCTCATTAAAGTCGTTTTTCCAGCACCATTTGGTCCGAGCAAGCCAACTACTTCACCCTTTTTAACTTCGAAACTAATATTTTCTACAAGTGTCTTTGAACCGATTCGCTTCGTTAACCGCTCAACCTTTACAATTGATTGTTCATTTGTCATACTATACAACCTTTCCTTCCCATTCTTTGTCAGGTCTTTACACTGTAACATGATTATTTTTATGTGTAAAATAAGAAAAGGCATGATTTCTCATGCCTTTTCCTTAAATTAAAACGAATTTTAATCTTGTAAACTTTGAACAAATCGAAAACATTGCATCATCGATAATAGGACGACCACAATCACAATTATACTAACAACTACTATTGCATATATTGTAATCGGTGCACTATTTATCCCTTGTATTCCTGCTATTTTCATAAAGATAATCGTAAATAATTTCAAAAATAACATCCCATTCACTAATCCAAAAACAAACGCTGCTCCATAAATAAATAATTGCTCCTGACATAATAAACATAGTACGTCATTTCTCTTCCTACTCTCTGCTACATAAGATTTAATTTCCTCTTTCCTCACTTGCAGAAGAGAAAACGTTATTTTATATGTAGTAAAAATACAAATAAAAATGAATACAATAAACAGCATGTAAAAGCTCATTTGAAATAAAAGTGTAGTCTCTAATTTCCCAATAGCTCCTTCATTAAATTGGAGCGATATCATAAAAAATAAAATCATAGTACTCATAGCAACCCACATGAATTGCTTCATCCTTTTGGCAGCAAATGTTCTTATATTTTTTCTCACTAACTGACATAAAGACATATGTTCTTCCCCTACCTTACTTCATACCATACTCATTCTATACTACTAGTGTATAAAAATATGACATTTTAAACATCGCACTACAATCTGAATTTTTTCTAAGTCTTTAGTCCTAGAAAATAAAATGGAAAATAAATCATATTCAGAATATAATTGTAAAAAGGAGGGGGTTGCATGCGCATAAAATTACTATCAATCTTATTTTTATTATTTCTCACAAGTTGTAGCTCACTTAAAAACAATGAGATCGCCATTGTTGAGCCATACAAATTAACAGAAGAGCAATCTTCTATTTTACAAATGACTCCTTTTCAAGAAGGAGACAGCATGTTTTATAACGTTACCCTAAAAAATGAAAAAGATGAAATACATGCTACAATTGATTATTATCAAAATGGTAAAAAAACAAACGTAATTGCGAATATAGCTACCTCCCATTTTCAAAAAAAGAAAGTAAAGCTTTCTTTTTTACCACCTCAATCCCAACTCGATAAAGATGTACAAGTGCAAAAACATTGGTATGTTAATATTGAAGGTAGTTCCATGCTCGCTCCTGAAGAAGCACCTCCAATCATAAATAGCTCTACCTCTACTACTCTTCAATCTGCTATAAACTTAACATACAATCAAAAGACGACTTTAGCGGCTATAATAAAAACGAATAAAGAAACCGTAAGAATTCCAATGCTTGAGGAAAAAACTGCTATTGACCAACTATTACAAGAAAACGAACATGTTTATCTCTTTAGTATAGAACTAAAAAAAGAACACTAAAGCGGAAATGCAATTATATTGCATTTCCGCTTTAGTGTTTAACGAGGTGTACTTTTTAACAAATTAATTAATCTCATCCTCAACTTCTATTCTTTTCTTCTCTCTTGCAATTTTCAAAAACTCTAAAAGTTCTGGATTAGTATTCATTTTTTTGTACGCTACTGACATTTCTGCAACAAAATTAGAATCACATAACTCTTTATATACGACTTCGGTTTTATACAATTTATTCGCCGATACAGGTATTACCGTAATTCCGATTCCTGCCGCTACAAGTCCCATAACTGTTTGATATTCCGTTGCTTCTTGTACAATGTGTGGACTAAATCCTACGTCGCGGCAAAGTGATAAAATTGTATCGTATAACGCTGGCCATACCGGTCTCGTAATAAATACGAACGGTTCGTCTCTTAAATCTTCAATATGTATTTCATCCTTTTCAGCAAGTGGATGTGCCTTCGGTAAACATAACGTACAAGAAAGCTTTTGAATTGGTTCTAACTCTAGTAATTGCGTTGGAATTGGCGGACGCAAAAAGCCAATATCAATACGGTTATCGTGAAGTGCATGCACCTGATCCGGTGTTGACAGTTCATGTAATGCAACAGACACTCTCGGAAATTTCTTTCTATACTCCCTTACGATAGATGGTAAAATATCATATATCGCCGCACCTACAAAACCAATTGAAAGTGATCCCACTTCTCCCCTTTGGGCACTTTGTGCAACTTCTACTGCTTTATCAATTTGTTCGAACGCTTTTTTTACTTCTTTTAAAAACATTTCTCCAGCTTCTGTTAATTCAACTTTTCTCTTCGTTCTTGAAAATAACATAACTCCCATTTCTTTTTCTAATTGCTGAATTTGTTGACTAAGCGGTGGTTGTGTCATTTGTAAACGAGCAGCTGCTCGTCCAAAGTGTAACTCCTCTGCCACTACAACAAAATATTGCAAATGCCGTAATTCCATTTTGGACACCCTTTTCACTTTCAATTAATACATCTAATATATTAATAACATATAATTTATATATTAGACAAATTTTTCGAATGAACGTATAGTAGAAATTGTTAATTCTTTTTTACAATTTTTATGTAAAAAAAGAAAGAGGTGGGTACTGTATGAAATGGTGGAAATTAAGCGGACAAATTTTATTATTATTTTGTTTCGCTTGGACAGGTGAATGGATTGCAAAACAGGCACACCTCCCAGTTCCAGGAAGTATACTCGGTATTTTTTTATTGTTAATTTCATTAAAATTTAACCTAGTGAAAAAAGAGTGGGTACAGGACGGAGCAGACTTTTTATTAAAAGAACTTATTTTATTTTTCATTCCTTCTGCAGTCGCTGTCATACGCTACAAAGATACACTATCACAATATGGAATCGATCTCATTTTAATTATTATGATTAGTACACTTTGTGTCACTCTCGCTACAGGACTCCTAACAGAATTGCTACTAAAGCGGAAAGGATCAACACAATGATCGGCTTTCTTTGTTTACTATTAACACTATTCACATATTGGATATCGAAGAAAATGTATCAACGCTGGAATTGGAGCTTACTTTCTCCTCTTCTCGTCTGCCCTATTATTTTAATTGCTTTATTACTCGGACTAGACACAACTTATGAAACATATGAAACAGGTGGTCAATGGTTAACAGAATTATTAAAGCCTGCAACAGTTGCTTTCGCATGGCCAATCTATAAATACTTTGATTTACTCAAGAAACATGGAATAGCTATTTTACTTAATGTCATTGTCGGCTCATTTTTATCAGTTATTACTTCAGCACTACTAGCTAATTATTTTCAAATTGATTCATCGTTAGAACATAGTTTAGCGCCTCATATTGTAACGACACCAATTGCAATGGCCATTTCAGAAATGATCGGTGGTATGTCACAATTAACAGCTGTATTTGTTGTTTTAACTGCGTTAACAGGAGCATTGCTCGGACCTGCTCTCATACGTATATGCCGTATTAAAACAGCGCTCGCAAAAGGCATTATGTTAGGCACTAGCGCAAATGGAACCGGTACATCAAAAGCATTCGAAATCGGCCCTGTAGAAGGAACCATTGCAAGTTTATCTATGCTTTTAACAGCAGGAGCTAGTTTAGTTATCGTTCCGCTTTTCTTGTCGTGGATACATTGAAAAAGCAAGTGTTTAAACACTCGCTTTTTTATTTATATATTTATTTAAAACCTCATAATCCTCCGGGAAAGATAGCGTTAATTCCTTCATTTCATCTATCCTCTTCCAAGCAATTTCATGTATTAACTCATCAGGATCTTGGATTTTCATACTACCGCCTATTTTTTTAACGACATAATAATGAATGTATACAGGAACCCCGTATGTAATACCTTCTTTTTCGTATATTTTCTTTACAACTTCCACATTGTAACCTGTTTCTTCCCAAACTTCTCGAATACAACATTCTTCTAGTGTCTCTCCCTTTTCAAGCCCTCCACTTGGAACAGACCACCTTTTTTCTTCACCCTTTTGCCCTTGCAACACCATTAAAACTTCATTTTTTTCATTTATACATACTGCTGCACAACCTATCCATCTTTCCATATACATCCCTCCCCTACAAAAATTCACCTTTTTTATCATTTTCTCCTTGAAAAAAGAGGAAAAAAGTAAACTAATGACGAAAAATCACATTAACTTCATAGACAATCCCTTCTTAGAAATTAAAAACGGAAGGATGAAAATATGATTTCTAAATATGTTGTGGAATGTGTCTTTTGTGAAGAAAATCGAAAACCACGCCAAGCTATCGTAACAGTTCCCGCCACTACTCAGCTACTAGCCATTGAAAAAGTGCGTGCGGAATGTAAACGTCGTTTCGGAAAAGCTTTATTATTGCAAACAGAAATTAAAGAAGAAATAACTTTTGAACAAAAAGAAAGCCGACCATAAATTGGTCAGCTTTCTTATCCGATCATATTTTCACATGAAGATTAGGGGCATCCTCTTTAAGGATCGGGATTTTCCCATTATGTACGTTCCATAATGGTCATCGAACAATATATTTCTATGCAATTAATTATTGAATAGAATAGGGCAAAACTTGTTCGCATTTTTAGAAAAGGGATAGGGATATAATTCAAGTAGTACTTCGAATACTCGAACTTTACACTCATTATATTAAAGTAAATCCTTTTATATGGGAAATATGAATTACTTACATAATTCATTCGTAAAACATATTAGTTTGCTATATTATTTTTATTCCATCAATAACATACATCCAGCTACAACTGGTGTCATAATCATTGAAAGCTTCAAAAGCATACGTGGTGCATAATTTGTAAACTTCGCCCCGATATACGCTCCTAACATCGTGCCCATTAATACTTGCAATAACAGTATATAATCTAGGTAGCCTTCTGAACTATATCCTAGCCCACCTCCAATCGCAATCGGCAATATGACAAGCATTGTTGTTCCTACAGATTGCTGGATTGTTAATCCTAATAGAGCCATTAATCCAAGTTGAATAAATGGTGCAGAACCAATCCCAAATGAACCAGCCATCATTCCAGTGACTAATCCGAGACATATACATTTCATTATATTGTCTTTCGAAAAATCTTTAATTTCTGCTAAAAGTAGTTCTTCCCTATTTTGAAACTTAATTAATTTAACAAACATAAAAATTGCAGATAAAAATAACATCCCAGCTGTAAACCAATGAAGAAGATGCGGTGGTATAAGTGAACCAAGCTTTGCACCAATATAAGAACCAAGTGCTCCACATCCACCAACAATCCCTCCTATAGTAACTACAACATTTCCTTCACGATAATGACTTATAACCCCAGATAATGTCGTAAATGCCATTGCAGTTAAAGACGTTGCAAGCGCAACATGAATAGGAATGTGGAATACTAAAGTGAGTATTGCGATAATAAAACCAGCTCCCCCTGCTCCAACAAATCCTAATAAAACTCCCATTACTAACATCGTTATAATAATTGCCACAGACTTTCCCTCCAGTAAAGCAATTATCCATCATATTCTTCCTTGTATACAAATAAAAAGCATCCTAGATGGATGCTTTTTATTTCAATAATATGTACTTAATCTTGATTAATCAAAATAACTGCCGGACCAGCGACTACTACTCCAGCTACTTCTATCTTTTCAAATTCCTTTACTGTAATAGATATAACTCCTTCTCTTTCCATTAATTCTTTACTCAGGACATCAGTCGGGATTGCTTTCACCGTCTTACCTCCTTTTCATTTATACAATATGATAAAGTGAAACTTTGAAGTGGGAGTCTTATTGCCCGCAAATAGCGAGATAAAAACAACCCAATGCATCCATATATATGCATCACCTCCGCTTTCATTCCTTATTCCACTCAAAATCCTTCTCTCCCTTCCGTAATATATTGAAAAATAAAAAAGCACTCGCAAAAGCGAGTGCTTTTTTATTATTTACTTTCTATTACTTTTAACATTCTATTAATAAATGCTGCCGATTCTCCACGCGTTGCAGAACCTTTCGGCATAAATTCATTATTTTCATTTCCTTTTACAATACCTAATCCATAAACACGTTGTACAGCTTGTTTATCATATGCTAAATCTTGATCCGAGAATGGTAACGGAACTAAGTTACCTTTAATTTTTTTATATTGCAGTGCACGATCAATCATGATAACAGCTTCATCTCGTTTAATCGTATCATTTGGAGCAAACGTCCCATTTCCTCTACCACTTATTATCCCGGCAGTTGCTGCACGATTAATACCATCTATTAGCGATGGATGTGCTGTATTTAAATCATTAAAATTCGATGATCCTTCAGGTAACTGTAATGATCTTGAAATTAAATTCGCAAATTCGCCACGTGTGACAAGACGCTCTGGCCAATAAGAACCTTTCCCATCCCCAATCATAATGCCTCGTTTATCTAATTCACGAATGTCTGCTTCGTACCAACCACCTGTTATATCATCTTTATGGTTCGCATCATAATAAACCTTTGTTCCTTGTAAGAATGGTTCCCACGCATTATTTTTAATCATAATAGCCGGACAATTCTTTCCACTCCAGAATTGATGTTTCTTCACATTTTCTAAAGGAATATGTAATTCTCCCATTAAGTAAGCTGTTAATTTACGAGCATTTTCAACAGCTTTATTATAATCACCATCTTCGTTTACAGCAATTTCAATCGCAATTGATTCTCGATTTCCAGTTCCTTCTGCTCCATCTCCTGCATGCCAAGCATTTTCGTTCAATGGAAGATGTTGGTAAATTTCTTTATCGTCTACCGTAAAGTGCCATGACGCTGAACGATCTTCCGTTCCCGTTGCTTGGTTATATAAATATATTGCATGGTTTTTAGCATTTGCCCCAACACTGTAATTATCTGTCTCATGAATCGTAATATACTTCGGCTTCATCGCATAACCGGGACGGATATTTTCATTTCCTTTCGGTACAATCATTTCTTTTAAAGTTACACCATAAATATCCGTTGTTTTCTCTTCTATTGGTGCAGCATACATAACTGCTGCACGTTTTGTACGTGCTGGTGTTGCCTCTTGAATAATTGAAGCTTTTGTTCCTTCAAATTTTGCTGAAGGTGAATAAATCCATTTTATCTCATCATTTATTTTTACTTGGAACCATTCTCCGGCCTGTCCAATTGCTTGAATATTTTGTGGCTCCAATACATTTTCTTCTTTGTATGAAGTAAATGGTTCAGAGTAAGTAGAGGTTACTTCATTAATAACCAACTTTTCACTTAATAAAGGGTGAAATTCTTTAACCTCTACATTCCCCTCACTATTTTCTATCCATCCAGTTCCAGATGAAGTCCGAACATAGTAAGCGTTTCCTTTTCTCTTCTCAGCTTTTACAACTTGATTCGAAATGTGAACCCCTGTCTCTTTTTGAAAATTACTAGAATCATATAAAGGTACTTCTTTCACTATTTGTACAAGAAATTCGCCTTGCACTTCATTTTTTACTCCTTTATCTTCTCCTCGACCATCTTCCTCTTTCATATGGTTTTCAATACTTTTTAAAGCTTGTTCATCAGGTGAAACCGCTACAGTTTTTTCCAACTCATTAGCATAGGAATAATTCGGAATCGTTACCACGCTAAATACAATCGATGCAGCTAAAACATTATAAAATCTTTTTTTCATCATAATACTTAACACGCCATAATTAAATTCGTGTTAATTTCCCCCTCCTCAACCAAAATATAGGACATCTAGTAAACTATTAAACTACATAACCATTTACAATATAACAGACTCATTCCGATTCGTATAGATAGGAATGACTACTATTTGCCTACATTTACTATATTGGAATATAAAAAGAAGCTATAATATATAGCTTCCCTCTACATTTCTTTAACCTCTATGCACCTTATATTCCATAACTCTACCATCTCTATCAAATTGTAAAACAAGCTGTTCACTATCTATTGAAATAAAGCCACGTTCATTTCCAAGATAGTACGAAGTGGTAATCCCTTCTTCTCCATTTCTCGTTTCAGTAGGCGTTCCTAATAATTTTGTGATTTCTTCATTTGACTTCCCTGTTAATTTATATTTTTGCATTAGATCATCTACCATATGTACCCGTTTCTCTTCAGCATGTAACCACCGATCTTGATTAAACTTAGAGGTGTATGTATTCATACTTAATTGCGCAGTGCACACTATCAATAGAATACAACCTACTATCATTACACCTAGCATTTGCTTTTTTTCTGTATTATGATTTACAGAAGTACGTAAGACGAACTTTTGAATTACGACTAATATAGCAAATGGCATGACTACTACAAACATACTTTTTACACTTACTGACATATGAACCACATCAATAACAAACATAAACGCAAGATACATTAGTATATACAAACAAACATAAACATACAAAATACCCCTTAATATAGCACTCAAAAAGCCCACCTCTTTTTAATTTATTTTATAATTCATCCGGCTAATGATTTCTCGAAGTTTTTCTAACTCTTGATCTGTATATATTACTTTCCCTGTTAAGATCTCATTTCTGAAGAACGTTACAATTTGCTCTCTATCTTTTAATCTCGGCGTTTTTTCTTCAGACAGATCTAGCACTTCTTTCCCACTCTCATTATAAAAATATACAATCGGTTTTACTTTTTCCTTTACAATATCAACTTGTATTTCTTTTAAACAATTGTATAGAATATGAGATAATTTCTTCGCTCTATATACTGGATTCCCTTCATTTTTCACTTGTATCGTTAATGAATCTTCACCTGTAACGCATTCAAATGTCTCTTCTTTCTCTACTTCTTGTTGATACTTGCCAATTTCATCAATCATAAATGAATATATACTAGCATTTTCTTTCGTTAAGCCATGAATTAATTTCCCTGTCCATTCTTTCGTCTCAAGTAGATACATACCCGTTTTACTTAAGACAAGATGATGAATGCGACAATCATTTCCTCCATGCTGATTTCTAATAAAAACATTTGGCATAATATGCAATTCAGTGTCTAGTATTATGCCTTGCTCTACGAAGCCACGCTTCATATAATGTAATGTTTCGTGTGTATTCACTTCAGCTCCATTTTTCGTATACTCTCGCAAATTTGCAATTAACTTTTGAAACATGTGTATTTCGTTACTATGTTTTTCTTGTATTTCACTTCGTTCTTTACTATGTTGCATAGCTAATTGATTTTTCATCATACGCATATTTTCAAGTTCTCTAGCTGCACTTATTTGTAAATCATTGTATTTCTTCTGTTCCATATTTTTCAATGTATTTTGTTGTTCTTTATGCTCTGTAACCGTAGCTGCAATTTCAGTTTCATACGTTTCAATTGCTTGTTTCTTTTCAAATTCTACTTGCTGACTCTCTGATTCTAGCTGTTTATTTTTATAGAACAGCACGAATACTACAGCTAATAATAATAAAATCACACCTATTAGCACATAATCCATATCTTTACTCCTTTATTCCATTTTCATTTATTTTTATAAACATCCATTATATTATACTATGCTTTCAATATACACTTTGTAAAAATCACATATTTTTAATGAAGAGAGACTTTAATAAGCGATTTTTCTCATTCCCTACTGATTGTTTCAGGTTGCTCGCAAATAGCAGAATAAAAGGAATCTCAGGCGAGATACCTTTTACGTGCATTTTATTGTACACCATACTGAATATAACTTGAATCATAGTATATCCAGCCATTTCCACCTAAACCAAGCCAGCCATCTTGCTTACACCATACTCTATAAGCCTCACCGCGATGTAACTGTCTTATAACATTTCCATTTAATGATGGAGCATCCCGCAGATTCACATTATCACCAGTAATAGTCGCCACATAATGTTTATACTGAATGTAACTTGGATCATAGTATATCCATTCGTTTCCACCTAAAGCAAGCCAACCATCTTGTTCATTCAAAACTTCATATGATTCTCCTCTATTTAGCTGGCGAATTACACTAGATTGTAAAGATGGTCCACTCCGTAAATTTACATTATCGCCTTTAATTACAGCAACGCCGTAGACTGCAGTAGCAGTACTAGGTGGAGAAACATTTCCACCACCATTTGTTCCATTTCCTTGCAAAGCTTCTAATGAAACCGCTGCTGATACGTCACAATTTCCTACTACACCTGAAATTTGACCAGAATCTGTGTATTGCCATGCTGTCCACTCTGTCCATCCACCAGCATCAGCAGGCGGCGTACTAGAGTATTTAGAAATCCAAAGTGGAATATCGCTTAATCCGTTAATTCCAAACTCATTAATATACCAAACTCCTGTATATAACATGACATCTTTTCCAGTAGCCTGTTTCACATAATTTATGAAACTTCTTGCCCAATTAGATATAGCAGTACCAGTTAAATTACTATTACTCGGATCTATCGGTGATTCTAAATCTAAAACTGGCATTAAGTCTGTCTGATTGCTTTGTAATATATTCACAAAATGTTTCGCTTCTGAAATTGCATCATTTAGTTCTGGATGTGCAAAATGGTATGCACCGATTAATACATTCGCATTTCGTGCTGCTTGTACATTTTGAACCAAAGTAGGATCAAGATTATTCACACCTTCTGTCGCTTTTGCATACGCCGCTGAAATACCCGATCCCTTCACTGCATTCCAATCAATGTTCCCTTCCCAATGAGACACATCGATAAACGTAATATTTGAACTAGATCTATCTTGCATATAAAAGCTCCTATCAATTTTTTTCATTTCGTATACATACAATATGTACAACTTTAATAAAGGGTCACGACGTTTATACTATAGAAATTGAGAGCAAACATATTTTATAAACAAAGTAAAAAGGCCTTATAATTACAAGGCCTTTTGTAAAATCCCTTTATTTTGTAGTAAATACATATTATAATACAACCCTTGCTCACTCAGTAATTCTTGATGTGTTCCTCTTTCTACTATTTCTCCATCATGCATAACAAAAATTTGATCTGCATCTTGAATTGTAGATAATCTGTGTGCAATTGCTATAGTCGTTCTCCCTTTTCGCATTTGCTGTAATGCTGTTTGGATCGCATCTTCTGTTTCTGTATCAATATTAGCTGTTGCTTCATCTAATACTAATACTTTCGGATTCGTTGCTATCGTTCTAGCAAAAGCAATTAATTGTCGTTGACCACTAGAAAATGCAGCTCCTCTTTCTACTACTTCTGTTTCATACTGCTCTGGTAATTTTTCAATAAACGTATTCGCTTGCACAAATTGTGCCGCTTCTTTTACTTCTTCATCCGTAATTTCTTCATTGTACATACGAATATTTTGTTTTACATTTCCCGCAAATAAAAATGCATCTTGCAATACGAGTCCTATTTTCTTTCTAATTTCTCTTTCTTCAAATCTCTCTAAATCTACACCATCTATTACAATATTTCCGGACTTAATATTATAAAATCGCATTAACAAATTCATAATAGTACTTTTTCCGCTACCAGTGTGCCCAACGAAAGCAACTGTTTGCCCTTGTTTCACGTGAAAAGATACATTTTTTAAAACATCACGTTTTCCATCATACGAAAAAGTAACATTTTTAAATTCAATTTCTCCATTAACAACTTGAGGATTTCCATCCCCTTTTTGAACTGGAGCTAAATCTTTCTCATCCATTAAATGAAATACACGTGATGATGAAACAAGTGCCTGTTGGAAAAATGATAATTTCATCATCATCTCATTTACAGGCTGGAAGAAACGATGTATATAGTTAACAAACGCATATAAGACACCTACTTCAACAGGACTCTTCAAAGCATCAATTCCAAATAAACCAAGTACTAACGCAATAGCCACAATATGAACTAAATCAGTTGCTGGACGTAAAAGTAACGCGTCTAACTTTAACGTCCGTCGCCCTGCACTATAATGTTTATTATTCACTTCTTCAAACTCTTTTCTCATACGCTTTTCTTGCCTGAACACTTGAACAATATTCATTCCTTGAATGGACTCATTCAACTTTGCATTTAACACGCTTAATTGATTACGTACTTCTAAATAAAAGGCTGCACTCTTCCGGCGATATAGCACCATAATTGCAAACATTATCGGAATTAATACGAGAGAAAATAGAGCTAGTTTTACATTTAATAAAAACATTGCTACTAAAATACCTATTAAAAAGACTACATTTTTGACAAATGTGGATAATACACTGACATAAAAATCTTTAATTGCTTCCGTATCATTCGTTATGCGCGATACAAGCGTACCAATCGGCGTACGATCAAAGAAACTTAATGACAACTTTTGAACATGATTATATACTTCAACACGCATATCTTGAACAATTTTAAAAGCGATATTTTGAAAATACAATAAGTCTAAATAAGTAAATAATACTTTTAATAAGTGAGCAATAAGATACACTACAAATAGAGTAACAAGTGCTGATTGATCAAAGTTACGTGGTACTAAATGTTCATCAAGAAATTGTTTAATTAAAAAAGGACCCATCATTTCAGTTACAGTTGCACCAACTAAAAAGATAAATGCTAAAGATAGTAACCTTTTATATGGCTTCATATAAGAAAGTAATCTACTTAAATCACTCCGCTTCTTCCCGGTCATCATACGCCTCCTTTCTCGACTAATGCTTCTAACTGCTGGCTCTCGTACATTTCTTTATACCAACCGTTTTCTTTCATTAATTGTTCATGTGTACCTCGTTGCACAATTCTGCCTTCATCCACAACAAGTATAAGATTGGCATGTTGAATTGCACTTAAACGATGAGCAGTAATAATCGTTGTTTTTCCTGCTCTTTCCCTCTTTAATGCATTTAAAATCGTTTCTTCTGTTTTTGCATCTACCGCTGATAAACAATCATCTAAAATTAAAATTTCCGCATTCGTTAATAAAGCACGTGCAATAGAGATTCTCTGTTTTTGACCTCCAGATAACGAAACGCCTCTTTCTCCTACTACCGTTTCATACCCTTCTGAAAATTGGAGGATGTCATTATGAATACAAGCAATCTCTGCAGCGCGGGTTATTTCATTATATGTAGCATCCGCCTTTCCGAAGGCAATATTCTCCCCAATACTCGCTGAAAATAAAAAATGATCTTGCGGCACGTATGAAATGGCAGAACGGACACCGTAAAGTGTTACATCGCGAATATCCCGCTCCCCAACTTTTAATTCACCACTAAAATGATCATACTCACGGATTAAACATTTTAATAAAGTCGTTTTCCCTGCTCCTGTACGTCCGACAACTCCTAGTGTTTCACCCTTCTTCAAATCAAAGTGAACATCTATTAGCTGTAACAGTTCATTTTTCTTATATGAAAATGAATCGACCGCAAATGTAACATCACCGCTTGCTACTTTATGTACAGCATCTTCTCTATTTACTACATCTGATTTTTGCGAGAGAATTTTTTCTACACGGTCATACGAAGCACGCCCACGCTCCATAATATTAAACAACCATCCAAAGGCTAACATTGGCCAAACGAGGGTACCTAAATACGTTGTAAATGTAACGAGATCACCTACAGTTAATTCACCCCTCACAACTAATACTGACCCGTAACACACTGCAATTAAAAAAGAAAATCCAACGATAAGAGAGATTGTTGGATCAAACAACGAATCAATACGTGCGACTAACATATTTTTATGTACAACATCTTCTGATTTTTTTCGAAATGCTTGTAAATCTTCTTTCTCTTGTCCAAGTGATCGAATTACCTTCATCCCACTCATACTCTCCTGCACTTTATCATTGATTTCTGAAAACGATTGCTGCGCTTTATGAAACCTTTTATGTAATAACGTTCCATAATAATTTGTCGAAATCGCTACAATCGGCATTGGGATTAAGCTTAACAATGTTAACTTCCAACTAATTGTAAAACCCATCGCTACGAGTACACATCCCCCAACCGCTAATGAGTCAACAAGTGTTAAAACGCCCGATCCAGCAGTTTGTTGAATCGCCTGAATATCATTAGTCGCATGCGCCATCAAATCACCCGTACGACGTGATTGATAGAAAGATGGGCTCATCCTTGTAAAATGTTCATATAAATTCTTTCGTAATTGACGGGCTAGTTTTAACGAAGATCCAAAAATCATAATACGCCATAAATAACGTAATATGTACATAGTAATCCCTACAACTACTAACAGAATAACCCACTTCAACAATTTTTCAGATGTTAATGTTCCATTATTAATTTCATCTACTACAATACCTAGTACTTTCGGAGCTACAAGTTCAAGAAGCGCGACACCAAATAACATAATAATTCCGATTATGTACGCTCGTTTTTCTTGTTTAAAAAACCACGCTAAATTAATAAATACCTTCATTTTTATCCTCCTCCCTTAAAATGAGCGATGTTTTCAGTTTACCAAAAATACTGAATTTTTAAAAGTTTTAAACTACATAACTAACAAAAAGAAAAGACACTCTTAGCGAGTGTCTTTTAGCGCTTATTTCGTTTGTTGCTTATTCATCGCGCTCATCATTTGATTGATTTTCTTTTGGGAAGGTTTTTGTCCCATTTGCATCATCATCATTTTTAACATTTGTTCATTAATTGGTGGATTTTTTTCTAAGTAGTTCATCATGTATTTGCGGGCAATGAAAAATCCTAACGCCACGCCTGCTACTAGTGCTACTACGCCCACTAGAATACCTAACCAAATTGGCATATATTTTCCTCCTTCATGTTGTCTACCTTACAGTGTACTAAAACCTTTTCAATAAGACAAGATACAATTCGACATTTTTTACACATATGTTCGTACTTGTTTTAGAGGATTCAGCCATCCGTACTTTGTATTTTCATAATCCATAGCTAAAAATGTTAATTCACACTTTCTTAACACCTCAAAGAAAGTCGTTTCCATAGAAACGTTTCCAGAGGTATTCATGCGAATATAGTGCGGTTTCACCATTATTTCGCCGTATTCCGCTCCTGTATAAAGTGTATGTGTATGATGTGTTCGATCATATTTACCAAGAACGCGCAAAGCTTGTTCTAATTTATGGTGAATTTTCATTACTTGTAATGGCATCGTTATATACATCATTTGTTTATATAACACTTTTCTCTCCGAAAGGGACCCAGATTCTGAAAATCTAGCAAATAAATCAAAAAACAAATATTCACGACCAAAGTAAGCTTTCGCAATATCCTCTTGAATTAAATACAATTCATACGTTTTCATCTTTCGCCTCCCAATCTGGACAACCTTTTCCCTTCATTATATAGAAGAAATTTTGCAATGATTGTCTGACTGCGGAGAGATAAAAAACTTTTTCTGTCGAAAAAACTCATTTACATAGAAAAATCTCTCCATGCCGGAGAGATTTTTCTAAAATCATTAAAGCATTTCTTTTACTTTACGAACAACGTTCTCTACAGTAAATCCATACTCTTCCATAATCTTCTCACCAGGAGCAGAAGCACCGAATGTATCGATACCTAACACATCTCCGTCAAGACCTACGTAACGGTGCCATCCGAATGTAGCACCCATTTCGATTGCGAAACGTTTTGTTACGGCTTTCGGTAATACAGATTCTTTGTACTCAGCTGTTTGAGCTTCAAAGCGATCCATAGATGGCATGCTGACAACAGCTGCGTCAACGCCGTCTACTGCTAACGCTTTTTGCGCTTCAACAGCTAGACTTACTTCAGATCCAGATGCAAGTAAGATTACATCAGCTGTTTCTTTCTTGCTTGCAGAAACTACATATGCACCTTTTGCTACTTTTTCATACGTATCTTCTTTTGCACCTTCTAATGTTGGAAGGTCTTGACGAGTTAATACTAAAGCAGTTGGTTTGTTTGTAGATTCTAGAGCTAGTCTCCAAGCTGCAACAGATTCGTTACCATCAGCTGGACGAATAACAGATACATTTGGCATTGCACGTAGCGCTGCTAATTGCTCGATTGGTTCATGTGTTGGACCATCTTCACCAACAGCGATACTGTCGTGTGTGAATACATACGTTACTGGCAATTGCATTAATGCTGCAAGACGAATTGCTGGACGTAAGTAGTCAGAGAATACGAAGAACGTACCACCGTAAGTTTTTAAACCGCCATGTAGTGCAATACCGTTCATTGCTGCACCCATTGCGAACTCACGTACACCGTACCAAATGTTTTTTCCGCTGTAATCATCTCTTGTAAAGTCTTTTTCGTTATTCATGTATGTTTTGTTAGAACCAGCAAGGTCAGCAGATCCACCGAAGAATGATGGTACAGACTCTGCAATTGCATTAATTACAGCACCTGAAGAATTACGAGTTGCTGCTTTTGATCCTAATTCATAAGTTGGTAAGTTTTGCTCCCAACCTTCTGGAAGAAGACCATTCATTGCCGCTTGTAATTCGTTTGCTAATTCTGGGTATGCTTGTGCATATTCACCTAGCATAGTGTTCCACGCTGCTTGCGCAGTTTCACCAACATCTTGTACAGTTTTACGGAAGTTGTCATATACTTCTTCTGCTACATGGAAGTCTTGCTCAGCAGTCCAAGCATATGCTTCTTTCGTTAATTTTGTTTCGTCTACACCAAGTGGAGAACCATGTGAAGCTGATTTTCCTGATTTGTTTGGAGAACCGAAACCAATTGTCGTTCTTACTTCAATTAGCGTTGGGCGTTTTTCGTCAGCTTTCGCTTCTTCGATTGCTTTCGCGATAGCTTCAATATCGTTTCCATCCTCAACACGGATTACTTGCCATCCGTATGCTTTGTAACGATCTTCTACACTTTCAGAGAATGAACGATTTAAATCGCCATCTAATGAAATATCGTTTGAATCATAAAGCACAACAAGACGACCTAATTGTAAATGAGCAGCTAATGAAGATGCTTCAGCAGAAACGCCTTCCATTAAATCTCCATCACCACAAATAGCGTATGTATGATGATCTACTACATTATACGCATCACGGTTATATTTAGCCGCTAAATGTCTTTCAGCCATTGCCATACCTACAGCAGTTGCAATACCTTGTCCAAGTGGACCAGTAGTTGCGTCTACACCTGCTGTATGACCGTACTCAGGATGTCCTGGAGTTTTGCTTCCCCATTGACGGAAGTTCTTTAAGTCATCCATTGTTACATCATAACCAGATAGGTGAAGTAGGCTGTATAGTAACATTGAACCATGACCTGCAGATAATACGAAACGATCACGGTTAAACCACGTTGGGTTATTTGGATTGTGTTTCATAAATTGAGTCCATAATGTATAAGCCATTGGTGCTGCACCCATTGGCATTCCTGGGTGACCAGAGTTTGCTTTTTCAATCGCATCGATGGATAATGTGCGAATCGTGTTGATAGAAAGTTGTTCGATTGAATGTGACATGCTATTCTTCCCTTCGCTTATATTAGTAAACGTTTTATACATTTATATGATAGCTTCCCACGCAAGATTATACAACATGTATCGACAAATATGTTGATATTTTTTTGGCTTTTCATAAAAAAATCAATGATTTCGGGAATGTATGGGTATTCAATATGACATACTTTTTCATTATTTTTATTTTAAAAAGAAAGGGAATTATCTGTATATTTATTCATCATTTTCAAATTCCATAATGCAAAATATATCCTTCCCCATTTTTCACTCTGCAAAGCAAACGAATAAAAGAATTTAAATCTTGGCATAATTTATCTCGATCAAATACGTATCTTTCATATCCTCCATCAGTATTATTATCATTTTCCCATTGAAACTGCCCTGTCAGTTCGATTGTTTCTGGCGCTAGAGAAAACATGTTAACTAGCGAACAAAATAACTGTTCTGCTATCACTGCCCCTTGCTGTTCTATTTTCGTAATACCATAATAGTGAATTCCAAACCCTTCTGCTCTTTTCGCTGGATAATAGGTCGGAATCCAATGGGTAAAATCTAATAGATATACGATTAGCTCATCACTTAATACAACACACTCATCTATCGTTGCCTCTTCTTTATATAGAAAACAAAGTTCAATCCAATCTATACCTATAAAATCCAACCCTTTTTTTTCATTCGAAACAAATACAAACTCGTGCTGTAAAGCCAAATTATCCCCCCTATTGTTCACATTTATTATTCTTATTATATAAAAAAGCACCTTTTATAGGTGCTTAAAATAAATTATACAATTTTCTTCCGTATCGAACTTGAAATAAAATCAATGATAATTACCATTAAAATAATACCCAATAAAATAATACCCACACGAGACCAATTGCGTGAACTCAGTGCAAAAATTAGAGGCGTACCAATCCCACCTGCTCCAATAACACCTAAAATGGCAGCGGATCGTACATTAATTTCGAACCTGTATAACGTATACGATAGAAAATCCGGTAATACTTGTGGCAATACTGCATACCAAAGTATTTGAAAGCGATTCGCACCTGTAGCTATTAACGCTTCCGTCGGTCCTTTATCTATATTTTCAATTCCTTCTGAATATAATTTCCCTAACATTCCGATAGAGTGTAATCCTAAAGCTAGAACTCCGGCAAAGGAGCCTGGTCCAACAGCTTTTATAAATAAAAGAGCCATAACTAATTCAGGAAATGTACGAACAAAACTAAGTACAAATTTCCCAGTTCCTGCCGTTAATTTTCCACTGCTCATATTCGTTGCCGCCCAAAAAGCGAATGGAACAGATAAAAAGGCAGAAATAAATGTACCTAATATCGCAATTGCCAACGTATCAATTAAGCCATGTAATAAATCTTCACCATCTGGCAAAGATACATACGACCAATCTGGATTCAATACACCTGTCATAATTGCTTTTGTAATTTCTCCTGCCGTATCCTTTATTCCCTCTAGCGGGACTCCTGAAAAAGCCCATACATAAACAAATGCAAGTGCTATAAAAATAAACCAGCGATACACACTCGGTTTCTTCGGTTTTGGTACAATTATCGTCGTTTTACTCATTATAATTTCTCCCGCAGCAATGTACTTACATAATCAATTAACAATACAACAACAAGAGTATAAATAATAATAGATGCAGTTTGTTGATATTGTAAAAATCCAAGTGTACGGTCATAATACAACCCAATACCACCCGCTCCTACTAAACCTAAAACAGCTGCTGCACGTACGTTCACCTCAAATGTATAAAGAACATAGGAGACAAAATGTGCTTTCACTTGCGGAATTACCCCATACACAATCCATTGCACTTTATTTGCTCCTACTGCTGTCATCGCCTCTAATGGACCTGGATCAATCGATTCCATTGACTCATACAACAATTTCGCCACGAGCCCAATTGAGAAAAAAGTAAGAGCTAAAATACCTGGAAGTGGTCCTATTCCAAAAATAGCTACGAAAATTGCCGCTAATAATAAATCTGGTATCGTTCGGATAAAATTTAAAACCAATCGAGCTGGACCGTACAAAAATGTACTAGTAAACACATTACTTGCCGCAAATAGTGCCAGTGGAATAGCTAAAATCGCTCCTAAAGTCGTCCCAATAATCGCCATACGTATTGTATCTAACATCGCTGTTGTAATAACTTGAAAATAACTCCAATCAGGCGGCACCATCTCTTTTAACAAATCAATCATATTAGGAAAACCAGCTACTAGTTTTGAAAATGATGCGTCGACCTGTACACTACTTCCCCACAACAGTAAAATGACTAGAATAGCCGTTAACATATGTTTCAACTTACTCGGCGGCTTCGGTATCGATTTCGAATATATCGTCGCGTCATTCATTTAACTGCCACCTCTAATAATTCACTTTTCTGCGCTACGTCTCCATAAATTTCAGCAAATTTTTCATCCGTTGCCTCTTCTACTGAACCATCAAAAACAATTTCGCCTGCATGTAATCCAATAATGCGTGTCGCATATTGCCTAGCTAAATCAATAGAATGTAAGTTTACAATTGTTGTAATCCCAAAATCTTCATTAATTTTTTTCAAATCATCTAATACTTGCTTTGTTGTTAGCGGATCTAACGACGCAACAGGTTCATCTGCCAATATGATTTTTGCTTCTTGCGCCAACGCTCTAGCAATCGATACACGTTGCTGTTGTCCTCCTGATAATTCATCAGCTCGCGCATATGCTTTTTCTAAAATATTCACCCTTTTTAACGATTGAAAGGCAAGCTCCAAATCTTCTTTTGGAAATAGACCTAACGTTGTACGAAAAGTCGAATGGTATCCAACACGCCCAGCTAATACATTCTTCAAAACCGTTGATCGTTTTACAAGGTTAAAACTTTGAAAAATCATACCAATATCCCGGCGCATGCGGCGTAATTCTTTTCCTTTCGCAGCAGTAATAGACTCACCTTCAATCAAGATTTCTCCTTCTGTAATCTCATGAAGGCGATTTACCGATCTAAGAAGTGTAGACTTTCCAGCCCCCGACAGCCCTACCATTACAACAAACTCACCTTTTTGAATGTTCAAGTTTATATTATTCAATCCTTTTGTACCATTCGGATACATTTTGGAAACATTTCGAAATTCTATCACACATCTTACCTACCTTCTATGTATTCAAAATGGCAAACTAACTGGAAACATATCCCTTCCAGTTA
This sequence comes from Bacillus sp. K2I17, assembly GCF_002209985.1. Classification (NCBI taxonomy): domain Bacteria; kingdom Bacillati; phylum Bacillota; class Bacilli; order Caryophanales; family Bacillaceae; genus Bacillus; species Bacillus sp. K2I17. The sequence continues at coordinate 175,317 of NZ_NJGF01000009.1, forward strand.
GCTGCCATTTCCATATGTATTATTGCGTTTTTACTTTCTTTCCATATTCACGAACGATATCAAATTTACTATCATCAGATTTAACATATCCTTCATGTGAATATACTTCTTTAATGATTTTGTGACCTTCCTCATTCTTTCCTATTTCAATGAAAGCGTCCTGTAATTTCTTACTCCACTCTGCATCTAAATCAGAACGTACCGAAATCGTATCGTTTGGAATTTTTTCCGTAAATTTCACTATTTTCGTTTGATCGAATATATTCGGATAATCTTTTTTCACAATATTACGAACATCTTGGAATACAACAGATGCATCTACATCACCATTTAAAAGAGCAATCAGCGACTGATCGTGACCTTTTAATGTAACAGGTTTCACATCCTTTAGCGGATCAATTCCCTCTTTTAACAATACAGCCGCAGGCCATACATACCCCGCTGATGACGTTACATCTTGATAACCAATTTTTTTACCTTTTAAATCTTTTACACTGTTAATATTTGAATCTTTCTTAACTACAAACTCAGATTTATAAAAGTCTACTAAATCCTTTGTAGGAGCTCCCGTTTCATCATCTACTCCAAAACGTTGTGCTTGTAAAATTACGTTTGCAGCCTTTTTCTCATGCGCTAGCACATACGCTGTTGGAGGTAAAAACCCTACATCTACTTGCTTAGACGCCATCGCTTCTACAATTGTATTGTAATTCGTTGAAATACTAACTTTTACCGGAATATTTAATTTATCACTTAATAACTTTTCCAATGGTTTTGCCTTTGCCTCTAACGTATCTGCATTTTGAGAAGGAACAAATTGAACATTTAAAGTCTTCGGTACATAACCTTTTTTCGTATCTTCAGTTTTACTTGCACTTGATTCTTTCGTTCCACAACCACTTAATAATCCCGCCGCTAGTACAACTGTCGTACTCATTGCAAAAACTTTTTTCAACATATTAATGCCTCCAATTTTGTTGTTATGAAATTGCCTTCCGTAAACATGAAGAAATATATCACACATTTTCACGTACAATTGCTTATTTACAGAATCTTTACACATTCTATACATTCTCATTAAAATTCTCTTCATATATTTGATATGCTTAATTAGTAGATAACAATAGAAAAGGTGAATGATATTGAATCCAAATCAAATTGTAACTTTAAACATTTTATTAACAAGTGATATACATGGCACTGTTTATCCAATTCACTACCAAGATAACTCCCAAGCTGAAATTGGTTTAGCCAAAATTTCTACTCTTATAAAAAAAGAACGTTCCCAAAATAGAAACGTTCTTTTAATTGATAACGGTGACTTCATACAAGGAACACCCTTCACTTATCATTACGCTACATATGAAGAAGATAAGAAAAATCCAATGTCTTTATTAGCGAACTATTTACGTTATGATGCTGCAGTTATTGGGAATCATGAATTTAATTATGGAATGGACATATTAAATAATGCTATTTCTACTGCAAACTTTCCGTATCTATCAGCAAATATTTTAGATAAAAACAGAAAAGAACCTTATTTCGGGAAACCATATATAATAAAACATATTGAATCAAATATAAAAATTGCTATTTTAGGGATGACAACGCATTACATTCCCAATTGGGAACAACCCCATCACATTCAAGATTTACAATTTGAAGATGCATTAGAAACAACAAAAAGATGGGTTTCTTACATTCGCGAACACGAGAAACCCGATTTATTAGTCGTAGCCTACCATGGGGGATTTGAACGCGATTTACAAACTGGGGTACCGACTGAAGTTTTAACAGGTGAAAACCAAGGATATGCAATGTGCCATGAAATTGAAGGCATAGACATTTTACTAACAGGCCACCAACACCGGGAAATCGCTCACACCGTAATGAATGGTGTAACAATTTTACAGACTGGATGCAATGGACACTCCGTTGGAAAAGTAACAGTAACATTCGAAAAAACAGAAAAAAAATGGGTAAAAAAAGAGAGTTATTCACAATTATTGCCCGTACAAGGAATTGAGGCTGACCAAGATATTCTTTCCTTGGTTGCCGATTATGAAGAAAAAACACAAAATTGGCTCGATCAACCTATTGGAGTAATCTATGGGAACATGCAAATTTCAGATGCTATGCAAACTCGTTTGCAAGACCATCCTTTTATTGAATTCATAAATAAAATACAGATGGATATAGCTAATGTTTCCATTTCTTGTACAAGCTTATTCCATAATACATCTCCAGGTTTCCCGAAATATGTAACAATGCGTGACATCGTTTCTAATTATATTTATCCAAATACATTAAAAGTAATTAGAATAACTGGAGCGGATATAAAAGATGCCCTTGAACTCTCTGCTTCTTATTTCATATTAAAAGCAGATGGAACTATCATCGTAAACCCTACCTACATAGAACCAAAGCCGCAACACTATAATTACGATATGTGGGAAGGAATTTCGTACGTATTAAACATTTCCAAACCAATTGGCGAGAGAGTAGAATCCTTACAGTATAAAGGCGCTCCACTTCATATGAATGAAGAATATAACGTCGTTATGAATAATTATCGCGCAAGTGGCGGAGGGAACTTCTTTATGTTTCAAAATAAGCCCGTAATAAAAGACATACCAACAGATATGTCTGAACTTATCGCTAACTATATATTGAAGCACAAAAAGATAGAAGCAACATTCAATAACAACTGGAAAGTTATTAAATAACGGATATAATAAATAAAAAAGATGGGCTTCGCCCATCTTTTAGTTTAATTTTGCATTATCTTGCTTTTTTAAAGCTTTTAATTTCGCCGGTGTAACATCAGTACCTTCTTCGTTAACAACTTTAATTCCTTTAAGTTCGTTTAACATATTTTGACGAAATCCTTTTAAATATTGTTCACGTAGCGATTGGCGCTCACGTTGTTCTTCTTCAGTTAAACCTTCAGCTTTTGCTTTTTTCGCTAAGAAGTTAATGCGTTCAATGAGTTCGTGACTTTGCATCTCGAATCCCCCTTTTACTCAAAACTGATTATTATCATACAATAGTTAGTCCTCTTTATCAAGCAATTGCTTTGTATATTCTACATATCTTCGATGTACAGTTGCTTTTGAAACATCATGACCAAAACCACGAAGTGTTGCTGCAATTTCTTCAAAAGTTAATTCATTCCGGCGTAAACGTACAATTTCCTCAATTGGCACTTCTTTTTTCTCACGTCCTATACTTAAATGACGATTTTTCAAATTATTCTCTGGACGAAATCCTTTCTCTACCGCTCTTTGCATGCCACGTTTAATTTTTAAATTGTGGATCTTTCTTTGATACTCTTCAACAATCCCAATTATATCTAGTACCATCGAATCAGAGTCAGAGAGTTCTAATTCTCCATTATGCGTATGCGTATATACTTTTATTCCCTCTTTATGTAAACAGTGCATTAATGCAATCTTTGCATTCCCTCTACCAAGGCGCGTTTCATCTTGTATGAGAAGTACATCAACTTGTTCATCGCGAATTGTATCTAGCACTTCTAATATGCCATCACGTTCAATTGTATAACCACTAGCCTGCTCCTCAATCACCTTTACAACATTCATTTGATAGCGCTCAGCTAAATGCAATAATTCATCTTTTTGACGCAATAATGATGTTTCCTGTTCTTCTTTTGTTGTGCTCACACGTGCATAAATAATTGCATTCATATTGAACCCTTCTTTCTCACTATATTTTCCTTATAGTGTATCATAAATTCGTCTTTCGTTCGAACTTATGTTTGTAGAATGTTTTTTCGCATGTTATACTTATTAATAAGAAAAATGAAAGAAAACGAGGTGTTAGAAAACATGGAAAAGTTAACGAAACGCCAGCAAGACATTCTCGACTTTATTAAGCTAAAAGTACAAGAAAAAGGATATCCACCTTCCGTACGTGAAATCGGTCAAGCAGTCGGCCTCGCTTCTAGTTCTACAGTGCACGGACATTTATCACGACTAGAAGAAAAAGGATATATTCGACGCGATCCAACAAAACCACGAGCAATTGAAATTTTAGGTGACAACCGAATGGATACAGAGACACAATCTGTTATTCAAGTTCCAATTGTCGGAAAAGTTACTGCTGGATTACCTATTACAGCAGTTGAAAGTGTAGAAGATCATTTCCCACTTCCAGCTAGCATTGTTGCTGGAGCAGACCAAGTATTTATGTTACGTATTTCCGGAGATAGTATGATTGAAGCTGGTATTTTCGATGGAGATTTAGTTGTTGTTCGCCAACAACAGTCTGCATACAACGGTGAAATTGTAGTCGCTTTAACAGAAGATAACGAAGCAACTGTAAAACGTTTCTATAAAGAAAAAGACCATTTCCGTCTACAACCGGAAAACTCTTCATTAGAACCTATCATTTTAAAACAAGTGTCAGTTATTGGAAAAGTAATTGGCGTATATCGTGATTTACATTAAGAATAATAAAAGAAGATAATTACCTTATTTATATACGGTAATTATCTTCTTTTTTTGTATTTTGATAGATTTTCATACATTTTATTTCTTATGAACGAGTTTCAATCGTCACATCGCCAGCAGCTGTTTTACCACTAATCTTTTTACTACCATTGCCAATTGTTATATTTTTATTTTCTTCATTAAAAATCATTACTTCGCCAGCAGCACTTTGCCCAGTTATAACTGCATCTTGTGGTTTTTCTAATAAAGTAATATCTACATCCCCAGCGGTTGAACTTGCCTCTACATCATATTTAGGATCATGATCCATAATATGCACTTCCCCGCTAGCCGACTTCGCAGTTACTTTTCCTATTACCTTCTTAAAGCTCACCTCACCAGCTTTTGAAGATCCTTCCACACTTTTTGCTGTGACATTTTTCAAATCTACTTCTCCAGCGAGTGTCCCAACATTTACACAATCACTTTTCACATCACTTATTTCTATTTGTCCAGCTGATGAATTTATTTTTATCTCTTGGTATGAACGTTCAGGCACAAGGAGAGTTATTGTAGACGTTTGAAATCTAAAATCGTAAAAAGAAAAATCAAATGAAGCACCTTTTTCTCTTTCCCCAATAATTTTTAATGTGTCACCATCTTCGGCAATACGAACCTCGTGTTTACGTACATCTCCTGATTGCTTTACATAAAAAGAAGAGTCGGGAGATTTTTGGACAACAATATCCCCAGCATCTAACTTAACTTCTATATTTTTTAGTGTTTCGTTTTTAATTACGTCTTCTTTATTTCCTTCTTCTGCAGTTTGCACTGCTTTTTCATATGTTTGTGAAATCCCTATTACTCCAATAATGATACAAGCGATAGCTACTAACAATATTTTCTTCATCATCTACTCCCCTTTTATCATTTTGAAGTTCCATATTACATAACGTACGCATAACTTTTTAAACCACTTCGTACTATAATAAGCGATAATACATAACAACAAACCTACTCCAACAAACGTTATACTAACGAATAAATCCAACCATATAAAAGTACCCATAAATACTTTTCCAATAACGAAAAATGGTGTCACTACACTAGCAATTCCACCGAGCCAGAAGGAAAATATAAAAGCAATAATTGCAACTAACGGGCCTAACACAATAATAAAATTAAACAAACTAAGTCCAATCGCTGCCATAACAGCCCTTGTTATATTGGTAGTTGATGGGTCCTTTTTCATTTCGTCAAAGCGATACAAAGCAAGTAAGTCTTTTGCAATTACTTTCGGAGAGCCAAGGCCCTTTATTATTTCCGATTCAGTTTTTCCTTCTTCTATTCCAAACTGAAAATGCTCTTCATAATCAAATAAAATATCTTTCCTCTCTTCTTCCGGTAACTTTCTAAGATGACTTAATAATTCTTTAAGAAACTGTTCTTTACTCATCCCATTCCACCCCTTCAATAATTTCTTGTACGCCTTTTGCAAAATCACGCCACTCCGTTACTAACAAATTCAGTTGCGTTTCCCCTTGCTCAGTTAGTTGATAATATTTACGAGGCGGTCCCTCTGTAGATTCTTTTAAATACGTTTGAAAATATCCTTCTTTCGTTAAACGACGTAATAAAGGATACACTGACCCTTCCGATATTAAAAATTTATTTGAGATTTGCTGAACAAGTTCATAGCCGTAACAATCTTTACGTTTCACAAGTGCTAAAACACACAGTTCTAACACGCCTTTTTTAAACTGAACGTTCAAGGTCAATCCCCCTTTCTCATTTCAGTACTATTCAATACACGGTACCCGTTATATCCATAATATACCACTTAGTATTATTCATTGCAAGGTACTATATTTTTCAATACTTAATTTTCGAATTAAATACATCCACACCATATTTCAACTTCCACATTTTCATTCATAGCTAGCACGCATTTTAAATAATCCACATGACTTTTTTCGAGCACTTTGCGGGCACCCATCTAATTCATTTCACAAGCCTTTATATTTGCCCACAAATAAAAAAAAGCCCTGATACCGTAGTATCAAGGCTTTTTTCTCTCTTAGTATAGAGACATATATTGATCGCGTTCCCATTGGTGAACTTGCGTGCGGAAGATGTCCCACTCAATCTCTTTTGCTTCGATGAAGTGCTCAAGTAAATGTTCTCCTAGTGCACCGCATACTACTTCATTAGATTGTAATGTAACTAATGCTTGCGCTAATGTTGCTGGTAAGTCAACGATACCTGCTTCTTCGCGCTCTTCTTTTGTCATTACATAGATGTTACGGTCTACTGCAGCTGGTGGAGTTAATTTGTTTTTAATTCCATCAAGACCTGCTGCTAATAATGTAGCCATTACTAAATATGGGTTTGCAGCTGGGTCAACACTACGTACTTCTACGCGTGTACTAATACCACGAGATGCAGGGATACGTACTAATGGGCTACGGTTTTGTGCAGACCATGCTACGTAACAAGGAGCTTCGTATCCAGGTACTAAACGCTTGTAAGAGTTTACAGTTGGATTTGCTACCGCTGTAAATGCTGGTGCATGTTTTAAAATACCTGCGATGAAGTGACGAGCATCATCACTTAATTGTAAGTCACCGTTTTGATCGAAGAATACGTTCTCACCATTTTTGAATAGTGATAAGTTACAGTGCATACCTGAACCGTTCACACCATATAATGGTTTTGGCATAAATGTTGCGTGTAAACCGTGTTTACGAGCAATTGTTTTTACAACAAGTTTGAATGTTTGAATGTCATCACATGAGCGAATTGCATTTGCATATTTAAAGTCAATTTCGTGTTGCCCTGGAGCAACCTCATGGTGAGACGCTTCAATTTCAAAGCCCATTTCTTCAAGTTCAAGAACGATATCACGACGACAGTTTTCCCCTAGATCCATCGGCGCAAGGTCGAAGTATCCACCGTTATCGTTTAATTCTAATGTTGGATTTCCTTTTTCATCTACTTTAAATAGGAAGAATTCTGGCTCTGGTCCAAGATTGAAATCTGAGAATCCCAATGCTTCCATTTCTTTTAATACACGCTTTAAGTTGTTACGTGGATCGCCATCAAATGGAGTGCCATCTGCATTGTAAATATCACAGATTAATCGAGCTACTTTTCCTTTTTCAGCTGTCCAAGGGAAAATTACCCAAGTATCTAAATCTGGATATAAGTACATATCAGATTCTTCAATACGTACGAAACCTTCAATAGAAGATCCATCAAACATCATTTTGTTATCAAGAGCTTTTGTTAATTGGCTCACTGGAATTTCTACGTTTTTAATTACTCCTAAAAGGTCCGTAAATTGTAAGCGGATATACTTTACATTCTCTTCTTTCGCCAAACGGAAAATATCTTCTCTTGTGTACCTAGCCATTATAAATTCCTCCTTAGTCCCTCTAAACACCTTCAGAATCAGTTATCTTTAGTGAAAAAACCTTGAAATGTCACCTTGTCGCAATGAAGTCCGATTAAATCTACCTGTATGTTGTAGTTCATCTCGAAGTATTTTGCGAAGCTCAGTTTTTGAAATTTCTTTCGTTTCTTCTTTTACTTTCACTGTTTCTGTTTGATTTACTTTCATTAGTAACACTTGTTTAATACCAGCCATATTCAAGCCTTGATCTAATAAATCTTTAATCTCTAACAACTTATCTACATCGTTAAATGAAAATAATCTACGATTCCCCTTTGTACGGGTTGGAGAAACAAGATTATGCTCTTCATAGTAGCGAATTTGACGTGCAGATAATTGTGTTAAATCCATAACAATACCAATAGGAAACAGCGGGGCAGAACGTCTATCTTCTTTCATTGTTTCAGTTCCTCCTTCGCCTTAACTGCTTCTCATTTTATACCATGTTATGTTTAGTGTCAATAGATGTTAGCTTTTCTTACATGATTTTTTTATAAATTTTTTCATTCTTTTTTCTAATGAGATTAATCATTACTTTCACACGAAAAAAGCTGTCGAAATCGACAGCTTCCCCTTAAGAAATTGTTAATAATTCTTTTTCAATTAACGCATCAATTGCAGAACAAATCGCAATCTTCACATGTGAATAAGTTAATCCACCTTGCACGTAAGCAACATAAGGCGGACGAATTGGACCATCAGCTGACAATTCAATACTTGCACCTTGAATAAACGTTCCCGCAGCCATAATTACATCATCTTCATAACCCGGCATATAGTTGGCATATGGAGTGAAGTGAGAATTAATTGGAGATGCATATTGAATCGCTTGGCAGAATGCAATCATACGATCTTTATCATCAAATTGAACAGACTGAATTAAATCTGTTCTTGGTGCATTCCATGCTGGTGATGTATTCATTCCTAACTTCTCTAAAAATGCAGCTGTAAAAATCGCACCTTTTAGCGCTTGTCCCGCTACATGCGGCGCTAAGAAGAAACCTTGATACATTTCTTGCAGACTGTATAAAGATGCCCCTGCTTCCGCACCGATTCCCGGAGATGTTAAACGATATGCACACGCTTCAACATACTGTTCTTTACCAACAATGTAACCACCAGTTTTAACAATTCCACCACCAGGGTTTTTAATAAGCGAACCTGCCATTAAATCTGCACCTACATGACATGGTTCTTGCTCTTCAATAAACTCACCATAACAGTTATCTACAAACACAACAACATCAGGTTTAATTTCTTTAACGAATGCTATCATCTCTTTAATTTGAGAAATAGTAAACGATGGACGAGTAGCATAACCTTTTGAGCGCTGAATCCCAATCATCTTCGTATTACTATGAATTGCAGTCGCAACAGCTCCAAAATCAACAAGCCCCTCTTCAGTAAGCGGAACTGCATTATAACCAATATTATATTCTTTAAATGAACCTACACCTTTTCCGCGTACACCAACGATTTCTTCTAATGTATCATACGGTTTGCCAGTGATGTACAATAACTCATCTCCCGGACGTAAAACACCGAATAACGCTGTAGAAATAGCATGAGTACCTGAAATAATTTGCGGACGAACAAGACCAGCTTCCGCTCCAAATACATCCGCATACACTTTTTCTAACGTATCACGGCCAATATCATCATAACCGTAACCTGTCGTCGGAATAAAATGCGAGTCACTAATTTTATGTTTACGGAAACTTTCTAACACTCGAAACTGATTGCTTTCAATTACTTCATCCGCGCGTTTATGTACTTCTGTAATCTGGCTCTCTACTTCTTTTACGATTGGAGCAATTTTTTCTCCATTTTTCAAACGATCAAACATTTTTATTTTCTCCTTCTTCCACTAAAAATCTCTTTAATTGCACATTAAGCGATGAATGAGCAAAAATATACCCCACGCAATTATATACAAATTTATCTTCCAGAAACTCCATCTTTGTTAATAGCGTCTCCGTCTTTAATAGCGTTAACAACTTACCTTCACTCGGTGGAATTTCCACTTGATAACGATTCATTTCTTCCTTCATTTTCGTTTCTATCGCTTCTTTTATATGCAATAAATCACTTTGTTCAAAGGCACTAGTCATTAAGAAGTCACTTTTCGGAAACGGAATAAAGTTTTGATGTAATTCATCTTTTTTATTATATAACGTAATAATAGGAATATGATTAATTTCAAGTTCTGACAATAATTGTTTTACTGTTTTCTCATGCCCTACATAATTAGGATCCGCTGAATCAACTACATGTAAAATAACATCCGCTTCACCAGCTTCTTCTAATGTCGAACGAAAAGCAGCAATTAATGACGTAGGTAAATCTTGTATAAAGCCCACCGTATCAGTTAGTAATACTGTATAACCTGAAGGTAACGGCATCTTCCTTGTCGTCGGGTCTAGCGTTGCAAACAACAAGTTTTCTTCAAACGTATCTGCTTCCGTCAATCTATTAAACAGTGTAGATTTTCCCGCATTCGTATACCCTATTAATGAAACTTGAAATACTTTATTATCTTTTCTTCTCTCACGATATCTTTTTCGATGCTCCACAACAACTGCAAGTTGTTTCTTTATTTCATCAACGCGTGATCGAATATGACGACGATCCGTCTCAAGTTTCGTCTCACCCGGCCCTCTCGTTCCAATACCACCACCAAGACGTGATAAAGACAATCCTTGCCCCATAAGACGTGGCATTGTATATTGCAACTGAGCTAATTCTACTTGAAGCTTACCTTCCCTCGACTTCGCACGTTGCGCAAAAATATCTAATATTAGTTGCGTTCGATCAATCACCCTCGCATCTAATACTGAGGATAAATTCCGAATTTGACTCGGCGTTAATTCGTTATTAAATACGATAACATCCGGTTCTAATTCTTCCGTTAACATTGTAAGCTCTTCTAATTTACCTTTACCTATATAGGTCGCCGGATGAAACTTCGGTCGTTTTTGCGTTGTAGACACTAACAATTCTGCTCGTGCAGTCTTCGCTAGCGATGCAAGCTCTTTCATGGAATGCATAAACTTTTCATCATCATCTTGTGGCAATTGACAGCCTACTAATATGACTTTTTCTTTTTCTTCCATCAAATATGTTCACTCATCCTTTTCGAAATTTAAACCTTCTAATATAATAGCAGAGGAAGCACATTTCATCTAGTTAGCGGGGGAGAAAATTCATGGCATGGGAGATTTTTAGCATCATAGGCACAATCGCTTTCGCACTAAGCGGAGCCATTGTTGCAATGGAAGAGGATTATGATATTTTCGGGGTGTATATTTTAGGAATGGCAACCGCATTTGGGGGAGGTGCCCTTCGTAATTTATTAATCGGTTATCCGATTGTCGCGTTTTGGCAACAAGACATGTTATTCCAAATCGCACTACTATCAATGACGATTATTTTTCTTTTTCCTAATAAATTAATTAGACATTGGAAAAAGTGGGAAAATATCACTGATGCTATTGGCTTATCAGCATTCGCCGTACAAGGAGCATTATATGCTCAAAAATTAAATTTACCAATTAGCGCTACAATCGTAGCAGCTGTTTTAACTGGTATTGGCGGTGGTATCATCCGCGATCTTTTAGCCCGCAGAAAACCTCTCGTCCTTCGAGCTGAAGTATATGCCTTTTGGACGATTCTAGCAGGTTTCTTAATCGGCGCTCAAATTATTGTTAGCGATTGGGCTCTATATACCTTATTCATTTTAATTGTTTGCTTCCGCATGGTTTCTATTCATTACAAATGGCATTTACCGCATAGACGTATCGATACAAAAGAACGTTCAATGCATAAATAGCAATCTAACCTCTTTACATATCGTAAAGAGGTTTTTCTTTTCTAATGAGTTTTTCTTTACATAATGTTTATACTAATCCTCAAAGCGAGGTGAATACAAATGACAAACCATGTTAATAAAGGCGCTCAAAAAAGCTCAGTAGGTCAAATTGGACACGATCCTAATTCTGCACACGAAAAAAGCGCTAAAATGGAACACTTCCATAAATCTTATCAAGAAAAAGCAAAAAAAGAGTAAAAGCACTTATACAAAGAACAGACGCACAGTTTACGTACTGTGCGTCTCCTCTTCAAGCATCAAATCACAACTTGATATCCCAATTAAATCATATTTATCATACGTATCCTCTTGCAACAACCGCATAGCCTGTGTACGAATCGATTTTTCAACAATATTCCGTACATATCTTCCATTACTAAACGATGTAATTTGCGATGAGTACTTTACGGCATGTAAATGATCTCTAAATTTCCATTCAGCCTCTTTCGATAACTGGTATTCACGTTCTTCATACATCCTCTTCCCTATTTCTAACAGCTGATTTACTGAGTAATCCGCAAATTCAATTATAAACGGAAAACGTGATTGCAGACCTGGATTTAATGAAAGAAAGTGATTCATTTCTCTTGAATATCCGGCTAATATCAATACAAAACCGTGTTGTTTATCTTCCATATGCTTTACGAGTGTATCAATTGCTTCTTTCCCAAAATCTTTTTCTCCCCCTCGGGCTAATGAATACGCCTCATCAATAAACAAAATACCTCCCATTGCTTTTTTTATTAAATCTCTTGTTTTTTGAGCTGTATGACCGATGTACTCTCCTACAAGATCCGCACGTTCAGCTTCAACTAAGTGCCCTTTTGATAGAATATTCATCTCAAACAACAATTTCCCTATCATTCTAGCAACAGTTGTCTTCCCTGTACCTGGATTCCCTTTAAACAACATATGGAGTACTTGCTTCTCAGACTTTAACCCTATTTCTTGTCTTTTTTTATTTACATAAATCCAAGCATATATTTCTTTTATTATCTTTTTTATATCATCCATCCCAATAAGCTTTCCCATTTCTTCTTCAATTCTTTGCAGCATCTCATGTTTCGTAGTAGTTTCATTTGAAATTACTGTTTTATTTTCTGCGGCTGGTAAAGAAATTTTCTTTCGATGATTTAACACAATATTAATTTGATTATTATTTTTCTTTCGCATCGATTGTTCCATACAATCACCTCATTTTATCCCGCTATTTGCGAGCAGTAAGACTCCCACCTCAAAATTCAGCAAATATTAGGAAGTTAGGCGGCAGATAATTGCCCGTAAATGCCCGATTGGTGCAGGCTAATGATCAGCGATGGATTAACAAAATCCCACTGATTAAAATTTCGCTTTATCCACTCACCAAATATTATTATTCCTGTCTCCCTTGCAAATGACTATTTTCAGAAAAGTTTGCTATAATATAAGAAATAATGAAGGTGGTGGGACTATGGAGACAACGGAATTCCATGATACAATACAAGCCTTTTCTATTTTTTTATTGAATAAAGGCCGAAAACCTTCAACCATTAAACGTTATGTTTATGACATTGAAGATTTCGGACATTGGTTAAAAAAAAACAAAAAGCTCCCTTCCAGTAATATATGGGCTACACTTTGTACAAAAGACTATGAAGATTATTTTTTCGACTTAAAAAAGAATCGACATTACTCAGAGAAAACGATGCACCGTGTATTTATTGTATTAAATAGAATGCATCACTTTCTAAACATCCCTAATCCATTAAAGAATATGGAAATTTCTATCCAACCAGACCGCAGGCTTCGCGATGAAGATTTCATTTCATCTGATGAGGAAAAAAGATTAAAACATATAGTCTCTTCATTGGAAGGACTTTCAGAAAAACAACGTCCTGTGCGCCCTTTATTGATAGATCGTAATATCGTTATTTTAAACTTATTAATCGACTATGGATTATCCTTACAGGAACTTACAGCATTAACTCTGCATCACGTCCACTTTGAAACTAACACATTATCTATCCCAGCAACCGCAGGGGTAGAAAGAACAATTACATTAACTAACGAAGACAAAAAACAACTATATGCTTATTACAAAAGCATCCCTGAACCCGTTCGTCCAAAATATCATAGCCATGACCCATTATTTATCGCATTTGATTTTAATCGTGGAACATACAGATGGGTATACGAAAATGATGCACCGAAGGGATTAACAGAAATCGCTATCCAAAAAATGATTCGCCTTGAAGTATCTAGAGCTAATTTACGCAAAGGAATCTCAGGACAACACTTTCGTAACACCTATATTTTAAACTTAATAAAAAAAGAAACTCCGGAGTCAGAAATTATAAAACTAGCTGGATTCAAATCAAAAGTTTCACTAAAACGATATTATCAATACGCAGAAAATAGAAAAAACGCCTTACGATAAGGCGTTTTTTCTATTTTTTCTTTAAACAAACGATTTTACTATGACCATTTAACTAATTTTTGCATCTACTATGATGAGTTTCGTTCATATCCTCATGAGAAAGGAGAGATTTAATGTCTCATTTTAACGACAGTCAGAACAAATTCTCCAAACCATGCTTTCCAAGTAGCGCCGGACGAATCCCAAATACCCCATCAATCCCAGTTACTAAGGTACAACTTAGAACATTCCGTGCAATCATTATTGATTTAACAAAAACAATCCCAAAACTTTTCGCAAATCCATCTCCTCAAAACATTGAAGATCTAATCGATACATTGAACCTACTAAGTAAATTTATTTGTTCACTAGACGCTACTTCCTCCCTGAAAGCACAAGGGTTAGCTATTATTAAAAACTTAATAACTATATTAAAAAATCCAACCTTCGTAGCAAGCGCTGTATTTATCGAGCTTCAAAATCTAATTAATTATTTACTATACATTACAAAACTATTCCGAATCGACCCTTGCACACTTCAAGAGCTTCTTAAATTAATAGCAGCATTACAAACCGCTCTAGTTAATTCTGCTTCATTCATTAAAGGACCTACCGGGCCTACTGGGCCTACTGGGCCAGCAGGCGCTACTGGCGCTACCGGACCTCGAGGTAATACGGGCGCTACTGGTGCTACCGGACCTCGAGGTAACACGGGCACTACTGGTGCTACCGGACCTCGAGGTAACACGGGCGCTACTGGTGCTACCGGACCTCAAGGTAACACGGGCGCTACTGGTGCCACTGGGCCTCAAGGTAACACGGGCGCTACTGGTGCCACTGGGCCTCGAGGTAACACAGGCGCTACTGGTGCTACCGGTGCCACTGGGCCTCAAGGTAACACGGGCGCTACTGGTGCCACTGGACCTCAAGGCGTTCAAGGTAACACGGGCGCTACTGGTGCTACTGGACCTCAAGGCGTTCAAGGTAACACGGGCGCTACTGGTGCTACTGGACCTCAAGGTGTTCAAGGTAATACAGGTGCTACTGGTGCCACTGGGCCTCAAGGTAACACGGGTGCTACTGGTGCCACTGGACCTCAAGGTATTCAAGGTAACACGGGTGCTACTGGTGCCACTGGGCCTCAAGGTAACACGGGTGCTACTGGTGCCACTGGGCCTCAAGGCGTTCAAGGTAACACAGGTGCTACTGGTGCTACCGGTGCCACGGGACCTCAAGGCGTTCAAGGTAACACGGGCGCTACTGGTGCCACTGGACCTCAAGGTATTCAAGGTAACACGGGTGCTACTGGGCCTCAAGGTAACACAGGTGCTACCGGTGCCACGGGACCTCAAGGTAACACGGGTGCTACTGGTGCCACTGGGCCTCAAGGTAACACAGGTGCTACCGGTGCCACTGGTATAGGAGTTACCGGACCTACCGGACCTTCTGGTGGGCCTCCTGGACCTACTGGTCCTCAAGGACCTCAAGGTAACACTGGTGCTACTGGTGCCACGGGTGCCACTGGTCCTCAAGGTGTTCAAGGTAACACTGGTGCCACTGGTGCTACTGGACCTCAAGGCGTTCAAGGTAAC